>NZ_JBQKUP010000019.1:0-83009 GCF_052156535.1 Nitrospira sp. T9
TTGAGATGTACAACGACACGGTGTTGGGGTTCAACAAATCGGGCAAGGAAGCGGTGCGGCAGCAAGTGGAAGAGCCGATTTACATCCGCCCGGCGGAGCGGGTGAACTGGCTGTAAGCAGGGAGCCCAGAGGGGAACCCGAAGAGCAGGGGGCGACATGCGTCGCCCCCTGCTCTTTTTTTTCTGGGGTGCCGTATAATTTTTTGTAGAGAAGAGCTCGAAATTTATAAATGAACTGAGATGTTTTGAATTGAAACTGGCTTGATTAGGAGATGAGGTATCCGGTTTCTATTACGTTGGCCGGAAAATTTTATGAAGTGGCAATATATAAAATTTTGGGCTTACCTAGTTAATCGATAAAAATTGGTTTAAAACGGAATTGGTTGGTGGAATGGTTTGAAAAATTTTCAATTATTTTGACTTTTGAAGAATATTTTCAAAAATTGTTGTAAAAAAATCGGTATAAATGTTTTGATATACAAGGAACCCCTGATACAATTACAAATTAACTATTTGAAAATGTTGATTTCTTGGGCGATGAGGCCAAGGTGGGGTTATAAAGAAGCGTGACGAAACTTGTAAAAACAATAGAAGATATCCCGTTTTCGGCTCAAGCTGTATCCTTTGCCGAAATCATTAAAAATGGCGAAATTCCAAAACAATATATGGACAGTGAATATGTTATGCATCAATTTGTGGAACGTCTGGTTCACTATATTTTAAGTGTTCCGCAAGGTAAATTCTCAATGTCGGAGTTAGGGAAACTTTTGGAGAAAATGGATCCAACTCTCCAGGTTTTCTTTTTTAAACGGCTTAAAGAAAATAGTCCCAATAGCCTGAAGCAATTTGCACCCTTGTATTATGGGTTTATGGCCGAATTTCATCCTTTATTATTTACCTGAGCTCCCCAGAGCAATAAAAAAAGCAACCTTGTTGTACAATTATAATGAAAAAGTCCTAGAAGGATTCTGATTAGCAGTATATAATCAAAAGAGAGTACAATAATTTTTTTGTGAGGAACGGATAATGAATTCAATTTTACATCGTGCCGTGGCGAGTTTTTACAACTTGATTTATGAAGGACAAGCATTTGCCTCAACCATGGCCAGAATTGATGCGGCTGAACAAGAACGGTATTTTGGTCGGGTAGAAGGGCTTAACTGGGTTTTAGACCGCTGTCAAGAATTAGAGGATGTGGATATGAACCTGACGACAGCATCCCTTCAGAAGTTATTAGGGGATGTTAAGTCAGATCTGGAACATGAACTCTCCATACAACGTAGGGAAAAAGGGCGTCGCGCGGATGGAAGAGAAGAAGCCCTAATTTTTGTAACTGATTATCTCATCAGTTTAATCACTGCCACGGAAATCGAATCAACGAAAAGCCCTGTATAATTGCCTGCCCATCAGTGTTGGACCATTCCAGGAATGGTCCAAGCTCTGCTCTTTGTACTGAATACTCGGAACTAACATGGGGTTGTCTCGAAAAACAATGGTCCGTGAGTGGATTATTTTAGCCTTATGTTTAGGGTTGGGGGCCCATGTGGCATTGGGATTTCTTCTGCATGGTGGACAGAACTGGCCAATTGAATCTTATGGGTATTATGGTATTTTTTTTGGAGTCTTTATCTATGTGGTAGTCCAGATTGGTCGATCTCTATGGTGGTTTAAAAAAGGAGGTCGGAGTACACAAGGTTTATAAAAAGTCTATTCCCAAAAAATAATTACCGCTTTATTCTTAGAATTCGGTGAGGGCTAAAACCTTACATTGATGAGAGATCGGATTTCTCTATGGGAATGCCTTCTTCAATAAGCATAATGGGAATTTGATCACGAATAGGGTAGACCACAGTATTGTCTTTTCGAAGGAGTCCTCCATCAATTTGTTCAGTGACGAGTTGACCTCCCTTCGTCTTCAATTCTCCTTTTGAGATTTTTTGATTCAGTCGTTGAACAACGGTTTGATCCAATAAACACACCTCTTGCTTTGTCTCCGGACAACAGAGTATTGCCAAGAGGTCAGTAGCAATCTCACCTTTCCCTTTAATTGTATCCTCAGGGTGCACCATCTGATTCCTTTCAATACGTGCCAGCAAATTGACGGACTCTTCTCCCAATGAAGATTAGCACTGGCCTTCTTTTGTAGCAAGAAATTTTCAGAAAATTCGTATTTTTGAGCGCACAAATCATTGTGTCTCTGATGCTGCGGAGTGAGTAGGTTTTTGGTAGACTGCTCGCATTTCATAGCTCAACCTATTTTATGCCTGCCCTTACTGACCATACTTTCAAACGATATCTCCTGACTGGTTTATTTCTTATTATTCCAGCCTGGGGGACCTTATTGATCCTCTATACGCTACTCGAAGCCTTAGAGCATATGACGGTTGACATTGTGTGGGCGTTATATGGCGTAAGGATTCCAGGTTCAGGGATCACCTTTTTTTGTCTTCTTGTCCTCTGGGTGGGCATGGGAACGACCCATTTACTTGGGCAGCAAATCCATCGAAAATTGGAAGATTCTTTGGAGCGTATTCCCTTTGTGCGTAGTATTTACTATACCCTTAAAAGTATGGCGGATGTCCTCAAATTCCGCGATCGATTTGGCCAAAGCAAAGTCGTCGCATTTCCGTTTCCTCGTGAGGGGCTTTGGGCTTTAGGGTTTGACATGGGATTACCTCCACCCAGGCTACAAGTTGCCCCTGAAGGAACTCTAAGGATGGTCTTTGTTCCGACAGCAATCCATCCGTTTACCGGCTATCTGGCCTTTGTCCCAGAAGAGAGTGTGAATCGAATTCAGTTACCACCAGAAGAGGCAATGAAAATGGAGTTTTCAGCCGGACTCTACCGCCCCCGACCGGGATGGTTGTCACCAGCAAATGTTCCGACGAAGGATCGTTGACCTGGAAATGGATAGGTCATCCCCGGTGATAATCAGACGGGCAACCATGTCCGATTTGAATGCTATTGTGGGTTTCAACTTGGCTTTAGCCAGGGAAACTGAAAATCGCGCATTAGATGTGCGGATTCTTGAGTCGGGTATAGAGGCAATTCTCAAAGATTCGGGTAAGGGATGGTATGCAGTTGCAGAAAAGTCTCTTATTGGTGGCGGACTTATAGTAGTTGGGCAGATACTGGTCACCTTTGAGTGGAGCGATTGGCGAAACGGGAATTTTTGGTGGCTTCAAAGTGTGTACGTGCATCCAGATCAGCGTCAACAGCAAATCTTTCGGCAGCTTTATGAGTATGTGCAAAGCCAAGCCTACTTGAACAAGGAACCCGTTTGTGGATATCGCCTCTATGTGGAGGAGAAAAATCATCGGGCCCAACAGGCCTATGCCCACCTCGGATTTCAAGAAACGGCTTACCATATGTATGAGAAAGAGCATTCCTGGATATTCCCGTCCTTTCCCTAATCAATTGTGTGAATGACTCTTCCCTGCTATTGGTGAATGGGTTGGAGGACAGGTAGGACTGGCAATATGCGTTTTCCGAAATTGAATCAGGGTGTTCAGGCCTATCTTTTTAGCATGTTAGGAATTGGCTGGGCATGGACTGGCTCTGCGGTATTGGCCAATCCTTCTGCCTCCCAGGATTTGGTAGAACCCCGCCCCCATGTGCAAGATCTTGGGATCATTATAGGCCGGTATGCTCCGGGGGAAATGAATGCCATCACCGATGTCCAAGGGGTGAAAGTAGGACATGTCACCATTCATGAAGGCGAGGGGGCCTTGCAGGTAGGTCAAGGCCCTGTTCGGACCGGTGTGACGGTCATTATTCCGCGTGAAGATGTTTGGCATCATAAAGTTCCAGCAGGAGCGTTTGTATTAAATGGGACAGGGGAAATGACGGGATTGGCCTGGGTCGCGGAATCAGGGTTTTTAGAATATCCCATCGCGTTAACGAATACGTTGAATGTCCCTCGTGTGGCAGATGGCGTCATGAGCTGGATGATTCAGCGGTATCCCGACATTGGGATAACAGATGATACGCTCACGCCTGTGGTGGCTGAATGTGACGATAGCCGACTGAATGATAGTCAGGGAAGGCATGTGTCTCCGGAAGATGTGGTTCACGCCCTGGAAACGGCAACAAGAGGTCCTGTTTCAGAGGGATCAGTTGGGGCAGGGACGGGGATGGTGTCCTATCAATTTAAAGGTGGCATTGGTACCGCCTCTCGAGTGCTTCCATCTGAAGATGGAGGATATCGTGTCGGCGTCTTAGTAAATGCTAACCATGGCCGTCGTCATGAACTAACGATCGCGGGAGTGCCGGTGGGCCAAGTTTATAATACCGACCTGCCAATTGTTTCACGCAAAGACCCCGAAGAATCGATCGTGCCAGCTCTGGACGAGCTTCCGGGAGAGGTCCCCCCTCAAAGACGGCAGGACAGCGGGTCCATTATCATCATTATCGCGACGGATGCTCCGCTTGATGCACGCCAACTGTCTAGACTCTCGCGCCGGGCTACCATAGGCTTGGCGCGAACCGGGTCCATTTCCCATCATGGCAGTGGAGATTTTGTCCTGGCGTTTTCCACCGGCAATGTTATTCCTCATTATCCGGAACACCGGACATTTTTTATGGCACATCTTGCCGATACCCATATCAATCCCTTGTTTCAAGCCACGGTGGAGGCCACGGAAGAGGCCATTCTCAACGCCCTGCTGCAAGCCACAACGGTGACAGGAAGAGATGGGCGACGTTTTGAGGCCATCTCTGTTGAAAGACTCCGTTTGATTTTCAATGCCTATGGTCGCACAATTCAGTAAGCAACTTAGGTCAGGGGTTAATGTTCTTTGGTTTTATCGGGACGGGTTAGGAAAAGAGGACAAAAATTCACCAAATCTCTTTCATGGACATCGTTTGGCGGGGATTGCTAGACTTCGAAACAATTGAATTATGATGCAGTGTCACGTTGCCCTTTCCCAAGAAGCTCATCCCGAAGTTGCCGCTCAGGCGGTAGCCGCATCAGTGTATGAGGCATTAGGCCAGGCGGAATGTCATCTCGCATTTGTCTTTTTTTCTCCCCATTATTCCTCAGACATTCAACGCATGGTCGAAATCATCCACCAGAACCTTCGTCCTCAGGCACTGGTGGGGTGTATGGGACAAGGGGTAATTGGGGGCAATCAGGAAATTGAGGAACATCCTGGTCTGGTGCTCTGGGGCCTGAGAAGCACCGATATGCGAGTGGTGCCCTTCAAGTTAACGCCAAACTCAGAGGGTGAGGAAGCGTCATTGGCTGGCTGGCCTGTGGCATTAGAAGCCACCACCCATCCTTACACGTTTTTCCTTTTTGCCGATCCGTTTTCTACCCCCATAGATGAATTATTGTCCCTGTTGGAGGAGCATGCTCCAGGATCATCCGCTATTGGAGGAATTTCGAGTGGAGGCATGGATGTCGGGGAAAGCCGCCTGGTCTTAAATCGAGACATTATGGGATCCGGGGTCGTCGGCGTGGCTGTTAAGGGTGGATTGGAAATCCGGACGGTGGTGTCTCAAGGGTGTCAACCTATTGGTGAACGGTATGTTGTGACCAAGGTCGATCGGAATATCATTCAGGAGCTTGGGGGAATCCCGCCATTGGAACGATTGGAAACCACCTTGAAAGCGTTAGATGAACACGAACAACAACAAGTGGCTCACGGGCTGCAAGTGGGCATTGCCATGGATGAACATCGCCACGAATTCGGCCAAGGGGACTTTTTGATCCGCGGGCTGTTAGGAGCCGATCGACAATCTGGGAGTCTCGCCATCGCAGATTTTGTCCAGGAGGGCCAGACGATTCAGTTCCATGTGCGGGATGCTCATGCCGCGAGTGAAGACTTCCATTTACTTTTATCGAAGGAGCGAGTGACCCATCCGGACGGTCTGCCTAAGGGCGCGTTGTTATTTAGTTGTAATGGCCGTGGGAGGCGATTTTTCGAAACTCCTCACCATGATGTGTCCACTTTGCAACAACAAATGGGGACCATTCCGATAGCGGGATTCTTTGCAGGTGGAGAAATTGGTCCCGTAAGCGGGAAGAATTTTTTGCATGGGTATACGGCCAGTATGGCGCTGTTTTATGAAGAAATGTCTCGCCCATCAAAAACGGGCATGGTATTGGATACGTTTCATTCTAGCAAAGAGAGAGGTTCATGAAAAACGGTATGATGTTACAATCAGGTCTTCGATTACCCGTATTTATTATAGGATCCTGGATCCTCCTCCTCATTATATTTGTATTGAATCCTCTGTCTGGGAAGGCTGCGGAAGAAGCGATGATGACCACGCCTTCTGGATTACAGTATGTCGATCTCGCCATTGGTTCCGGGCGTGAAGCCCATCCGGGAGAAACCGCCATCGTCCATTACACGGGAACACTCACCGACGGAAAAAAATTCGATAGCTCTAAAGATCGTAATTCACCTTTTTCCTTTCGATTAGGAGCGGGCCAGGTGATTAAGGGTTGGGACGAGGGCGTCGAAGGGATGAAAATCGGTGGTATCCGCAAATTGGTAATCCCGCCTCAATTAGGATACGGTTCCCGAGGGGCCGGAGCAGCGGTTCCCCCCAATGCCACTCTTATCTTTGAAGTCGAATTGCTCGATCTGCGTTGATGAACGAAACCCCGCTTGTTCCCGCCCATCGTGCGCTCAATGCCAAGCTGGTGGATTTCGCCGGCTGGCTCATGCCCATTCAATATACTGGTGTCCTTGAGGAATATTTTGCGGTCAGGAAGTCGGCTGGTTTCTTCGACGTCAGCCACATGGGACGCATCGAGGTATCGGGGGACCAGGCTGAAGCCTTTCTTCAATGGGTCAGTACCAATGACGTCAGTCGCCTCCAGAAAGGGCAGGCTCAATATAGCATGGTCTGTCAATCCTCCGGAGGCATTCTCGATGACGTGTTTGTCTATAGAACCGGGTCCTCCTCGTTTTTGGTTTGCGTCAATGCCTCCAATCGGGAAAAGATGCTCCAATGGTTCTTGAAGCATCAGTCGGAAAAATTTCCGCGGGCGATCATTCGTGATCAATCAACAGAGATGGCTCAAATTGCCATTCAAGGGCCGGCATCAAAAGCCATTATGCAAAACCTCATAGGAATGCCAATCGAAGCCCTGAAGCCCCGGAATTGTTTGGCGCTGGAGGGCGCGGAGTTTTCCGGGTTACTTAGTCGAACGGGATATACCGGAGAGCTTGGATATGAATGGTATGTGCCTGCGGCGCAAGCGGTCTCCGCGTGGGATCGACTATTGAAGGCCGGCGCGGAATTCGAAGCCAAGCCCGCAGGGCTAGGGGCGCGGGATCTTTTGCGATTAGACGTGGGCTACTTGCTGTATGGCAACGATATGGATGAGGACACCTCCCCGCTGGAAGCAAGTGCCGAGTGGGTAGTGGCCTGGGATAAAGGCGAGTTTCAAGGGCACCTCGCGCTACGCAAACAGCAGAAAGATGGTCTCACTCGTCAGCTTGCCGCCTTTGAAATGGTGGAACGCGGTATTCCCCGCCACGATATGACTATTTTCAGCAATGAACAATTGGTGGGTAAGGTCACCAGTGGAAATTTTTCGCCAATTTTGCAAAAAGGGATTGGCTTAGGATATGTGCCCCCTGAACTGCGCAAGGAAGGCATGTCGCTTGAAATCGACATTCGTGGAAAGCGGGTACAAGCCAAGACTGTCACGCTTCCGTTTTACAAACGTCCAAAATCTTAAAGCGCTATTGTAGTATTACTCATTCTGACTGAAACGAGAACCCCTTTTGTTCACCGAACATATCTATGCCGGAAAAGTCTTAATTCTCAACCGCGAAACGGTGCAATTGCCCAATGGGCAATCCACCCAATTAGAAGTCATTCGCCATCCTGGTGCCTCGGCTGTCGTGCCGGTTAAAGGTGACGGTACTGTTATTCTCATTCGGCAATTTCGCCATGCAGCGGGAGGATTTATTTATGAAATCCCCGCGGGCAAACTACATCCTCAGGAAGCCCCGCTCATCTGTGCAGCACGCGAGCTGGAGGAAGAGATTGGCTATCGGGCCGGTCAGTTGGAGTTGCTCACCAGTATTTGGACCGCTCCAGGATTTACGGATGAAGTCATCCATATCTATCGGGGAACGGATCTGAAGGAAGGACGCCAGAATTTGGACCACGATGAAGTGTTGGACGTGGTGGAATGGCCGCTTGAAAAGGCGTTGGCCGGTATTCAGGACGGCACCATTCGTGATGCCAAAACAATCATCGGGTTGCAGCTCGTATTTCTAGCCTCCCATTCTTCATCCGTCTAGCCGGTTATAGATTGATCGAAAGCGTCCGGACTCCTCGCATTGGGTACACCCGCCACACAATTAGGAAGAAACTGCTGGAACGCCGTTGAATCCCACAGTTCAATTTTTCAAAAACCAGGCATCTGTGCTTTAGCCGAATTTTTTTGATTAGCTAGTTAGAGCGGTTGGCGTGCCTCAGGCTTAATCTGTAAGAAAATCTAGATGACGGCCTGCTTTGGGATTGGCATGACTGGGGAGGCACAAATCATGTTGAGTTCACTATTGGCCTACGCCTCGGAACCTTTTGTTCCTGAGTATGATTATTCGGGCCGTTATGTTTGCTGTTCCTTTTTTTACTTCTAAACAAGCCCTCAGCCACCAGACACTAAATTGGAAGGATTGAGGCAACGGTTTTGGGGCGCTGAGCTCTTTTTACTGGCAAGTCATTTTTTTGGACAGGGCGGTAAAAAGTACGCAATGACAGAATGTTTACAGAACAAATACCAGGCAATCAACGTGATAAGGGAACATGAGAAGCCGATGGTTCCCAAAAAACTTGGAGAAAAAATAGCTTTTCCAGTCCCCATATAAAGAAAAGAAAAAAGGCACATGAAAAAGAGCCAAATGCTCCAAGTACCCAGATAGAGTTGTCTAGCAAAAGGAGTTTTCGTAAGAAAGAGATAGCCGCACCAAGAAAGAGACGCCCCAAATGGCAGCAACAGGAATCTGGTTGCATCGCTCACGAATTGTCCATATGGACCATCTAATACCAATCCAGAATAATAGTAGAAGGCTAGAGGAGAAAAGAGGCCAGTCACGATAGCATAAAAAGTTAAAAATCTTAAAAAACCTGGCATCGCCAGAAAGTTTTGTCGCATCATTTCGAATCAATTCTGCGTAGAGCAATACTCTTTTACAAAATCAATTAATTTTATATTTTTGTAGATTATTCAGCCATCCAGGACGCTTGCCAAGGGCCAAGAAAGGCTATCTGAATAGGCGCTGGTTAATTCCACCCGGCCCAGATGGGGGGCCGGCCGTTGATGACGGCTCTCGCAACGGAAAGCGGGAGGTTCTCCCAAAATCGACATCAAATGATTGGCCAATTCCACTCTCGATACAGCCCGAGTGGCGGAGATGTGCCGGATGCCTGTCTCAGTGCTTTGTGCGAATTTCACAACGCGTCTGGCCAGATCCGTCACCCATACAACTGAGCGAGATTCATCCTCAACAATGGTAATGGGAAGATGTTGTTGCGTGCGGTATCGAAGCCAATCCAGATGCCCTGTGCGCCCGTTAGGGGAAGGGCCAATCGCCAGACCCGTCCGAATGACCAGTGACCCGTGTCGATTCAAGACCAGCTTTTCTGCGTTGACACGGGTCTGGCCGTACACACTAATGGGACACGGGGGAGAATATTCATGGTACTCCCCATCCCCTCCAAAAACATGGTCCGAGGACACATACACCAATCGGATATGGGCTGGTAGTTTCTCCACCACCCGGCGGAGATGTTGGACGTTGATCTCATGCGCCCAATCGGGGTCGGCTTCACACTTCGGCACATCACACACCGCATGGCAATACAACAGGACTTTCGGCTGATACTGAGCCAAGGTGCGTTCCACCCAATCTGAATTTTCCAACTGAAGGGTCGGCCACTCACAAACCGATTTCGAAGAATTGCCCGGGGAGATAAACGGCAGAATGGTTTCCGGAAATAATCTGGCGAGGTTGAAACCAAGAATAGAGGTCGCCCCAAAGAGGAGGGTGGAATGGATCATCTGCACCGAGTTATTGAGGCCATCGGGGAAGTCAGGACTGTTGCGATCTCCTGAAGTCGCACAATTTAAAATGCCCAACCCACAAACGTGTATCGCTCCCCTTTCGTGACTTCTTTGACTTCATGTGGATACATGAAGTTCGAGGGAAAAACGAGCATATCCCCGGTTTTAAGCTTCACCTCATAGTCGGAAGAGAATAAAAATTCGCCCCCTTCATAGCCCTCGTTCAGCACCCCTAATAAGGACAAGATGGGGATGCCTTTATATTTCCCGTCAAAAATCGAATGAATATGATCGTAATGTTTCCTCATCATGGTCCCGGTGCGGTACCGGTTAAACCGTATGGGCGTGAAGGTTTGGATAAAACTTTTAATGCGTTCATCTTCTTGTTTCGCAAACTTTATCATATATTCTTCGACGGATTGGCAAATAAACGGGGCTAACGTATCCTGTAAGGCTTGGGTGGTATTGAGGGTATCTAATTCTTTTTCAGGCTCGGATTTGAAATTATCGGCTGAATAGTTATACCAGGTATGGGGTTTCCACTCTTTGTTTTTAATTTCCTCTAGAACTTCCTGGCAAATATGTTGAGGAATCACGTTAGTCACAAAAATATAGTCTGATACATTATCCATTGCGCATCTCCTTGAAATTCAGATATCTGACACCGCCGGCGGAAGCTTGGAATGGCACCATCTGCACGCAATTCCGAAAGCAGTATTTCCAATCCCTCTTGTCCAAAGAAGCCCTTATGCGATTGTAATCCCCAATGTGACTGTGTGGCCAGTCCTCAGATACTTCCGCCTATAATGGGGGCCTCCCGGCCTTGCTAGGCGGGCCTTTTTGAACATCCTGCTTCGCTCAGGGAAGTTCGTGAAATTTTTGATCCTAATAAGCTCTCAGAAAAAATTGGAGTTTTTCAGCAGTTCGCTAGGGTACGGCAACGTCTCACCCAACTGAGGCACTTTGTGAACTTTCACGGCAGGATTTTCAAGCTGGGAAGGCCCTGCTGCATCACAGCCTTAAAGTGTGATCCCTTCCGGAGTAGAAATGATAGGACTGAAAAAGGTCTGGGTGGTGTGAGGTGTTTTAATGTTCTGTCATGAACCATCCGGCGATGGAGAGACGCTTATGGTCTCCAGCAAGTACGTCTACCCGGCAGACCCGATGTTGTCGAGGTACGGCAAAGATGGCCAATGATCCCGGCAATGGGGGGATGCAATGTGTCACCTGTAAAGACGTATTCTTTTTTGAGTTCGCGGGAGGACCATACAAGATAAGTTCCCCTCCCCAGTCCGGATGCCATTCCTCGTGGAAATAGGTGACCAAGGCGAGACGACGAGTTGGCGGTCGACGGCCCTCGGCATAGGTATAGAGGTCGTCGGTATCGTCGTGGGTTGGAAGACAATCACCCGCCCCATACGAAAAATAGTTAAAATTGACATGCCGCTTTTTTATGTTTGGAAAGGATTCAATGTAGGCGGCAATGCAGGACATTCCGACCCGTTGGATAAAGTGGGCAGCATCGGAAGAGCCAATGTCCGATTTCTGCCAATTTCCGCAATTGGGAAAGGCTCGAGCCACGGGTGGCATATCGGCCAGGGCAATCCATTTCGATTGTGCCATGGCTTCCCGAACAACCTTCCGTTCTTCCTGACTCCAAAAATCTTCCAGTATCAACACCGGATCCTCGGCAAACGAAAATTGGTCAGGATGAAATTGAGAGAAATTGGCTTTCATGCTTCAGGGGCAATCAAAAGTTAGGGTTGGATGCAGAGAACGTGGAGACTTCTTTTAGCAAGTTTCTCATAGGGTATCAAATGAGAAATGAGAGGCATGTTCGGCAAAAGGACCCCTTTCAGGTTTTACTGGATTAAAGGACTGTGACCCCGTCTCATCGGTAGAGACGTCTTCTCCTTTCTGAAACCAAGGAGGTTTTAGGAAAGATGATAAATATTTCCTTAGGAGAGCATCTTCTAAATGCATTGCTCTACAAGCATCACAAGGGATACGCCCCTTATCCATTTAGATAACTGAATTGGGACTTTCCTCACTCCTAATAGATAACGGGTAGAGCGCTAAGAAAATTTTACTTTTAATTTCAATGTGTTACTTCTAAGAATTTATTGAAAGATATGGCAGGAAGAGCTTGGCAATACTTTTGCTTATAAAGGAAGTTGGGCGGAACTGGGACCAATTGATTGATAACCTTTTTATCAGGTAGCGATTCATGAACCTGGGAACGATAGGCGAGGTCGCAGGCCAAGGAGCGATCCCCGACACCTATGTGGCTATTCCATGGGCGTACCATATGAAAAAACCCATTCTATTAATTGAAGACGACCGGCCTTACAGGCAGGCCTTGCGTCTGTATTTGGAGAGTCACGGCTTTACAGCTAAGGAAGCCGAGGATGGTCGGGAGGCCCTGGTCTTATTGGATGGAGGCCTCGACGTGGATATCATCATATCAGATTATCATATGCCCGTTATCAATGGGCTCGATTTTCTCAAAGCCCTGTCCTATCGTGTGAAGGGACAGGACGTGCGAGTCATACTCGTGAGTGGTAATATGACAAAGGAAATTGAAAAGGAAGCAAAGCAAGCAGGGGCTTTTGCGCTTCTGTCAAAACCGTTCGATTTTCAGGATCTTCTGGCGTTGGTGTCCCGGGCAGGTAAACAATAGGTTTCTCAAAGGCCTTTTGTGAGAAAATGGCATAAAATTCTTGACCATGAAATCCGACGACACCCACAAAAAATATACAATGTTGCGTCGGGAGGAAACGGTATCGAAACCCTGGTGAGGTGGATATGTGAAAGCGAAAATTTTACTCCTGGATGATGACCACGAATTATGTTCAACCTTGCGGGATCGATTGGAAATGGAAGGCTATGATGTTCAGACTGCCTCCGATGGCCGACTGGGATTAAGGCTCTATCATGAGAGTCCCGTTGATCTGGTCATTACTGATGTGCTCATGCCTGAAATGGACGGGCTAGAAGTAATACGGGTACTTGCTGGGACACCCTCTCCTCCGTTGATGATTGCCATGTCGGGAGGTGGGAGCCGTGATTTAGGATTTTTGGTAGAGGCGGCTGAGTTTGGTGCAACCCGCACACTCCCCAAGCCTTTTCTCCTGAATGATCTGGTGCGCCTTGTGAAAGAACTGCTGAGTACCCTGCCCCATTTATCGACATG
This sequence comes from Nitrospira sp. T9, assembly GCF_052156535.1. NCBI lineage: Bacteria > Pseudomonadati > Nitrospirota > Nitrospiria > Nitrospirales > Nitrospiraceae > Nitrospira > Nitrospira sp. T9. The sequence goes on from NZ_JBQKUP010000019.1 coordinate 13,229, forward strand.
AATCTTCAGTTCAACTCCAACGGGCGGCGGGTGTAAAGATCCCATGAATCTGCAACATGATGAATTGACGTACGGTGTGGGAAGACCGGAGGGAGGAATGGCCCCTTCCTGAGGTGAACAGGGCAATGAGCCTACTGTGCGATTGCTGAAATTGTGTAACAAGTGAGGTAGGTAATCGCAGTCCTGGCCCGGGATTCTTCCAAGGACCGCTCTGTGGAATCCTGCGGACAGAAGGGTTTTCCGCATGATTGACGCCCCCTTGCCCATTGCAATGTTGATGGGATGAAGTAAAAAACCCCCTGTAAACTTTTATTTCTAGAATGCCGAATAGGAAGGGTGACGGCTATAGCAGCTGACGGCCAAGTATTGTGGAAAGGACTGATTTCAGTCACCCTATACCATGAGGACTTCGTAAGGTGGAGTCAGAGACGAGAACCAGGGTAATCGCCAGAATTATGACGTCCAGAGTTGTGACCGTTGAGATGGATGATCCACTTGAGGTGGTCAAGGATATCTTCAAGAAAGTCCCCTTTCATCATCTACTCGTCGTGGACAATGACAAGCTAGTGGGAATAATTTCCGACCGGGATATGTTGAAAGCCGTCAGTCCGTTTGTCGGAACGATGTCGGAAACCACCCGGGATCGAGCGACCCTTAATAAACGTGTCCATCAAATTATGTCGCATCATCCGGTGACGGTTCGTTCATCCTGCTCTTTGCAGGAAGCGGCTGAACTGATGTTAGCCCGAGGGGTCTCTTGCCTCCCCATCACGACCATTGGTGGAGAAGTTTTGGGTATTGTCACGTGGAAAGATGTGTTGAGAGCAATTCTGGATTCCCATGGTTTCACCGGTGATTCATAAGTATCTTCGCGTTGTTTTCGGTCGGTGTCGGGGCTGCCGCTTGTTCCTCATTTCACTGGGTTCTTTAGCCTCTGGAATCCCTTCGGTATACTGACCCTAGAATTTCCCACATCATTATGAATCTTGTTGACGAGGCAGGCGAGCCTGGTGAGTTACAGGTATGCTACGCCTAGAGTCTACAGAAAAGGAGGATAGGGATGGTCGATAAAAGCTTTATTCTTGAACTTGGTAAACTGTTGATCGGTGCCGCATGGGCTGATGGGAAACTGTCGTCCACCGAAGTGAACGGATTAAAAGAACTCTTGTTTCAATTGCCGGATATTTCCGGAGAGGAATGGATGGAATTGGAGCTGTATATGGTTTCCCCGGTGAGCGAGGAAGAACGGCAACGTCTTTTACATCGGGTGCTAGGACGTATGGGATCGGCAGAGGATAAAGCTCTGGCTTTAGCGACGATTGGAAAGCTTCTGTCCTCAGAAACATCAGGTGGGGATCAACAAACAGAAGTGGTCCAACAGCTTAGGGCCGATCTTGAGGAGGGGAGTAGCGGGTTCTTAGAACATCTTCGACGACCATTTCGCCAAATATTGAATCTGCGGGGGCAGCGTTATACCGACGAGCATGATCGTGAAAGTCGATTGGAAGATTTCATTAAAAACACCATTTATTTCCAGGTCACGATGGAATTGCGCGATCGGGGCATCACCTTTGATCTCCCTGATGCTGAGATTCGCAAGCTGTGTCTGGCGGCAGGATTGATGGCACGAGTAGCCGGCGTTGATCATGTGGTGGATTCAGTAGAAACCACGGCCATGAGCGCTGTACTTAAACGTCACTGGTCATTAACAGACGAACAGGCACAACTGGTTGCGGAAATCAGTCATCACCGGATTTTCCGGGGGTTGGATAGCGTACGATTGGTGAAACGTTTTAAGGAATTAACGACGAGGACTGAACGGAAAGAGTTTCTCCATTGTTTATTTGAAGTGGCCAATGCGGCCGAACAGACCTCGTTTGTGGAGATTGAGGAAATTCGAAGCATTGCGAAAGGCATGGATCTCAGTCACCAGGATTTTCTTGATGCCAAGCTGACTATTCCGCGAGAAGATCGCAAGGGGCTCTGAGAATGCCGGGTTTCGCCCCGGGAGGCGACCTACTTTTCTTTCGGGAAAAGTAGGCAAAACCATTGACGCCCAGTCCGGCCACATTAGAGGGGTCTGACGCAGGATTGAAGAGCGGTCCAACTCGCTCCGCTCAAACAAGGCCCGCCGAATATAAAGAGCGTCCGACCCTAGGGCCGGCCAGCAGGCGTCGGACATTGGGAAGAGGAAGGGTGAGGAGGGAAATGGTGAATGGACGCGAGATGGCGGCGCAAGCGATTCGGCTCAAGGGCTGGCCGGAATCAAAATATAAATATATGAAGCCAATACTTGACCAGAAATTAATTTAGAAAATTCCCTAATATTTAGATTCCACAAATTTCAAAAAACTCATCCATCTTGTTTCGCATTTCTAATAAATAATCTTTACGTTCAATTGTGGACCGGCCGTCTATGTGGAATAGAGAATCTCCTGGATTCCATGGCTCAAAATCACTTGTAATGGCATCTGGAAGCGGTAGTTCACTTTTGCCATTAACGGCGTCTACTATAGGATCTAATTGTCCCAATAATCCCACTTTTTTCCCCCATTGGCCACCGATTTCCACTAACTTTGAAAAAATTGGATGAGAGACCTGTTTTAAGATTCTAGAGGTCTCCTCCTCAAACTTTTTTTCCCATTCCTGTGTCACGACCTCTAGGTCTAGATCCATCGCAGATGTTAATACCCTATTGATCCATTGGGGTACATCCTGACTGACTGGTGGTTGAGCATGGTAACAAAGTATTGCGTATATGAAATCACGATCGTGACTAGCCAATATTGCTTGCAGGCGATCAATTTTCCATTCATTTTGTCTCCAAATTTCCCAGTTGGGGGGAATCTTGATACGAGAAATTAAAGAGGTAGGAAAGTTCAGTGCCAATCCAGAAAGAGCTGAAGAATAGGGAAATATTGAAAAGAGATCTGTTGAACCGCAGTGATTGGCTAAAAGATGGAGTGATGTTACATAAACAAGGAAATCTGGATCATATAATTTAGAATTATAATCCTTCATAAATATATTCTTATTAACCAATGCTGCATCATGATTTACTCCCCTACATTCTTCGATTATCCAGAGGAACTCGGAGTACATGGCCCTAACTTCGGCTAATGAAGCCTGAGAAATAGGCATTCGAGCAATTAAGGACTTCTGATTATCAGTGCTGCCCTTAAAAAATCGTATGAAAGGAATTGGACTGTTGTGATCGAATTTCCCTGAGAAATCAAAACGAGAGCCAAGAGAAAGCGTCCACCGCCATGGTGGCCTTTCGCTGCACTTGGGTCCTTTAGTGAAGTAGTAACGGCTTGAGGAGACTCTATTAATGTGTTTGTTAGCCTCTACTATTTTGAAAAACATAGCAGGGTCATTTTTTTCACGGGCCACGAGCCCACAATAGTACGCACAAAGAATATTACGTCCCCATAAAGTACCGACATGATCTAACCAATGCGTATACTCGTGAGCAGCTAATGTTAGGGTTTTATTTCTAGCTTCTGGTTCCTTGCCCTTCAGAGCACTAAGTGTTGTGCTGTCAATATCGTCCAAAGTAACCAATTGAAGATCAAAGTGATACTGCCCAAGTGTTTTTACATTGAAGAATGGTTGCCAACGTTTTCCTATTGGAATAGGTGAAGCCACTTAAAACTCCGATTACATTGGGGTAAAGACTAATAGGCCATTACTAATTCCTATGAAAAGACATGTCTTGATATTAATCAAAATTCAGAGTTATAGATAGGATTCATGGCGTAGTTTAGAAAATGCCCGTGGTCAGGTATTGAAATACGATATCTGGCAGGTCTTGCCTCACGGGAACAATGCTGATTCAGTAAAAGTTTAAGTTGATGGAGAAACGAAAGGTGTGGCTAGGGCGGCTAGAAATAAATTTATGTTTTGGTAGCAGATTCAAAGCGATCAATCACCGCGGCGCCGACGGCATCGCCCCAGACGTTGACTGTGGTCCTGCAACGATCTAAAAACCAATCCACCACCAAGATCAGGGAAATTCCTTCAATTGGCAGGTCCACGGCTTTGAGCACAATGACCATCGTTACGAGTCCGGCCTCTGGGATACCTGCAGCGCCTATCGCAGAGAGGGTGGCGGTAAGCAGTACAATAATGGTTTCTCCCAACCCCATTTCAATTCCATAGGTTTGTGCGATAAACATGGCGGCAACCGCTTCATAGAGTGCGGTCCCATTCATGTTGATGGTGGCTCCTAAGGGAACCACGAAACTCACGACCCGTCGAGAAACCTTTGCTTCCTCAATCAGGCTTTCCATCGTGAGGGGTAGGGTGGCCGAACTGGAGCTGGTTGAGAAGGCGGTCATCAGTGGGGTACTCATGGCTTTGGCATAAGCTGGAACTGAACGTTGACCGAGACATTGTAAAGATAATGGAAGCATGACCAAGCCATGAATGGCTAAGGCAAGGAGCACTGTACCTACATAGGTTCCTAAGCTCGCCAATTGGGGACCAAATCCGGTGAACCCTCCGGCTTCGCCTAATCTCCCAGCTAACAAGGCGCCGATGCCTATTGGGGCGACCCACATGAGTAGGTGAACGATGGCCATCATAGCCTCGTTGATGCCTTCAAAGACCCGAATGACTAGCGTGCCTTTTTCGCCAATGGTGGTGAGGACGCCACCAAAGACCAAGGCAAAGACGATCAGCGGCAGGATTTGAGTTTCGGCCATGGCCGCGAATAAATTTTTGGGGACTAAGCTCGTGAGGATGGATTTAAACAAATCACTCAGAGTGGTGGGTTTGTCTTCCATGCGTTCTGACAGGCTTGTGGTCTGTACCGTTGATGTGTCAGGGCCGGCTTGTTCGGTTGGTGTTCCAGGGTGAATGACGATGACCAAGATCAAACCGACCAACACCGCCAGTCCAGTCGTGGTCATGAAAAATAGGATGGTGCGAAGGCCAATAGATCCGAGTTGCCGCACATCGCCTAAGCTGGCAATGCCGACAATCATTGAACTCATGACCAAGGGGACGACGAGCGCGAACAAGGCTTGTAAAAACAGGTCACCGATAAATGCGAGGCTCAATCCGATGGATGGTGCAAGCCCACCCAGGAGAATGCCGACGACAATGCCCAAAAGCATGCCGATGAGCAGATGATGCGGGCTGGAGGCTTTCATGTGGTTGGATGCTGTTTCCATCAAGAATAGGAACGGGCTATCCAATGGTCGATGAAAAGCCTAGAGGAAGTCTAGGAGCCTGTCGGACTTAGGATGAATCGGCTACAAAAGTGTCTAAGCGGCCCATATTTCGCCGATTTCTTGGACGATAGTCCCACTATGGGCCGGCGAAATCGTCAAAATCTGGCCTCGCTCAGTCAATTTTTCGCTCTCGATCCCCTAAGCCCGACAGGCTCCTAGGATGAATAGGTGTCCATGGGGGGACAGGTGCATATTAGGTTCCGGTCTCCGTAGACATTATCAATCCTCGACACAGATGGCCAAAATTTGTGCTGCCGTAACCAGGGGGCGGGAAATGCAGCGGTTTCACGGGAATAGGGGTGCGGCCAGTCGGATTGTGCGATGGTCTCAATAGTATGAGGCGCATGTTTTAAAGGATTATTGTCGCGAGGGAGGCGACCTGCTTCAATTTCGGCAATTTCCTGGCGGATCAGGATGAGCGCATCGCAATACCGGTCTAACTCCGCCTTAGATTCACTTTCGGTTGGCTCGATCATCAGAGTGCCGGGGACCGGCCATGAAATCGTGGGAGCATGGAACCCGAAATCCATGAGCCGTTTGGCCACATCTTCCACTTCAATGTCCGCTGATTTTTTGAAAGGGCGAAGATCTAAAATAAATTCGTGGGCCGCCATCCCATTTTTGCCGGCATAGAGCATCGAATAATATTTATCCAATTTGTTGGCCATATAGTTGGCATTGAGGATGGCCACTTGTGAGGCTTTGGTGAGTCCCTCTCCGCCCATGAGTTTAATGAAGACCCAGGAGATGGGAAGAATATTCGGGCTGCCATACGGGGCAGCGGCGATGGGCCCGATACCTTTTGGTCCTCCCACCTGTACCAGGGGATGACCTGGTAGAAAGGGGGCCAAGTGCGATGCGACGGCAATGGGGCCCATCCCTGGGCCTCCGCCACCGTGGGGGATACAAAAAGTTTTGTGCAGGTTGAGATGGCACACATCCGCCCCGAATGCAGCCGGATGCACCAAGCCAACCATGGCATTCATATTGGCGCCATCCAAATACACTTGGCCTCCATGCGTGTGCACGATTTCACAAACCTTGCGGATACCTTCTTCGAATACGCCATGGGTAGATGGGTAAGTCACCATTAAACAGGAGAGGGTGTCATGGTATTGGGCTGACTTGGCTTCTAAATCCTGAATATCAATGTTTCCATGGCTATCACAGGCGACAGGGACAACCTTCAATCCGGCGATGACCGCACTCGCGGGGTTGGTCCCGTGCGCGGAAACCGGAATAAGACAGATATTCCGTTTTTTCTGCCCTCGCTCCTCTTGATAGGCCCGAATGACCATCAATCCGGTATATTCTCCTTGAGAGCCGGCGTTGGGTTGAAGTGAAACAGCCTCAAATCCGGTGATCTCGGCGAGCCATGCCTCCAATTGCCGAAACAACAATTGATACCCTTCCGCCTGGTCACTTGGAGCAAAGGGGTGCATCCGACTGAATTCCGGCCATGTCACGGGAACCATCTCCGCTGTCGCATTAAGCTTCATGGTGCATGACCCCAAGGGAATCATGGAGTGGACGAGGGAGAGGTCCTTCGATTGGAGCCGATACATATATCTGAGCAATTCGTGCTCGGAATGATAGTCGTGAAAAACAGGATGTGTGAGAAAAGGAGATTGTCGCTGAAAGGTGCTTGGGATGGAGGAACCGACTTGTTCGGCCAGATCGTTTAAGGAGAAGGGAAGAGGTGGATTGTCGGTGAAAAGGGTCAGGAGCTGACTCACGTCTGTGATGGTGGTCGCTTCGTCCAACGCGATGCCAAAGGACCCATCCGGAAATTGTCGAAGATTGATGAAACTCTGCTGACCCTTCTTCATAATTTGGGCCGGGCTCAGATGCGGGCACCGAACCCGGAGGGTATCAAAAAAGGCATTGGAGTCGAGTTGACATCCCAGGCGACGAAGTCCTTCGGCTGTGAGCGCAGTGAGGTGATGAACACTGGTGGCGATGTTTTTTAATCCTTCCGGCCCATGGTAGACCGCATACATGCCGGCAATATTTGCCAGCAGCACTTGTGCGGTACAAATGTTACTCGTTGCTCGATCGCGCCGGATATGTTGCTCCCGGGTTTGGAGGGCCAGGCGATATGCCGTTTGGCCATGTGCGTCCTTAGATACTCCCACCATCCGGCCTGGGATGTTTCGTTTAAAAGAATCTTTTGTGGCCAGAAATGCCGCATGGGGACCGCCATAGCCCAGCGGGACCCCAAATCGTTGCGATGACCCCACCGCAATATCCGCTCCCCATTCTCCGGGTGGCACTAAGAGGGTTAGGGCGAGAAGATCCGTACTGACCACGACGAGTGCCCCGGCTTCATGCGCCTTCTGGGCCAGGGCTTCATAGGAGCGGAGCGTGCCGTCCGTGGACGGATAGGAGAGGAGAATGCCGAAGGTCTCATCGTTTGAAAAATTTAATATATCTGGATTCCCTATGGAAATTGAGATATTCAATGGCTTGGCCCGAGTCTGTAGGACGCCAATGATTTGCGGGTGACAATCCTCCGCGACGAAAAATGTACGTCCTTGCAGGGTGCTGAGTGCCCGACACATACTCATGGCTTCCGCCGCTGCCGTGGCTTCGTCTAGCAGTGAGGCATTCGCCAGGGGAAGCGCAGTCAGATCGGCGACCATGGTTTGGAAATTGAGTAAAGCCTCCAATCGTCCCTGGGCAATTTCCGCTTGATAGGGCGTATATTGGGTATACCAGGCGGGATTTTCCAGAATATTCCGTCCAATCACCGGTGGGGTCAGGCAATCGTAATAACCCATGCCGAGAAATGATCGATAGACCTGATTACGTGCGCTGAGGTGGCGGAGTTCAGCAAGCACCTCTTCTTCCGATTGTGCCGGGGGCAAATCCAAGGATCGGGCGAGGCGAATTTCCTGCGGAACCGTGCCTTGCATAAGGGTATTGAGTGAAGAGAGCCCCAGCGCTCCCAACATTTCTTGAATTTGGCTCTCACTGGATCCGATATGGCGGTTGGCGAACGTGGTCATGCCTGGCTACACCTCATGTGATGTGAAGGTTATCCCTCAAGCGGATGGGAAATTTGTTGCGATAACCGTATTGAGGAAATGATGATTTCTAGTTTTAGACCAATGGTGAAAAACTTCGAGAGGTATTCCGAAAGAAAACATAACTGACAAATGCGTCTCTCATGAATAGAGAAAGAGATAAGTCAATGTCTTCGAAGATTATCATGTTTATTATGAATCCGCAAAATTTCAATGCCGCCAAATGTTATCGATGTGATTTATTACCAGGTGTTAAAAAATGAACGCGACCAGAATAAGGGACGCTCAGAGGGGGCGCCGAACATCCCCTGCTTGTCCGGAGGAGTCGTCCAGGAAGGAGCCTGATCGAATGTGTTGCAGATATTGACGGATATACGGTAAAGACAAAGTGGAGGATTCATGAGATTTATATCTAGAAGAGAGGAATGTGATGATTGTTCTCTCAAATATACACAAACTCTATGATGGGACGTCCGCAACAACCAGGTCTATTCACGAACGAGTTGATGTGTGGATAGATGATGGAACCATCAAGGCCGTTTCTCCTCATAACCCCGCTCGTCCTCAGGGATCTAATGTTCATCGGATCGACTGTGCAACCTATACCGTCACCCCAGGACTTATCGACTGTCATGGGCATGTGACACTTTGGGGAGTGGGAAGTGGTGAACTGGACCGAATGAATTCACCGGAGGCCCCGTTTTGGGCTGAACGTATCTTATATCGCACCCTCGTTCAGGGAGGCGTGACGACTCTGCGGGATGTGGGTGGAGCCACCTCTGTTCTGAAACGACTCGTGGATCAGGGGGTGATGTTAGGTCCACGTCTCAAGTTGGCCATATGCATGCTCTCCACTACTGGAGGACATGCGGATTTTCGAGGGCCGGACCGGTGCTGCGGGGAGCTTTCCCGTTTGTGGCCTGCTGGTCCCGGTCGTCCGTCCAGTATCGTCGATGGGCCGTGGGAATGCCGAAAGCGGGTAAGAGAGATTGCCGCCTGCGGGGGCGATCTTGTGAAAATTTGTGCCAGCCCGGGTGTGGTGTCTCCTACCGACCATTTGGAGCATCGGGATTTTACTCTTGAGGAAATGGAAGCAATCTGTGACGAAGCGGCTGGGCGAGGGATGTATGTGGCGGCCCATGCCCATAGTCGAAATGGTATCAAGTTGGCCATTCAGGCTGGAGTGAAGGATATCCAACACATTTCTTTTATGAATGAGGATCTGGCCGAATTGGCCTATGCGAAGGGGTGTGTAGTGACTCCGACTGCATGGGTGGGGCAAAAATTGGCTCAGTCAGAGGGGTTCAACGCCTTCATTCGCGCCAAAGTTCAGCAGGTGGCAGAGAGCCATGCTCAGGCAGTCAAATCTGCGCAAGCTAGCGGGCTCAAACTGTTGGCTGGCACTGATCCGGTATTACCCGATATGCATGGCCGGAATTACATGGAGTTGGTGGCATTGATCGCAGAGGGCATACCGCCTCTGGCAGCATGGTTCGGAGCGACGGGGTTGGCGGCGGATCAACTTGGACAAACCGATTCAGGAACACTATTGGAAGGGAAACGCGCCGATATCCTGATCTGCAGGGAAGATGTGGTTGAGGACCCGTCGCGATTTGAATACGGAGCTCTTTTGGAGGTGTTGAAAGATGGCTGGGCCTATCGCAATGGACTTCCGGGTATGAGGCAACGGACTTTTCCGGATTGCGTGGACTTGGCCCTCGGATCAAGCTCTTCGTGAGGCTCTTCTTCAGAGCAGGATTGAACTATAATGTGTCCTATGCCAATGTTTGGGTATCAGTCTTGGGTGTAGGCGCTATATCATCCCCAGATTCCGCGACTTCCTCCAAGTCCACAATGAGTTCGCCCTTCGGAGAATAAAATCCCTGTCCGTCGATTTGCACAATGCCATTGCAGTTTTCTTGAAAAAATTCCAGAATCCATCCGTTAAAATCATAGCCCTCATCAGTCATATCTTTTTTCACCATTTGGGTGGTGGCAATGAAGCGGGCTTTTGAAATACATTCCCGGGCAATCTCGGCTTCGATATCATCAAAGACAGATATGCGGTTAAAAAATGCGGTTTTTTCTCCCTCAAACACGTCCTGATAGGTACCCCGGTCACGCAAGCAAAATAAGCGGATGGGCTTTCTCTCCCGGCTATACCCAAGGGATACATGGACCCAGTCCCAATCTTCCAGGGCGGCCGGGTCCATTTTGGGAATGAGTGGAACCTGATTTTTGGATTTGAGAAAGTCCAGGAGCAACTTCAGGGGTGGGCTATCCTCCCTCGTGCAAAACACCCTGGAATATATCAGTTCTTCTTGTTCTGAGGATTCTGATTGTTTGGGGAATGGGATAACAGGTAATTCTTTTGCCATGATCGATGCCTCGTGTGTGTTGTGCCAATTGCACGAATGATTAAAGTAATTAAAATGTGTATTTCAGCTACTTTACCGTGACAAAACCCGAGGCAGCAAGACAGAAAAGTCATTGGGAAACTTATGACAAAAGAATATTCGCCGCACTGGGCTTGTTTTTTGTTGACAGTTTTTGAGGCATTCGGTAGACTCTGCCGCCGTTGTGACAGAAGGGAGAGGTGTTCCCGCGTTAAACCCTTCTTCCAAAATGACAGACAAGGCAACCCTTCCTTGGAATTTTAGAATCAACAAATGGTGTTTCTTACTAAAACAATTCAAATGAGGAGGAAATGTGTATGGGAAAGGCCATGACAAAGTCGCAGATTGCCGATCACCTGGCTAAAAAAGCGGATGTTACCAAGAAAATTGCCACGCAAATTCTTGATGATTTTGCCGCGTTGGCTTACAAGGAAGCCAAAAATGCATTTGTGGTACCTGGAATTGGCAAGTTGGTCCTTGCACACCGAAAAGCCAGAATGGGCAGAAATCCCCAAACTGGAGCTGCGATTAAAATCCCAGCCAAACGTGTCGTGAAGTTCCGCGTAGCCAAGGCGGCTAAAGATGCGATCTTGGGGGTTAAAAAGTAACTGTACCCTTCTCTAGGCATGATCCTGTCGGCTTTCCCCTCTCTAAGCCGGTTGGTTTGAATGAATGAAAAGGCGGGGCCCTGCCTTTTTATTTTGAGTTTCTCACAACAGCCGAGTTCAGATGTCTGGACTCGGCTGTTGTGTTTTTAGGCCGAGTGGGATTCGGACAAACCAATATAGTTGGGACGCTTTTCAGACTGAATGTCGCAATAGCCCTTCGATCCGGTGAGGTCTCCCTGATCCTTGTCAGACAAATGATGTAATCTTGCTGAGGCGCGCTTACGTGTCATAGGTTTTCAGGCAGGTACAAGCCTAGAGAGTCGGGCAGGATGTATGTTTTACCGGTTTTCGTTTGAGAACTGAACAATTGTTACGGGATTTTCATTGCTATCATGGCCAGCTCTGCTTCTCGTCTTGGCGAAATTTTTCTTCATCGTGGCGATCTGTCAAAAGCGCGTGAGTGCTATGAACAGGCTACCGCAGAGGCAAGACAGCTGGGATCACCCAAGGCTTTGTCAGATGCTTTGGGTAATCTGGGAAATGTCAGCGCCTTGTTAGGACACTATGAACAAGCCGAGGCCTGTTATCGAGAAGTCCTGGAAATTCAACGAACCTTGCAGGAAGGGCATGCCATCGGGGAAACCCTGGTAAATTTAGGAAGTCTCAAAGCCGATAGGGGTGAACCGGAAACGGCTCACGCGTTCTATTTGGAAGCTATAGATTATTTAACCCCTTTAGGCCATGACCGGGCTTTGGGAATTTTATATAGCAATCTGGCCCTGCAAGAATTGAAGTTACATCGGTCCGAACCTGCCATTCAAGCCTTTCACACGGCTTTAGACTACCACCGCAAAGTCGGAAATGAAGACGGCCTGGCTACCACCTATGGGCAACTTGGGAAAACATTTTTTCATCTGGGCAATCTTACGCGGGCCGAGGCCTGTCTCAATAATGCGACTGAACATTTCATCAAGCTGGGACATAGAACGGGGGAGGCAGGAGCCTTGCGTCTACTGGCTGCCGTCTATATCGAGCGAAAAGATCACCTCTCGGCGCTTCGCTGCCTGGAGCGTGTCGTGCAAATCGATCTGACCTATAGGCTCCCACAATATGAGGATGATCACCAACGATTAACCTGGTTGCGTAGTTCCTAAGCGGACTCACGGAAAAATGGTCTCCATGTTGTGGGAAGGTGTATGACAGATCTGAGCTTGCACGCCATGAGCGCGGGCCTCAAAGGCAGGACATAATTCGGATAACCCGTTATGGTTTTTAACTTTTCCGTTCAACAATATAGGATCGCAGATTGCCGATTTTGGTCATCACCTCATCATGTTCCCGCTCAGGAACTTTAAATTCCTTGAGTGTCGCAGCCAAATGGTTAACCACGATATCGAACTCCGTGTCGGTGATTCCCAAACCCTTATGGGTCAGTTCTAGTGGTCGATTGATCTTCTGGCAGGGTCCCCCTGTGCTAAAGCACAAGAGGTTTTTGTTTTTTTGGCGTAATTGATCCCGGGTGTCAGTTCCCATTCCCACAAAAAACCGACCCACGACCGGGTCGTCCCAAACCTTTGTTAAAAAGACATCAACGACGGCAGAGATGGCATTATAGCCTCCCAGACGGTCATATAGGGATTTTTCTGTATTGGCAAAACTGAGATGCTGAAAAACCCCTACCCATAAGAAGATGGCTGTAAGGCCAAGAATAAGTGGGAAGCGAGGCAAAGAACGTTCCTTCATGCAATTTTCTCCTTGTTGAAACAAGAGCCCAATTTTTGATGAAACCCGTTAGGAATGACTTGGGGAGTGAGAGCACCTTTTTAAAAGTCAGGGCAAAAGGGAGGGAACGCAAAAGCCCAAGAGATTACTGGTAAAGAGGTGCATAATCTCGATTTCCCCTCGTGATCATATCGAACACTGCCTTCGCCTGACTACCCTCAACGAATTTTCCAGATTCTTGACATAATCGTAGCACGATATATTTTACCGGATGTGTTCCCATGTCATTTGCGCAATAGGGCGTGTTCCGACACCGCCCATAGAGCCTGAACACGTTGGTGTGATAAATTGACTTCTTCCTCGTGGCCAGCATTGGGCAACGTTCACACAAAAAGGGTTCTCATTTGACTAAGAGCTAGGGCGTAAGAATGGAAAACAATCGAGAGTACATAACATCGAAGCGTACATCCTCAGGTCAGGGCGTGAGTGTGAGCATCACCCCGGATACCTCAATGCACATGCTGTCGCAGCACGAAGTTGAGAAGCTCAGGGAGACCAGTGAGGGCGGCCTTCATGAAATTTTCAGAAGCAGTGCCTTAGCGGTTCTGACGAGTGGCAATGATACGGACGACACGAAAGCATTTTTCGCGCGCTATGCAGATTTTGACATTGCCTTGGAGCAACGGGATCGCGGAGTGAAGCTTGAGCTCATCAATGCTCCGGCCAGTGCGTTTGTGGATGGGAAGATTATTCAAGGGATTAAAGAGCATCTCTTTTCGGTGTTACGTGACATCATCTATGTCCATAATGAAATACATCACAATAAAAAATTTGATTTAACGACATCCAATGGGATCACCAATGCGATTTTCCATATCTTACGGAACGCCGAGATCATTCATTCTGTTGATGATCCACATTTGGTGGTGTGCTGGGGAGGCCATTCGATTAGTGAGGTGGAATATCGTTACACGAAAGAAGTGGGGCATCAATTAGGTTTGCGTTCCATGGATATTTGCACGGGCTGTGGGCCAGGGGCCATGAAGGGACCGATGAAGGGAGCCACGATTGCTCACGCGAAACAACGTATTAAAAACGGGCGATATTTGGGCATTACGGAACCGGGCATCATTACGGCTGAAGCTCCGAATCCCATTGTGAATGAACTGGTTATCATGCCGGATATTGAAAAACGCCTTGAAGCGTTTGTGCGTGTCGGACATGGGTTTATCGTATTTCCCGGCGGGGCGGGGACCTTGGAAGAGATTCTTTATCTCCTCGGCGTTCTGTTGCACCCAAACAATAATGAGGTGCCCTTTCCGCTTATCTTTACCGGCCCCAAAGGCAGTGCCAGCTATTTTGGCACGATTGATACCTTTATCAAGCAAACGCTCGGCCCTCAAGCCGCGCAACGATATCAAATCATCATTGACGATCCTCAGCGTGGGGCCTATGAAATGACAACAGGCATGCAACGCGTACGGGAATTTCGAAAACACACCCATGACGCCTTCTATTTCAACTGGCATCTAACCATCGACCATGAATTTCAAAAACCGTTTGAGCCCACACATGAGTCGATGGCGGAATTGGATCTCCATGTCGACCAACCCATCCATATGTTGGCCGCGAATTTGCGTCGGGCATTTTCAGGAATCGTCGCCGGTCATGTGAAGTCGCAAGTGCTCAATGCCATTGAAAAAAATGGGCCATTTACCATACACGGGGATTCAACGATTATGAAACTCATGGATGAACTCCTGCAATCCTTCATCAATCAGCATCGCATGAAAATTGATCAACAGAACTTCAAGCCATGTTATGAAATTATCGCTTAGTCGTCACATGTCATGCTTCGCTGCTTGAGTGGTAGTGCTCTCTGAAATTGAAGAGGAGAGTCCCCCTGTTATTTGCAGGCAGATCCAGGAGGGAATTGCAGAGAAGGACTTTTCGCATTTGGACTCATACTGGGTTGAAGAATGCTACTCACCATCTTCCTGTTTTTCCCGGTTATCCCCCCTCAATCATGCCTGGTATTCTCAAATAGCATGCAGTCGTGATTTTCTTGCGAAAAGAGATTCTCGGTAATTAAATCGCCTGCCCTTCCCATACTTTTCTGTGATGACTCTATTGGTCAAATAATCTGAGCCAAGATGTTGGCGAGAGATGTGAGACGAAATGCCTATATTTCGAGAATGCTCCGGGCCCTTTATTAAGAAATGGGTATAGGGCATGTGGTTCAATCCATCTCATATCATTTGATATTCTGCCTAGCGTCATTGATCGAGCATGGTCCCTCCATTCTGGTGTTCCCTTTGAGATATATCAACTTCTCTCTGGGTTTTCCCTTTGTGAATACGACGAAAAATTCTTTTTCAACAATGGAATTCACGCAAAAGTGATCTCTATACGAAAGTAAAAATACCAAGTCAATGGATAAGATATGGATTCTTAATGCGGACACTCCCAATGACTCCCCAATGACTATTCAAGTTTTCCCAGTTTATTTTCGTTTGAAACTGTAGGGATTCAGGTGCATTCGTAGGGTCCTCCCTACGCTACTTGTAGAAAAATCAGGATCACCCAAAAAGAAACCTTCGAGGCGGATTTTGCGCCCATGACTTAAGTTATGCCTTACAAAATGGTACTCCCGCACTTCGGCCGCTGATTTTGGCCTGGCTTTTGCCTTATATGCAAAAGTATGGGATGGAAAATTCGGTTATGAATGGGTTTCCTATCTCATTCATTGTTCTAGGAGAAGAAATGATTTTTCGGGAGAACCCCTACTTGAGTTTGCGGCGTTTCCGTATTGAAAAGATAACAAGCCCTGACAGGTATGAATGGTTACTCGATCTCAGCTTGCTGGGGAATATTTAATCAAACTAACAAAGGAGAGCTGGTATGAATTCCATGGCAACGAGTTTACGGAAATTGAGTGTGCTGCTGGTGATTCCGAGTCTATGTGGCTTGGGACTTTTTTCTGTGGTACATGCGCAAAATGTTAATGCTCAACCTCAGAAAGTTGAATCCCAACCTATGCAGAAGGAATTGATTGGGCCGAATCTTGAACCCTTTGCTGGAGCCTACAAGGAAATTTCCCAAATCCATACGACATACAAGGAGCGAATCATCCAGGCAGGTGACCCCACCAAAAGTGAAGCTCTTCAAGAAGAGGCTAACCGGAAGATGAGTCAGGCCGTGACAGATCATGGATTGACCATCAAGGACTACAATACAATTTTTCAATCAATCCAAGATGACCCGGCCCTCAAGGAAGAATTCATGACGGTACTGAATCGAACGCAGTAAAAGAATGTCATAATCCCCGCTCTACTCGAATTTTTAATAAAGAATAACGTCTCAAACGACAAAAACCCGGTTTCTCAGAGTGGGAGAGGCAAAAGGGTCAATTGGGGAGGGAGCAATGTCAGCAATGTATCAGATTTTTGGACAAACAGCGGCCTTAATTATGTTGCTTGTCAGCAGTGGATGTGCGGACTCATCCACTGACCCTGCTTCCCAAGAGCCTAAGGTAGATCAGTCAGGATTTACCGCAAGCCTATCCGGATCTGTGAGTGGTGAAGTGTCGGGGGAAGGTGTGGTGACCTACCTGCCCCCCAAGGAAGGGGACCCCGTGACTGGAGTGCGCCCCGGCTACTTTTTGGTTGCGAATCTCAATTCAGATAGGAATGACAAAAGAGAGTTTCTTATAATTTTTCGAGTCCCTGGTGAGGCACAGCCTGGCGATTATGATTTGGTGGCACCCGATCCTTTGAGGGTGGGTGAAAATTTTGAGGTGCAGGTTGAAATGGTAGAAGAAGGAAGATCCACTTCATACCAATCCAATACCGAGGGGACCATTACTTTAGAGGATTTCGCTCCTAACAGTGGTGGTTCCGGTGGTAGTAATATTACCGGAACATTTCAATTTGTGACGGAAAACAGCGAAGGGGGGCAGATTTCAGCCACGGGCACATTTGATTTGCCTTTAGGTAGGAGGGTTGTATTTCAGGATTCAGCCTATTCCGGAAAGGATGTGTCGAAGGGCTGAGGGAATGCCCCATTGTCGCCTGTTTGAAAAATTAGAAGACGGACCTGTATGTAGGTTGAAGGCCAACATGGGTTTTAAAAGTGTATCTTTGGTTTAGTTCCTCCTAAGCGAAGGTAGAATAGTGTGCGATCGCCATTTCGTTTAGCCACTAAACCTTTCCTGACCGGCCCCATTCCTGTCCTGTTGATCAATGACATATTCGCGTGGTGATGGTCTCTCGGATCCAGGATTCCTACCCGTTTCATGTCTAGCAGGGTGTTGAAAGTTGGCCAGCTGCGTTCTCTACCTTCGCCGGAGCGGGTACGGGCAAGCCGGTCGGCTCTGTGTCGTGCACGTATTCCTTTGTACGCTCAGCCCGCCAAAGCGCATGCGGCCTTGCTGGACGGGCCTGTTTGAACATCCTGCCGTTGGTGACTAAAGTCCCTGAAGTGTTGAGTCAATATAGACCTTTACATGTTTTTGAGTTTCAGCAGGCTGCTAGCTTTTAATTGACAATTTTGGCACAGTTCAAATATAGGATTCCCGCCACGAGCAGCGGGAAAAAATGAGTGATTCAAAATTTTCTATTCCCCATTAGAATCCAGCAATCGCAATGTCTGTGGTCAAACTTCAAAGAGCGTTCCTTCTCCTCGGTAAAAGATGCACCGTAGGGTTTGACTTCTCCTCCATTGATGCCTTTTCCAGGCAAATTATAAACGTCATCGTTTGGAATCACTCTGTGGCAATGGACCTGTTTCCAGTCACATGGGAACATAAGTTCAGTCCATAACAAGTCTCAGCCCATGCCGAAGATTATTCCTCGTCCCAATATAGAGGTGGTGTTACCTCCCAATTTGAACCATAAATATTTCGCCGATGCCAGCCAACATCCATTCCGGTTTAAGTCCCAAAGCTTTCAATTGGCGAATGCCTGGTGGTTGGCGGAAGCCGCCTTGCTGGCGTATGCCGAAAATGAATTTGCTATTCCTCAATACACTAAGGCCGGCTTGATCGTGGAAGGCAATCAGCCCTTTAGTAATGGTGGAAGTACCCAATGCTATGTGGCCCATACCCAGGATATTGTGATTGTGGCCTTTCGCGGCACGCAGGTGCTGAAGCCGGTAGGAGGTAAGCTCCCTGGTGAGATCTGGCGCCAGGTAGTCAAGGATTTGTGGACGGACGGAAAATTTCGGTTAATCGTATCTGGTCAAGGTGGGTCTGTGCATGAAGGCTTTAAAAAGGCATTGGACGAAGTGTGGGAACCACTCCAGGCGTATTTGAATGGATTGAAAGAGGAAAAGCCAAATCGAACTTTTTGGTTTACCGGCCATAGTCTTGGCGCGGCTCTGGCGACATTAGCTGCCGACCGCTATGGTGATGTGCAAGGGCTCTACACCTTTGGGTCTCCTTTGGTAGGGGATGAGAGCTTTGCGAGGGATTTCTATGTCAGTGGGTATCGATTTGTGAACAATAATGATGTGGTTGCTCGAATACCACTCTGGGGTCCCAATGCGTTGAACTTGATGAAGTGGGGTCGTTATGAACATGTAGGTCTCCTTAAATACATCGATGAAACTGGAAAGCTTTTCGATAATCCCTCCATGTTGGAAAGGGTACAGCGTGGTGTGGGAGGCCAGGTTCAACTTCTTCGTGAGGTGATGAATCAATGGTCCAATGGCGAGTTCAGTGACATACCCATTGATTGTTTCAATGATCATGCTCCCCTGTATTATGCCCTTCGTATTTGGAATTGTTATGAGCAGGAACTCCAAGGTGTCTAGGAGTAAATTTCCCTCAGGTTTCCAATGTGAATGCTGTTTCTGTGACTTTATTACATCAGGGGAAGCACATTGAATGGGCCAGTCACTCCTGTGGTATATTTATTCTCTTCGTTTCGTTAAAAAATGAAACGTATGCCTCTCTCTTCACGACGACAAATCGGTTATCTAAGCCAGGGTAGCTGAGGGGAAATCCGTTCATTTGGGCAAGGAACAGCCTGACCATTTGGGAATTCCGCGAAAAATTAGTGTGGAAGCCGATGGGAAATTCTGATTTGGATACTGTATTTCCGGCGCGTTTTCACACGGTACTTTCGTGCCAGAAAGGGATGGCTTTCTCGTAGAACCCTGAAAATGTTAAAGAAAAAGACTTTCTCGCTTCAATTGCTCAGAGCCAGGCTTATATTTCAGTCAAATTTTCCGCCCCCTCTTTCTGGAATTGGCTATCTTCTTCCGTTCTCTTGTGCTAGTTTGAATGAACTTAACGCCTAGGGCTTGGCGATGAGCAATCAAATTACCAAAGCCCGTAACCGGTGTTGTTTTGCCCGAGAGATTACTCGAAAAGTGTCTGTCCACTGTCGCATGAATGCAGCGTCCGCGGCCTACTCCTTCTCCAGGTTTTACCCTTTCTCGAGCCTAAGACAATATCATTTTTCAAAAGGAGGACCCCCATGGGTTCAAAATTGTATGTAGGTGGTTTGCCGTATTCCGCGACTCAAGCAGAATTAACCGACTTGTTTTCGGCACACGGCACGGTCGAGTCAGCCAATGTCATCAGCGACAAGTTCACCGGCCAATCGCGCGGGTTCGGATTTGTCGAAATGTCTTCGGGAGAGGAAGCGCAAGCGGCAATTTCAGCCCTGAATTCTACTGAGTTTGGTGGCCGCACATTGACGGTCAACGAAGCTAAACCCCAAGCTCCACGCACGGGTGGTGGAGGGTATGGTGGCGGCGGTGGAGATTTTGGCGGCGATAAACGTCGCAGCCGGTTCTAACCAGAACACCAATACGTTTCATAAAAGGGAGAGGTCAATACGATCTCTCCCTTTTTTTGTCAAAATTCAGCAGTTGGAATGTATGGTCTAATCCAAATGTGCCACATTAAACCTGTGGAGCGTGGATCGTCTAGGAAAAGGATAGTATGATGCCCGACATTTAGGCCATTTGTTTAATAGGGGATGGCTTGGCGGAGCACGCAGATAGAATTAATGGTTCCCGTCTCAGGGCACATCGGTTCGATGCTTAACGCGTTTCAGGGTGGACCGAGTGCATGGATATGAACCGAATGAAGAGTTGATCGTGTGAGAGGCAGGCGTAATCCGGCCATGACCATGCAAAATCGGCTGCGTGTATGAACAATGCCCCATCGCCACCGTCTGTCAACATGAAGGTCATGACTTCCTTCCCACCAAAAATGCCCCAGGTATCTGTCCTCCCGTATGCCATTGCGATCTTTCTCAGTGCCTTTCTGCTGTTTCAAGTAGAGCCCATCATCGCCCGGTATATTCTTCCCTGGTTTGGAGGCACCCCGGCGGTCTGGACGACGTGCATGCTCTTCTTTCAGGTCTTTCTTCTGGTCGGGTATGCCTATGCCCATTTTCTCGCAAGCTATCTCTCTCCTCGGCACCAGGCGCTGGTTCACCTGGGTCTGGTGGTGTGTTCTCTGGTTTTTCTCCCTATCACCCCAGGGGATGGATGGAAGCCGGATGGCACACAAAATCCGATGCTGACGATTATTCTCCTTCTCATGGTGACTATTGGGGTGCCGTTTCTCCTCATCTCGGCCTCTGGCCCTCTCCTGCAACATTGGTTCAATCGAGTCCATCCCACTGTGTCACCCTATCGGCTTTTCGCCTTATCAAATCTGGGCTCACTCTTGGGATTGGTCTCCTATCCTTTTTTTATCGAGCCGCAACTGGGTTTGCGTATGCAGGCCCTCTTCTGGTCGGCCGGGTACGGCCTGTATGCGGTCATGTGTGCCTGGGGCGCCAGGCCGCTGTTTCGATTAGCCAGGAGGAGCGGATTCTCAGAAAATCCTGAGTATAGACCAGACAAGAAGCCGGGTCTGCCTGAGAATCTTCTGACCCTCGCTCTCGCAGCTTGCGGATCAGTTGTCCTCCTCGCAAGCACGAATCAGATTTGTCGGGATATCGCGGTCATCCCGTTTCTTTGGGTCCTCCCGCTGGGTCTTTACCTAATCTCCTTCATTCTATGTTTCGATCACCCGCGATGGTACGACCGACGGGTCTGGGTGCCCGTGTTGCTGGTATTGCTCCCCGCAGTCGTCTACCTGCTGCACCAGGAATATGCGGAGACGGAGATCAATATCTACCTCCAGATTTTCATCTATTCGGCCGTCCTTTTTGCCTGCTGCATGGTGTGCCATGGCGAACTGGTTCGCTTGAAGCCTCCCGCCAAATTTCTCACATCCTTCTATCTCATGGTCGCGTTGGGAGGTGCGTTGGGTGGGGTGTTTGTCAACCTGGTCGCACCCGTTCTCTTTCAAGGATACTGGGAATTTCATTTTGGGCTGGTGGCCACGATGATGCTCCTGGGAATCTGCCTGTTTCGAACGAGGGATCCGCTCAAATCGCCACTCATGCTCTGGTCGGAAAGGGTTGTGTTTGTTGCGGGAATTGCCACTCTTACAGGTTTTCTGGCACTGCATATTCACGAGCAGCAAGCGAGTACTATCCTGACATCGCGTAATTTTTACGGTGTCCTGCGAGTAAAGGAGACGGACAAAGGGACGAAGTCCGCCAGCCGTTTCCTCTATCACGGTCGAATCAACCATGGCCGGCAATTTCTGACTTCCCCCCGGCATTCTTACCCGACAGCCTATTACGGGCCGTTCAGTGGAATCAGCTTAGCCATCAGCCGTCATCCTCAACAACTGAGGTTGAACACCCTCAAGGACAGGAAAGGACAGGGGGGCCTGCGGGTTGGGAACATCGGGTTGGGGGTTGGCACCACAGCAGTGTATGCCCGGCCCGGCGATACGTATCGATTTTATGAAATCAATCCTGAGGTGGATCGATTGGCGAGGGAGTACTTCACGTTTCTCAAAGATGCCAAGGGATCCCAGCAGGTTGTCTTTGGAGATGGACGAATTTCCCTTGAGCGAGAATTGGAGAAGGGGCATCGACAGGATTTCGATATTTTAGCGGTGGATGCCTTCAGTGGCGACGGCATTCCGGTGCACCTGCTGACAATGGAGGCCTTTGCTCTCTACTGGGAGCATATACAACCCGACGGAATTCTCGCCCTTCATGTCTCGAATCGCCACTTTGACTTCAGCCCCGTAGTCCGGGCCTTGGCCAGAGAGTTCGGCAAGCAGGCGCTCTGGATCAAAGACGTGGCTGACCCTGAGAAAGGGAATAGCTATAGTGATTGGATCCTGGTCACGAACAACCAGGCGTTTTTAAAAGACCCCTTCGTCAACTTCCGGATTGCACCCTGGCGATCCCTCGAGGAAATCCTCTGGACAGACGACTACAGCAATCTTTTTCAAGTGGTGGCGCCCTGACCTGTCCTCTGGCGTGATTGTTCTTGTAGCATGTGATTGTGGGTGGTTGACCATGTCTCAGAGCATGGTTCACAGACCCCTTCGGATACCGTATCGGTGCTTCGATCGAATTCTTTTGACGGTACCCTCTTTTCTCCATACTTCAAAGAGCCCGGTTTCCAGGCTGAATATATGCTTCTCTGTGAAACCTGTCACCTCACGGATAAGCTAAACTATTACAATCTTTTGGAGATGAGGAACGCCGGAAGTGCCCTCTCCACGAATTACGGCGTTTTGAGGGCTTTATTAACCATCCCGACAAAATCTGAAAAATTGTACGGTTTGTTAAATACGGCCAGAGCTCCCGCCTCATTTGCCCGTTGGTACATCTCGTCGGTGATATTTCCCGAATACAGAATGAAAGGGATAAAGCCAAATGAAGGGTTGGCTTTTACCTGGAGGAGTAAGTCCATGCCGGTCATGACCGGCATGTGGTTATCGGAAACGATGAGATCTATGCTCGGCCCTTGCTCCAACCTAGCCAGGGCGACGGCTCCGTGTTCGGCTTCCTCGCAGGAATACCCATGGTGTTCAAGAAAATGTTTCATGGCTTTCCTGGCCATCTCATGATCATCGACAAGAAGAATGCGTTTCATAATGGACGATCTGTTCCAGAAAGGTTAGGACCATTCTATCCTTAATAAAGCAAAAGACCGAGTCTCTTCGATCGAAGCGAGCTTTATCGGAGAGGATTTACTGTATTCTCTTCTTTTAATAATTTCAAAGGCGGTGTGATGGAGAAGGGATATGGCAATTTATCTTATTGGAGATTTCCCACGGCTGGGAAATCTGTTCAAGGTAGATTCGGGTCAGGGCCGGCAGGTGTTTTCCCCTGAACGTAGATTCCTTTGAAATGCAGTACTCTCGTTTGCGTAGTTTTAGGGGGTATTGACGAAGTGGCAATATTTATAATAATAATAACAATCAATATCAATTTTTGATTTCTACAAGGAAACAACCTCTGTAGCACGATGGAGACTTCTTTCTATTGAAATGATGTAATTGAATTACAACACTGCCGCGCTTTTTAGATAGTGTGAGGCTAGAGATCCGAGAGACCAAAGCCCAATGGTGCAATTGCACATTGGGCTTTTTTTATGGATTGGAAAAGAGGGTTCCTTGGGCAATGAATACAACTTTAAGGGATGACATATGTCTTGGAATCAGAAAGGGCATCAATATGAAGAACCTTATCCCGGATATCGGACAAACATGTATATGATCCAGTTACAGGTGGCACACATATTTGATCAGCATAAACAAGATGTGAAGCGTTTTCTCATCAGTCGTGTCGCTTGTGAAGCAACCGCTGCGGATCTGACCCAGGAAACCTTCCTCCGCTTATCTCAATTATCGGATCTTCAGTCGATTCGCAATATTCGGTCCTACCTTTTTCGCATTGCCGCAAATTTGGCGACGGATCACCTCCGAACTCAGATACGATGGAAAATGGCGTCATCGGAAGAGGAGCCTCTCCTGCTTGAGAAACCGGATACCTCATCCACTCCGGAATCGGTTCTGTTAGCAAAAGAAGAACTGAGGATTGTCATTCGGGCTATTGAGGAATTGTCGCCGTTGTGTCGGGAAATATTTTTGTTGAATCGATATGAAGGTCTTGCGCATCGTGAAATCGCGAACCGGTTGAATGTCTGCATGAGTACCGTTGAAAAAAATATTGCCCGCGCGTTGAATCAATGCCGTCGCCGACTGAATGAGGCGACAGAATTCTCCGAAAAACCCTAGCCGGTTTTCCCAAAAATCCTCTTATTCAATTTCAAGGGTCCTGAACACTCTCATAATCCTGAAATTTATCCAGCCTCCTGCCCGGGTTTTCAAGTACACCGTTGGGTCCGATTAAAACTGGCGCAGCCCTTTTGCCATTCGATCAATCTCCATCCGTGGACCATAAAAGGATAGTGAGGTGTAACCGCTTCTGTGCCACCATCCGGTTTTTGTCGATTGAATCGTTCTTATAGTGAATTTCTTAAACAACACAGGGTATTATCCGATGCAAAATATTCAAAAGGTGTGGAAGGGGAAATTGCCTGATGTCGGGCACTGATTATCCGGACAGCGAACACGATCGTCTTGAAGCGGAAGCCGTGACGTGGTTGGTCCGCCTCACATCAGGGGAGACGACTGAGAATGACCGTCGTGCGGCGGATTTGTGGCGCCGACAAAGTTTGGCGCATCAGCGAGCCTTCGAAAAGGCATCCCGGCTTTGGGATGGAATGGAACCCTTGCGAGATTCACTGATCAGTCCGGACAGATCCCGGGAAGTCCGCAGACAGCTCCTGCAGACAGTCGGCGATTCTCTTTCCACATCACCATATAATAACCGTCAGAGCTGGTGGGTCTGGAAAGCGATTGTCGCCGCTATGGCGGTAGTGGCTCTTTCCTATACTCTTCAATCCAATTTTCTCAACTACTGGGGGGCTGATTATTCCACCGGAACGGGAGAACAGGCCACATGGGAATTGACGGACGGCAGTATTGTCCGGTTAAACACACATGCTGCGGTCAATCTTACCTATTCGCCAAAAATACGGGGTGTGGACCTGCTGGATGGAGAGGTTGCGTTTCGTGTCGCCAAGGATCCTTCACGACCCTTTATTGTGCAGGCCAACCAAGGAACGATTCGGGCTGTCGGGACGGAATTCTTCGTCTATAAGTTGGATCACTCTGTCCGCGTGACGGTGATAGAAGGTGTCGTTGATGTATCGATTCCCCCAGGGCATGGACAGCCCAACTCCTCTGCGCGTCTACAAGCCGGTCAGAGCGTTCAATTCGGGGACGAATCAGGATTAGGCGAAGTAAAAAAGGTCGATTTACGCGTGGTTACAGCCTGGCAGCGTGGAAGACTTATTTTTGAAGCTGTTCCCTTGACTGAGGTGGTGGAAGAGATCAATCGTTACCGCTCCGGACACATCCTTATTGTCAACGATACCCTTCGAAAACATTTGGTCAGCGGTGTATTCGATCTTGATAGTTTAGACTCCGCTGTGACCACGATTGAGCGGACCTTGCCTATTGCCTCACTGCATCTCACCGATCGCCTTATTATCCTTCAGTAAGATTGTCTCCTCACCCAATCAACTCCATTCACTCAACAAACCTTCTTGGGAAAAAAGACATTTGTTCGACTTTTGCGGGGAGAGATCCCTCCAGCAAAATTTTTGCATTTTGTCTGTCTGGGTTTCTTCTGCTGAACCGTCTTGTGAAGTAGGCATGTTCAAAGGAGGCTGATCTTCTTTGTCCTAAGTGCTCACTTTCAAATCGAAATTTTAAAGAGAAGCGGTGCTTTCTTCTTGAGCGGCGCTTGGCCAGCAACCTGAAGAGTTAGCGGCATGGTCCATCATTTTATGCTTTATACATACCATACCTCATTCACATGATGATTTAGGAAGGAAGTGAAACGATGTCAAAAATTAGAGTAGGAGCACAAAGACACAAAGCAAAGGAGTTCAGGCGAAAGCGAGTGTCAGGGTGGTTGATGGGGCTGACCTTGGTGATCCTCCAACTCCTGGGAAATTGGACGACCTCTGCATCCGCACAGGAATCTATCCGGTTCGACATTCCTTCGCAAGCTCTGAATACCGCACTTACAGCTTTTGCGGAACAAAGTTCATGGCAATTATTCTATAGCACGGAAATCGCGGAAGGTCTGCAGAACAAAGCCCTGTCGGGTGCGCATGAACCCGAATCCGCCCTGAAGCATTTACTGTCAGGGACAGGCCTCGAATATCGCATAACTGGTCCTCAGATCGTGAGGATTAGCAAAAGGGAGAATTCTGCAGTCTTGCCCCCTGTGCCTCTGGCGGATACTTCCGTACAACAATCCACTCAAAGCGTGAATGGCCAAACTTCCCAGCCTAGGACAGTGAAGGTGCCGGAGGTGGTGGTGAAGGATGTTCGTGATCGTCCGTACACAACCGAAGATGTGTCAAGTGCCTCAAGAATTCCTGTTCCCGTTCAGGAGATGCCCCGGTCGGTTGAAACGGTGACGAAGGAGGTGATCGAAGACCAGAAGGTCATTCGTATGAACGAGGCGCTTCGAAATGCAAGTGGTACCTATCAATCCAGTACACAAGGCGGTCAGGGCGGCACCTTCATTATACGGGGCTTTGCGTCCGATCTGAATGTGTTCAAGAACGGCTTTCGGGACGACAGCACGTTTAGTTCGCGAGCTCCACGCGACATCATCAACCTTGAGAGCATTGAAGTGGTAAAGGGTCCGCCGTCTTATCTTTACGGGCGATCCGATCCCGGTGGTGTGATCAATCAAATTACGAAAGCCCCTTTGAAGAACGCTTTCTATTCCGGAGAAATGATTGGCGGCAGTTATGAACTCTATCGACCGACGGTAGAACTCGGAGGGCCGTTGAACGAGAGTAAGACGTTGACCTATCGGTTCAATGGCATGTTCGAATCGGCGGAAAGTTATCGGGAGGGGGTCAAGTCGAAACGCGCTTTTCTCGCTCCGGTTTTCGGGTGGGACATCAGCTCGCGGACGACGTTCCGGCTTGAAGGTGAATATCTCTATAATAAGGCCCCTATCGATCGGGGGTTGGTGGCCATCGGTGACGGAGTCGCGCCGATCTCTATCAAAAGTTTCCTCGGCGACCCGACAAAAAAAGATGAGAATAATAGCGGAAAGGTCACCGCGACAGTTCTGCACGAATTCAATGATATGTTCACATGGCGCACTGCGTACAGAGGGGCCTGGACCAGCAGCCGATATGACTCTCTGGAGTCCTGGTTTTTGGTCGGTCCTGAAAGTGATGGAATCCTCGATCTGGCGCGATTTAAAATTCCGACAAACGTTTCAAGCAACTACATGCAAAACGAAGTCCACGGCAAGTTCTCAACCGGTTCAATTAAGCATAAGACTCTTTTTGGCATCGAACTGGGTCGAGAGAGTTCCTCGGCAAAAGCCTACTCAGATTTCGGTGGTGATACAACCACACCGGGAGGATTCAGCTACATTAATATTTTCGATACATCTGACAAGCAGTTCGTAGACATTCCTCTTGATGAATTCAGCCATACCAAACAAACCAACTACATTTTCGGTCTGTATTTTGGTGATCAAATCGACCTCCTGGAAAATCTCCATGTCCATGGAGGCGGTCGGTTCGATATCTTTGAACAGAAACTCACCAACCGCCCAACGGATTTTGATCCTGACACGAACAAGGATAAGCAAACCAAAAAGAGATTCAGTCCGTCGGTGGGTGTTACGTATCAACCGTGGAAGCCTATGGCCATCTTTGCCAATTACACAGAGTCCTTCGTGCCACAAGCAATCGGATCAAGAGGGATCGACGGAGAACTGTTTAAGCCTGAGCGTGGAAAAGCATGGGAAGGTGGTTTCAAATTCCAGTTTTTTGACAACAAATTGCGGGCTAACATGGCGGTGTTTCAGATCGACAAAACGAATGTGTTGACGGCCGACCCCGCCAACGGATTCGCATTTTCCCAGGCAACCGGCAAGCAGCGCAGCAGGGGGTTCGAATTTGACGTGGCGGGGACGATATTGCCTGGGTGGGAGATTATTGCCAACTATGCGTATACCGATACGCGGGTCCGCAAAGACGTCATGTTTAAAGAAGGAAGCCGAGTCTCCAACGTCCCTTTAAACCAGGGCAGCATATGGACAACCTACTTTTTCCAGGAAGGCGTGGTGAAAGGCTTCGGGGCCGGAATTGGCATATATGCGCAAGGCGAAAAAAATGGTGTCTTCGAATGCGAGGATCCGGCCAACTGCCAAGCACCGTTTGAGATGAAAGGCTATGTCAGAATGGATGCGGCATTGTATTACCGTAAGCCGAATTTTTCCCAAGGAACTAACCTGCTGGCTGCGGTGAATTTTACGAACCTTCTGGATCAACGGTACATGACCGGCAGCCAGAATTTTAGGGAGATCGTCTATACCGGTGCGCCTCTCACAGTGATTGGCTCTCTCAAGTTTGAGTTTTTCTAACGTTAACTAAGATGCATTTATATCTATTACGGCTAAGAACGAGGAAGGCGAGTTGATGATGTCAAACGTCTCTACATATATGAAACTCACATCTGAAGTATAATCTTGCAATGCAGTCAACAGTACATTAATTGATTGTAGAAAGGTAGATTGGTTCAAAGACTCAGAATTGTGGCTGAGTCCAGTGAATGAGGAGGATCAGGAGCACAGAAAAGAGGGAAAGGAATCCAAAAATCAGGGCGAGGCGTGGGGCATAGGAAAGCACAAAAATCAGCGTGAGCCCGCCCATGGACAGAAACCCTACCCAGTGGACCGGGCCAAACGACCATCCTGCCGTGGCAACTGCCACCACCAAGGATAGTCCCAGGATCAGGCAACCTACGATTTTCAGTATCAGCAGGACCGGGGACGGATTTGAAGGAAGGAATGACTGTCCCAGGATGGCTTGATAGTGCTTCGGCATGGCCAGGCATAAAGTGAATAATCCGCCATAGGAGAGTAGGAATACGAGAATGTCCATGTTCGGTTTTTTTTATCCACCTGAAGCGACGGGGTGGGAGTTCCAGTGACGAGATGATGCACGTGCGGATTGGTCAAGACGTCTGGCCGTCCACGCTAATCCCAAGCCGCTCACCAGGAACGAGAGGTCGAGCCCTGCCACTTCCCACTCTCCTTGGGAAAGAGATTGGAGCAAGTTGCTCTCCGTGGTGATGGCGTTCACGATCGGTAGTAGTCCGAATAACATGGCCGCCATGGCGAGTTGCGTTCTCCATATTCGCAATGATGGACAGTGCGCGAAAAATTTTTTGAGTAGGGCATGCCCCAGACACAGACCCCAGGTTGTGAATAATACTTGTAATTCCCTGAGTTCACGTCCAGGAAGCTCGGCAGGCAACAAGCGATTGGCCCAAAAGTACGCCGCCGTGGCCACTAATAATCCCGCTACTGCCGCCACATTAAATCCTTCCACGAGCCGATATCCCACTCCATCGGTTGCCGTGTGACGCCCCTGCCGCTTGACGACCCACAGAACCAACCCTGTGGCAATCATGGCGCTTGATGCCAAGCCCATTCCAAAATACAGCCACCGCATCGTGGCACCGCCGAATTGCACAAAGTGCAATCCTGAAAGGACTGACTGAGCCATATACGCGGGTTTGGAATTGATCCAAACGGTCTGGATTTCACCACTAACCCCATCGAAACTCACGCGGTCATTATATAAGCTCAAGCGATCGTTCGACCGACGGTAAATGTGCACCAGCGCATGACGATCGCCAGGATGACTCACCACGATCGACTGGGTTTGGCCTCCCTTCCAATATGGCCTGGCTTGGCGTTCCAGGTCCATCAATGAAACCAAGGGGGCCTTCTGATTTGCCCTCTCCGGTTCAATGAAGGATTCAGCTTCGGCCCAAAAATCGTCCATATTGCCATCATATTGCACCTGTATCCCCGCCGGCATGTAGATCGACCAAAAGATGACGAGTCCGGTAAAAGTAATCATGAGGTGAAACGGGAAGACCAGGACACCTGTGACGTTATGCGCATCGAGCCAGGCCCGATGAGACGACGCTTTGGGACGAAACGTAAAAAAATCCTTAAAGATGCGATGATGAATGACGATTCCGGTCACGAGCGCGACCAACATAGCCATGGCGGCTGCACCCACAATCCAGATGCCAGCCTGGTCCAATAAGAGTTGATAGTGAAATCGATAGAAGAATTCTCCTCCATAAGTGTCCCGAAGAGGGAGGGGTTGTCCTGTCTGGGCATTGATCACCCGGGACACGGATGCACCATCCTGGCTCCATCGAATGGTGGAGACCGGCGTGCGTTCGCTGGGTAGCTCAATCCACCAGCGCTCGGCCTGCGGGGCAAGCTGTTCCAGGGTATGCACGGCGGCCTCCACATTAAGCGGGGCGGGGGTGACCTGATGCAACTCCGGTTGCATCCAGTAGGTGATTTCTTGATCGAACACCGTCAGCGTGCCGGTGAAAAAGATCGCAAACAACAGCCAGCCGAAGAGCAGGCCTGCCCAGGTATGGAGCCAATCCATGTTTTGCGTAAAACTTTCTTTCATGGATCAGTCATTTCTTAAGATAGACTGTCTAGCCCTGACACGCCGTTCTACGTCATCAGTAGCGTCATGCCCCCCAAGAGCCCGGTGGATATCAAGAGGACGAGCCATGCCCGCATTGGAGTGATTGCCGCAAATGCCCAGAGAATGGCTGCCGTATAGATCACGAAAGACATCATGCTGGCCGTTAGCACTGCTTCGGATTTGGCCAACGGTAGGATAACGGATAACCACGCAGTACAGGCATATGTCAGGGCATACCCGCCACACGCGGCAGCGCCAACCCGGGAGGACACCGTGATCCAGGTGATGGCGGAGGATTTTGACCGCCGAGCTTTAGAAAACAACGATACGACCTTTTGGGCTCCTGACGTGGATGCTAAATGGAGAAATCCCTACACAGAGAAAGACGAATGAATTCGGCAAAACCTTACGGATAATTGAATTAAAAATAGGCAGTTTATTTTTCCGCTCAATTACAAAGCTTGTCAGTAAGCGGGGAGGTCTTGGCGAAGAGGAGAGATCGTGACCTGCATGCCTTCTATTGGAATGTCCACACCGGACAAGACGACCTTGTCCCCTGCTTGCAACCCCCCGCGGACCACAATCCGACTAGTTTCGGATTTCAAAATATCAAGATTTTTGACCTTGAGCCGGTTGTCATCACCAACGACCAGGACCTGCTCTGTACGGGTGTTAACGACGGCTGGTGGTAAGACAAAAACCTGGTGATATTCCAGGCCTTCGATCTCCGCCTTGAGGAATGTTCCCGGTAATAAGGGTCGCCCATGGTTCTGATCGGACTCCGGTTCCGGGACCCGTGCGACAAGGGAAAGCTGCCCGGAGGTTGGTTCTATTGCGCCTTCGGTTCGAATGATGTATCCAGCCCAACGAGCCATGCCGTTGCCAATGGTCGTTTGCAAGGTCACGGAAGGCGCCGTGTGCGTTGAACCGTTTTTTTCCGAAATCCATGGGATGTCTAAAAAAGCTAATTGTTCCATGGATACCGGGAGACGCACTTCCAGGCTGTCGGTGGCATAGAGGCGGGCGACTTTTTCTCCTGGAACAAGGTATTGGCCCAGATCCACATGCTTAGCCCCAATTCGTCCATCGAACGGGGCTCGGAGCACGCAACGGATTTGCTGCAATCGGGCTTTCGCCCCATCCGCTTTGGCTGCAGCGACTTTTGCACGTATTTCCCGTAGTTGCGGTGTGCGTAAAGCCAGGGGGGTCGCTTCACCCTTACCGAGAACCTGCCATTCGTTCCGTGCTTGTTCGACTTGCGCCTCTTCCTGGGCTAAGAGTCGCTGGGCTTCCGCGAGTCGGCTTTGCGCCTCAATCCTGGCAAATTGGTAATCTCGGGGATCCACGACCACGAGAATGTCTCCACGATGAAACGATCCGCCGGCGGCGAAGGCGGGATGAACATGAATCACCTTGCCGGCGACCTCTGTGACCAGATCAATCTCCGTGCGCGGCATTGCGACTCCCTGCGAGGTCACGGTCACGCGCACGCTTTGGGGTTGGACCTCAAGGACCTCAACATGGGGCGGCTCCGGCTGGAGTCTTGATGTTTCCGGCTGGGAGCGATTGTTCAGGACCAGGAAGGCAGAGATTAGGCCCATCGATAGCACACCGATGGGCAGCAGTGCTCGGTTCATATGGTGCCTCCAAGTGCCAGATATAAGTCAATGCGGTTGGTCAGCAGACGCCGTTTGACGGTCAAATGCGCACTTTGAGCCATTAAGGTTCCGCGGAAACTGTCGAGCAGCGTGAGAATGGTCGTAAATCCATGGCGGTAGGCATAGACCGCCATCTGTTGGTTCGCGTGGGCATGTTTCACCGCGTCTGATAACGCATGCTCCTGTTCCGACAATCGTTCTTCGGCTGCCAGGGCCTGCTCCACTTCACGGAATGCCTCCAATGCGGTTTGTTGAAAATTCTCCATAGCTTCGGTGACGGCCGCGCGGTTACGTGCGATCTCACCCTGTAGTTGGTCTCCGGCAAAGATGGGTTGGAGCAAGCCGGTTCCTACATTCCAGGCAAGGGCTCCCGGCTGCGTCAGTTCTTTTAGTGAATTACTACGGGTTCCGCCGGTCCCCGTTAAGGTGATGCGCGGCAACAGCGCAAGGTTGGCGCTGATGAACCGCTGGTCTTCTGCACGGAGACGCTCCATGGCGGCGGCAATGTCGGGTCGGCGATTGAGCAATTCAGATGGAACGCCCGCAGTGAGTGTTGAAGGTAATGCCGGTAATGGCAATTGGGCTTTCAATTCTCCGGCGGGATAACGGCCAAGCAACACTTCCAGCCGGCGGGCGGTCATTTGGACTTGATTGTGTGCCTCGGCCAGTTGAGCTTCAGCATTGGCGAGGTCCGTCAGCGCCAATCCAAGGTCCAATCCGGGTGTGAGCCCGCGGTTAAAACGACCGCGGACCAGCTCCACAAGCATCCGTCGATCGGCGACTGATTGTGAGGCGACCGTTTCCTGAAGGCCTGCTTCAATCAATTCAAACCAGGCTTGCGCTGTTCGTGCCGCGAGTGATAACGCTGCTCCCTGCAAGTCCGTTTCCACGGCTATGGAATCCAGGGAGGCTGCCTCCTGCGAGGCACGAATTCGTCCCCAGATGTCCAGCTCCCAGGAAAGGTTAAAGACCACTTCCATGAAGCTGTAATTCTCGTTGGCGATATCGCTATCGAATGTCCCGAAACGGCCGTGGCGAAAGTCCGGGGAAAAATTGACTTGAGGAAGACGAGGAGCTCCGGCGATGCGGACATTGGCTCGGGCAATCTCTACCCGCGCCGCTGCGGCTTTGAGGTCGTGATTAAAGTTCAACGCTTCGCGGACCATATCCGTCAGTATCGGCAGGTGAAACGTGTCCACCCATCCATCCGTGACTCGTTCGACCGTCCTGTCCGTGATCGTGGACCATTGTTCGGGCACAGGGTCCATGATGCGTTCCCCATGACGTTCCGGGGTCGAGATGCATCCTGAAAGCAGGACGAGGCAGACTCCGACCGTCATGAAGAGAGGTCGGTATGTTTTAGTCATAAGGCGATATCGGCGAATCCATTTCTTTGGCCATCTCATGTGCTATTGACCTCACAAGAGATTGGAATATCTTAAGGGTCTGTTGAAAAAAAGCCGCCAGCGGCGTTCTCGCCATTTTTCCGTGCTCACGTACTCAGCGTACGCTCCGCGCGTAAAAACGGTTGCGGCCTTGCTGGACCGATTTTTTTGAACCGACCCGGAGCCTTTGATGAGTATTCTAATCCTGGGCAAATTTGCCCCTGAAAATCTAAATTATTCAACACTCCCTTTAATGCGGGGTTCCGGATCGGAATGTGAATTCGCAAAAAACACTCTTGGGGAAAACCTACGGTCTTCTGTTATTCATCATCGAGTGAGGAGCCTGTTGCATCCTTCACGTTCGATGGTTGAGTCGGTTACCCTCATGGTGGGTACGAATGATCAGGAAGAAACCTTGACTTCTTCTCGTAGTCTTCCTTCCATAGTAGTAGACGTTTAAGTTTCCCAAAACCCCCACGAGATGGCGTCTTGAAGAATCAATTAAGAATATTCGGATGCGTCACTATGACTTGAGAGGGTCGCGGGGTGGGTTCGGGACAGGGACCGTTCTAATATCAGCGTCGTGGCCGGAATAAGTAATAACGTGGCGACCAATCCTCCAAACAGCCCTGCAGCTAATGCAACAGCCATGGGAACCAGGAACTGAGCCTGAGCACTCGTCTCAAACAACATGGGCACGAGGCCCACCAGGGTCGTCAGAAATGTCAGCACAATCGGGCGAAATCGCATTTCACACGCCTTGTAAATAAGACCTTGTGGACTAAGGGCTGTCTCTTTCGGCTTGCGTCGTTGAACGTAATTGAGCAAGACCAAACCATCATTGATGATTACTCCACTCGCGCCGATCATGCCGACTAACGATTCCATGGAAAGGGGTAATCCCAGGACAAAGTGAGCGAGCACACCGCCTACCCAGGCCATGGGGATGGCAAGGAGGATGAGGACGGGGTATCGAAATGAACGGAATGAGACGGCTAACAGTGCATAGATGATTCCCACCGCAAATAGAGCATTGCGCCCGAGTATTTCAAAGGCTGCCATCTGGTCTTGTCTCGTATGGCCGACGGTGATATTCAATCCGGGAAAACGCTGTTTGAGGTTTTCGAAAAACCCTCTTTGCATCGTTGCGTAGATGGCGTTGGCATCGGCAAGTTCCGAATTGAGCCGAGCTCTGACCCAGACCAACTGTTGTCGGTTTTGTCGTGTAATGCTCTCCGTTTGAGGGAGCCAACGCCATTTCGCCAGGACTTCCAGGGGGGCCTGGTCACCCGTGGGCAACAGGATCGGTAACTGCCGAAAATCATTGAAATTACGTCGCTCGTTCAGGGGTAGGCGTACCACGACTTTGACCTGTTCACGTTGTCGCTGGAACCGTTGCACCTCTTCTCCGAGATAAGCCTGACGCACTTGTGTGGCCACGTCCTCAAGTCGTAGCCCGAGTCGCTCGGCCTCCGGTCGAAGTTCCAGGCTCAGCTGTGGTTTGCCTTTGATGTGTGAATGCATGACATCGAACACCCCAGGAAGGCTGGAAAGGTGTTCGGTGAGTGTGGCCAACGCAGCGGTCATAGTTTTAGAGTCTGTGGTGCTGACTGCCCATTCCAGGTCGTAGTAATTGTCTCCCTGTCGATACAAAAAGTCGAGTTTGGCCTTGCCGATATCGCCAATATATTTTCGCCATTCCCGTGCGATCGTTTCGACGGAAAATCGTTGTCGAGCGCCTGGTGCTAATTCGACCCAGAATCCTGACCCGTTATCGAAGATCATGCTCTCAATCCCCGAGACGGGGCTGGGTTCACCAGGTGGTTGGCGGGTTTCCAGTGAATGACGTAGTTCCTTGTAGGCCTCTTCAATCCGGGTGGATAATCTTTGTACGGTCGTAAATGGCGCACCAGGGGGGACGTCGAGATACAGGGTAATCGTATCTTTCGGCACATCGGCTTGGATGGAAAGCCGGACATGGCCACCCGAAACCAGTGCGGCGGTGATCATGATTGCTGAAGCGCAGAACGCAATTATCAGATAAGGTTGGCGACAGGACCGATCCAAAAACGGCAAATATCCATGATGGATGAACCCCTCCAGC
The DNA here is from genome assembly GCF_052156535.1 of Nitrospira sp. T9. Taxonomy (NCBI): domain Bacteria; kingdom Pseudomonadati; phylum Nitrospirota; class Nitrospiria; order Nitrospirales; family Nitrospiraceae; genus Nitrospira; species Nitrospira sp. T9. The sequence continues at coordinate 48,825 of NZ_JBQKUP010000019.1, forward strand.
CCACGGGTCACTCTGTGCCGAAGGGTTGCCATCCATCCGGTTGAGACGGGAGCGGCTGCGGTGAGATGAGCAGGCAGAATGCACAGGGCTTCGACAAGTGAAAAACCCAACGCCAATATCATGACCATGCAAATAGGGCCCAACAGGGCTTCAGCCCATCCATGAAGGAAGAGGCCAGGGAGAAACGCAATCCCCGTCGTTATGACGGCCAGGGTGACGGGTCCTGCCACCTCCTTGACCCCGCCAATGGTCGCGGAGCGCATGATTTTTGCCCTCAGCCTTGCGGGTTCGGTTCCGGTGAGCTGCTGTGCCGCGACGCTCTGATGCCGGTTGATACTCTCACTCACAATGATGGCATCGTCCACCAAAATTCCCAATGCGAGCACAAATCCGAATAGGCTAAGCATGTTGAGAGAAACACCCAGCACCCACATTCCTGCCAACGCTCCCAGCAACGCCGTGGCGAGCCCTGCTGCCACCCAGATCGCGAGCTGTCGATTCAGGAATAGGGTCAAGAGGAGGAAAATGAGGATAAAACCGGTGAGTCCGTTTTCCAGCAAGGTTCGGACCCGCTCCTCGAAAGCTTGAGATTCATCGTACCAGTAAATGAGGTTCAGCCCTTCCGGGAGACGTGGGGCCATCTCTGCCACATAGGCTTTGACTCGTCGAGCGACCGCGACCTCGTCCTCCTTCGCGTAGATAGCCCAACCTTGCGCGGGCAAGCCGTTGTGGTGCCATGAAAAGTTTTGTTCAGCCAAACCGTCCCGGATAGTGGCGATATCCTGGAGGGGAATTGTGTTTCCATTTGAGGCGGGGAGGAGGACTCGACTCCCAAATGTGGCTTCATCGATGGCTTGCCCTTGGGTTTGCAATACGATATCGCCGGTTTGAGATTTGAGAAGCCCCCCCGGCAGATTAAGGGAGCTTTGCCGAATGGCATCGGCAATCTGGCTGAGCGTCAATTTGGATCGACGCAGCCGTTCCGAAGGAATTTCGATCGCTAACTCGTATGGAATGTATCCGTAATTTTCAGCTTCCTCGACTCCTGGAATACGTGAGAGCGCAGCCTTGATCTCCTCTCCGATCCGGACTAAAGAAAGCCTATCGGTCTGGCCGTAAAGCGCCACCCAGATCACTCCATCATCATCGGACGCCCGCCCCTCTTTCACCTCTACTCGATCTATCCCCGTCGGGAGGTGGGGAATATTCTGAATGCGGGCCTGGATCGCTCCAATAAGAGTTTGGAGATCTTGGCTTTCCGCTGCTTGTACGTGAATCGCACAGACTGCTTCCTTTCGGTCAGTATGCCCGGCTGTGGTATTTAGACGGGTAATTCCCGGTAGATTATGGATGGCCTCTTCTATTGGGATGCAAATCCGTTGTTCGATCTCTTCAGGACTGCCTCCCGGATAGAACGCATTGATATCGATCCTTTGCTGACTGAAACGGGGAAACACCTCTTTTTCTACACTCAACAGCCCGATGAACCCGGACAGGACAATAAGCCCCATGAGGACGTTCGCTGCGACAGGATTTTTAATGAACCAGGTTATGACCTTCATGGTGGCAGTCTTTTTTGGCGATTCTATCGGTCCATCATTTTGGCGGGTTTGAATCTATCAGGTGGGAACTTTAGGGGCCACCCAAACAGGAGTCTTGTCTATCAAATGGTGGGAAAACGCACAAGAGGGGAAAGGGCCTAGCCCGAAGGTTCATTCAAAAAGCCGAGGATCATGTTAAACATGAGGAGGACACTTGGAGTTAGAATTTAAGACCAAAAATTGAAGCTCCTCTCAATATAGGACAAATTCCCACATCATATTCCGGTTGGAGTGAAAGGGAGAGCCTCAGTGGTTCGTGGGATTATCCATGCTGGGATGAGGCGGCGGGGGAGCTTCGAGGTAGTGATACCCTTTTGACTGCATGCAGCCGCTCAGGTTGATGCCGCCGGCCAACGTACTTTTCCCATGCTCCTTTCCCGACAGTACTTCGGCCTTGCAAGTATCCCAATCCTCTTGGGTTTCCATCGAGGTCCTGGTCGGATGCACCCACTGGCCTTCGGCGCAGGCAGTGAGAGCAAGACCCATCATGATGAATACGACTTTTATCTTTGACTCGTTCATAATGACCTTTCTTTGGAGAGAGAGTGACCGAGTCGGCAACTTCTCCTCCTGACGGATGTTTACCTCAAATTTTCCTTGCATGGCACTCCTAGAATCGTACTCCCACGGTTCCCAGCACCGTCAGAGGCTCGCCGAAAAAGAAACTTGATGTACCGTTATATGACGTGGCGACGTATCGCTGATCGAGCAGGTTGCGGATGTTAAGCGAGGCATTCACTCCCTTCGCACCCAACCAGTTTCCCGGTGGCAATTCACGATTGTAGTACAACGCGGCGTCGGCCCTGACATACCCGGGCATGGTGGGTAAATCTTCAGAAATAGTGGCATTGCGATCGGTGTATGCGAAAATGCCCCCGCCAACCCCGAATCCTTTGAGTACTCCTTCCTGAAAATGATATGTGGACCAGAGAGTAAATTTATTGTAAGGCACATTGGCCAGACGCTTATGCTCTAATGTCGGATCGTTGTCTTTGGTTACCTCAGCATCGGTATAGGCATAACCGGCGATCACGTTCCACCCCGCGGTCAGTTGGGCGGTGATATCAAATTCAATTCCCTGGCTGCGTTGCTCACCCGACTGGACCATGAACCCTTGGGCTGCCTGCGCAGGATTTGAATCAGGCGTCAGCAGATTCTTCCGAGTCAGGTGGAACAAGGCGAGTGTGGCGGAAATGCGATTATCCCACAGAAACGCTTTAATCCCGACTTCATATTGGGTGGAGCGTTCAGGCTTGAACGTTTTCCCATCAGGGTTAACTGACGAGGCTGAGCTTGGCTGAAAACCTCTCGTCCAGGAGGTATAGAGGGACACGGGTTTGATCGGTTGATACACTAATCCTAACCGAGGACTCCAGGCATCGTTGTCCAACGAATCTTTGGTGGAGTCTCCCGCAAAGGTAAACTTTTGGTACTGGTCGACATAGTCGTATCGCACGCCACCCAGAAATTTCAAATTCGGGAGAATCGTCACCTGGTCCTGCATATAGACCCCGACGCTTTTTGTGTCGCCCACATTGCTGATCCTGGGTCCGTCAAAAGGGTTAGGGCGCAGGGAATAGTCGGGATTGAAGAGATCCAGCGGTGGAGCCTCGCCGAAGGCAAAGGTGAACTGATCGGTTTTTTCCTGCCGGAGTTCAACGCCGGTCAATAGTGTATGTTCCATCTTCAGGAACTCCAGATGCCCCACCACATTCGTCACCATCGAGTGGGCATGCCGACGGGCCACCACCGGCTGCAGTACCTGAAACCGTTGGATGGTGCGTTGGTCGGGTTCCAGGATGCCGTCATAGCCGGCGTACAAGTTATCCTTGTCATCTTCCACGATCGAATATCTGTACGCATTGCGAATGGACCACTTGTTATTGAATTGATGGGAGAGGTCGTAGCCCAGCCGGTAGGAGCTTCGATTAAATGTGCTGAAGCTACCGAGGGTCGTCGAGGTACGACGAGAAATGGGGCCATTGACGTTTGGGAGGTACGTACCCTGGGCTGGAAGTCCGTAGGGGTCGTTGCTCCACCGCCGCATGTAATCAAAATCGACCGTGAAGGCGGTCCGTGAACCTATAAGCCAGGTCAGGCTTGGAGCGACTGCCACAAGATCACGGTTGGCATAATCAATGAAGCTACTCGCCTTTTGGCCCGCTACATTCAGACGATAGAGCAGGGTTTTATTTGCATTAATCGGCCCCGTGGCGTTGAGTTCAGATCGATAAAAGTTATAATTCCCCAACGTGGTGCTGGCGGAATAGGCCGCATGAGGCAAGGCTTTGTTGGTGACGAGATTGATGATCCCGCCTGGATCTCCCTGTCCGTACAGCACCGATGCCGGCCCTTTCAGTACTTCGATTCGCTGGATATTATAGGTGTCCGACGCCATAAACTGAGCGAAGGGGTCGAGCAAGCCATTGCGATAATAGGACCGGTCGGTGGCAGCGAATCCTCGAATGATGAGTGAGTCGTAGAGAGAGGCTGCAGACTCCGTCGCGTTGATCCCTGAAATATTTTCCAGAGTGTTTTGTAAGCGAAAGGTTCGCTGTTCTTCGATCACCTTTCTGGTGATGACCTGGATTGACTGCGGCACGTCACGAATGGGCGTATCCGTTCGGGTCGCCGTATGCGACTCTTCGGCCACATATGTCTTTTCGTCGTCCCGCTCACGCACCTCTTTCACCACAATCTCCGGCACCTTCACCGTTTTGGGTGTGGTGGCCCCATTGCCTGAACGGGGGAGTTTCGCCGAGACCACCGGACGTGGCGATGGAAGGGCAGAAGGGGCAGCTGCCGATGGCGATTCCGGAACCAGGATGACTGCGTTGGAATCGGCAAGCTGATAGGTCAATCCCGTTCCTGACAGCAACGTTTGCAACGCGACTTCCGGAGTGTAACGGCCACTGACTCCCGGGGACATACGACCGGCGGCGAGTTCCGTTGGCAAACTCATCTGCCATCCGGTCGCATCGGCAAAGGCATTTAATGCGGATCCGACCGGTTGAGAGGGAATGTCGAATCCGACTATCTGGGTTGGTCCTGCCTCAGCGAATGCCTCTTGAGCCATGGCCGGTGAGATAAGGATGGCTAGAAGCAGTCCCACGACCATTATTTTCTCAAGACACTTTAACGGATCTTTCCGTTTCGCGTGTTGTCGCAGATTAGGTTCAACTGTCGATACATTCTCTGATAGCATGCGTCGCCTCCCGTGTTGTTCGTATGCCTGATTAGACGGAAGCGAACAAAAATTTCCTCACGTCATCTGACAAATATTGTGAGAAAAAAGATTTTTTAAAAGAGAATTACGAACCGGTTGGCAAGATTGAGCATGTGAGTTGGAAAGGTCTTGGCAAGAAGGGAGAGGCTCTTGGAGGGATCTTCCAGATTGTACGTGCCTGTGACGTGCATGTCGCGTAATGGTTGATTCCAGAGCACGATAGTGCCTGGATAATACCGGCGTACCTCGTCAATTACCTGTTCCAGCGGGACGCCATTGACGATGAGCCGCTTGTTTAACCAGGCGGATACCGTCGGGAGATCGACCGAAAAAGGACGACCCAATCGTCCGTCTTCCAATTGAACCCGGGACCCGGCGGATACCAGGGCGGGCGAATCATGATCATGGAGGCTGCTGACTTCAACCGTTCCTTCAAGCACTGTCACTTGCTCATGTTCCTGCTGAGTTCGAACCATAAATTCCGTTCCCACGGCCCGGGTGGTGGTTTGTTGACTTTCGACGACGAACGGACGATGGGAATCAGGTTGGACGTTGAACGAGGCTTCACCCTTCAGCAAACGGACGTGTCGAGCTGTTTGATCAAAGGAGGTGGCAATGGCTGTTTGTGTATTCAGTATGACTGTGGATCCGTCCGGTAACGTAATCGTTTGTTGTTCCCCGATGGCCGTCCGGTAGTCTGCCTGAAGCCACGTCAGCGGATCATAGTGCGCGATCGCTATGGTGATCAGCACGGCACAGGCCGCAAGCGCCACCGCATGCCGCAGCCAACGACGGGGTGGCGCGGATGGTTGATGAATGATAGATGATGATTCCTGGGCGCGTAGAGTGGCGGCTGCGTGAAGATCCGGGTCTTCCCAGATTGCAGATACTTTCTGAAACACCCGTAAATGTGTGGAGCTTTTCGCCTTCCAGGCTTCGCAAGCCTGGTGGTCTTCCGGAGCCATCCGACTGTTATGCAGCCGAATGACCCAGGCAATCGCTTCTTGTCTTAACGTCGTCTCGTCCTCATTGTGCGGCGAATGCTCGGACTGTTTGTCTGTTGATGCCATAGACTGCCCGCGATATGCCCGGTATTGAAAGGAAGGGCTAGTATATCTAGTGACGAATTTGTGAGCCAATCCCCTCACTCATCGGCATCAAGAGGATCGAATAAGGTACAAAATTGATCCAAGGCGCGCATGAGCAGCTTCTCCACCCCGCTATCCGAGATGCCCATGCGTGCGGCAATTTCACGATAGGAATACCCGTAGACACGATAGAGGAGAAACGCTTCCCGGGTTCGTGGAGGAAGTTTGTCGATGGCCTGCAGTGACAACTGAAACCGCTCCTTGCCGAGCACGATGCGCTCTGGACATGGCGATCCGCATGGCACCTCCATGGCGGCATCCAGGGAATCGACGGCATGAAAGGGTTTTTTCTGTTTTCGAAGATAGTCGATCGCCAGATTGGTGGCAATCCTGTGCAACAGGGCACGGGGATGCTCGACGGCCTTGGTGTTCACCAGACCTAGGAGCTTCACATAGGTTTCTTGCAGGAGATCCGCTGCGGTATCACGGGAATTGACCATGGTCACGAGACGACGGGTCAATTCGTCACGGTATTGATGAAACAGATCTTCAATTTGGTCAGAGGTGAGAGTCATATGGTGTCTTAAGTGTTTCATGATATATATTATCATTTTCACTATCAACTAATATCTTCCTGTACATACTTGATGGGCTTCCTTGAAAATAACTGCCTGAACATGCGAGATGTCTCAGTATTCTGAGCGGCTGTGGTGTGGGATTCCTCGATTGATTCGTCTTCTTAATGATCAAGAAATACTTCTCAAATCATCTCGTACTTTTTCAGGAGTTTCAGAATTATGAATGCGAAAACCGCCCTTCCTTCCTATCAGGTTGATACCGAAGAGTTTGTATCCCTTCCACCGATTCACATATGGCATGCTTGTCTGATCCGGCATCGGCTGAAACCCAGCAAACAGCGAGATGTAATTCTTGGCGCATTTGCGAGAAATAATCATGTCACGGCTCCAGGTTTATACGGGCTACTTTTCGAAGAAGGCCACAGAGTTTCCTTGGGAACCGTGTATCGGACCTTGAACCTGTTGTGTAAATTGGGTTTTGCCAAGACTCGACACTTCTATTCCCAAACTCTCTATGAAAATGTTTTGAGCCAGGCTCAGCACAAGAACAATCGAATCCCTTGCCGACTGGTTTGACCGGGAACCAAATTACGGTTCTTGATGTATCTGGTATTCTCCACGTGACTACCGGAGAAAAATATTGAGGTGATTCATGTCACTTGCCTGAGAGCAGACGGGTGGAATGGATTGGAAACCGACACGGAAACTCCGCTGGAAATTAATCAGAAGGTTGGCCAAGAAGATCACGCGAATTGTCAGGCTGAATGCAATCCATGACAAGGCATCCCTCTCACCATTATCTAACAAAAGCCCAATGGCGTTAAGACACGATAGCCAGAGAGGGATGTGCCAGACCGTCATGTGGTGGGGAAAGGTTTTGACATATGCCTTGCACTACTTGGTTTTTCCATCGGGTCAGCTTTTCTTGGTACGGTGTTAAGAATGGATTGATTGAACCATACCCGTAGGCACGTGAACACACGATTTCTTTAAAGAAAAAATTTTCCACTTCCCCGAAGATTTGTACCAATTCCCAGGCCACCTCAATAGGATTAAACGATCCAATCAACAGGACTCTTCGGGTAGACTGGTGAAGCGGAGGAGGTGCCTAGAATGGCAATTTCTTGAATCATGAATCCCAGGGCTACCTTTCGTTATGACCACAGTTAAGAAATCTCCACTGTAACTTCATTCCCTTTCTATAAAAACTTTTGAGATGGCCTATGCATGAAATCTAATCCGGGTTCCCCTTCAGGTTATTGGGAAAATTTTATTTTGCTGCTGGAATAGGTGTATGCTCTTTAGATTGGTTGTGTGACATCTGGTTTTGTCCTGTCAGTTTCCGCCACCAGATGATTATGCCGGTTATGGAAAGAATTGCTGTCCCTAGGCCCATGACCGATATTAAAATACGACCGGGCAGACCCAGGATGCGCCCGGAATGCAGAGGGAACTGGGCTTGCACGAAGATGTCCGCTGCCGTACCTTTCCACGGTTGCCGGTCCCCCAGATACCGCCCGTCGCCGGCATCGAAATAGAGCACGGGGGGGCCAACACCCGCAGCACCGTGATCGTCGCCAGGATGATAGAAACCGACCCCATAGACACCGAAATGTTCCGCATAGAACACCTCTCCTACCGGCTCAGGCCAGTTCCGTTCCGACGCAATCTCAACCGCGTGATCAATGATTGGGGCAAAGCCAATTTTGGGTGAAATAGGCTTGTGTAAGTCGGTTTCTGTTCGCAAGTCGAAGGGACTTGGGGTGACCTCGGTCATGACGGACATGACCGGATAGAAGACCTCCCGATAAAGGTTAAGCGAGAAAGCTGTGAACGCGAGCATGAAAAGAAGGCCCCATGCCCAGAGCCCAAAAGCGCGGTGGATATCAAAATTGATGCGCTTGACCGTTCCCGAGACCTTGATCTTCCAAGCCGGTGCCCACCGATTTCGCCAGCTTTGAACCAGGGGTCGATCAGATACGGCAAAGGATCCTGAAGTTGATGCGCGCCGCGGCAGTGTCAGATAGAAGCCGACAAAGCAGTCCACTGTCCAGAGTAGAGCGATGCCTCCCAATAGCCATTCACCCCAATGGTCAATGCCCCATATCTCCGGCATGTGAAGTGAAAAGTGCAGCTTGTAGAGGAAAGAGACGAAGTTTTCCTGAGTGACCGGCCAGACTGCACCCCATTCCCGCCGACCCAGCTCATCTCCCGTGACGGGATCAATAAACACCTGGTTATAACCGAGTTCATACAATTTGCCTGTGGCAGGATTTACGTGAGGGCCGATACCGAAAGCAAGCGCCTCGCCTGTTTCCGGGGCAAGCGGTACAAAGGTCACTCTCGCCCGCGGGTCACGGGTTTCGATCGCTTGGGCCAGATAAAGTGAGGATAAATACGCCCCGCGGCTGTCCACGTGGGTCAAGTGAGGGTTCAACAGGTCGTCCAGTTCATGATCCCAGGAAATCACCGATCCTGTCAGCCCGGATAGAACTAAAAACCCGGCGATGACCAATCCCACCCATCGGTGGAGAAGGATAAAGAGGTAATGCATTATTTCCTTCCCAGTATAAATTTGGACTGACGATTCATTTCGACGAGCACGATCACAATAAATGGTTAAAGAAAAGAGAGCACACGAGTACGAGACTTCTCGTCTATCAAAGAGGTAGACGAATTGCTCGGAAAAAACCTGACCTCCGTCTTACTCAAACGCTCCAATCCGGCTTTAAATGGAATTCGGCTTACATGAATCGAAACGGAAAAACGATGCGATCGGGAAATAAGGAATTGCGGCAAGGTTCAATGGTGAAGAAATATCGGACATACCCTTCATTCAGTTCATTGGAGGTCATCGCATTGGCGAAAGGCCGACTCGAGCTCCGGCAAGTAGGGGTTTTAAATCTCCCATAGGCCGACGGAAGGGAGTCGATGGGCTGGTGATTTGGTCAGCGTTTAGGCGTCTGGATGACGCGTTCTTGTTGGTGAAATGCAAGATTGGGATCAGGTTTTGATGACGATATCTAGCGAAAAGTCTCAGCGGGGTAACTTCCGGTATCTCCGCCAACATTTGGTAGACGAAGGGCTCTTTACATCATCGTAAGGCCCCGAATCTTCTAGACGGTGCGCTTCAGAAACTTTCATCCCCATTTGGTTTAGAGTGATTGGCCGTCTGGGTAAAACTGAAACACCTTCTGAAATCCAGATGCCTTTTCTTCGTTGAGCAGGTTGGTCGTGAGCTTAGCCCCGATACTTTGCCTTTGCAATGAAACAGAGACAGACGTCGATCTATAGTCAGGTCAGCCAACTTAAGTTCCAGCGGGAATTTACTATGCGGGCTGTCCTATCACAGCGTTCATCACCGATGCCGAACCCGTATCTCTAAAACCAGGCAGACCACGACCAAATAAATTTTTGGAAGTGATGCGGGCTCGGACCCTTTTGGCTGGGTATAATTCGTTCTATCCGTATCCCAATTCAACCTAATGGTATCGGCCCATAAAGATTCCGAGCGTTTCCTTTCGGACCTATAGAAACGAGAAACACCTAACGATGTTCTGGTTGGTGAGATCGTACAGAGGATATGGGTTAGTTTTTTCAGGGCTTGAGCTAATGGGGCGTGGGCCGAGGGTTTCTCTTTGCGGTACAGACTCATTGAGTGTTTAGCGATCGAAAAATTTTCATGGTACTTGCAACTGTAACCTAGTACTTGACATAAAGGGGTTAAAAGTTTTATTGATATTAATAATTACTATCAGTATCGATATTAATTGTTCAGTCACATAAGGCAAGAGGCCCAAGCAGTGCAAGAAAAGAGCCCATGCTCGCCGGACGGCGACCATGGGTTTTTTTTGGTAATGGGGGCGAATGAACGGGTTCAGAATGTTCTCTCAAATACTTTTCTAACATGATGCGGCGCGATCAAGGCTTCCAGTGGAACGGGGTTTCAATTAGCAGGATGTTTGCGGGGGAATTTTTGGTTCAAGGTTTACCAGGACATGGAGTAAGCATACCGTTGTTTCAAGCGCACTCGCATTGGTTCCCCACTTTACCATTTATTAATCGAGACGAAATGGCAGAAGTACGGATAAGCGTTTTGTATCCGTCTTAGCTTTATCGGCCATGTAGCATTGGAGCGGACCTGATCTTTGATTAGAAAGAAAGTGAGTTCTTAATTTATTAATCGGGACGAAATGGCGGAAGTACGGATAAGCGCTTTGTATCCGTCTTAGCTATATCGGCCGTGCAGCATTGGAGCGGACCTGGTCTTTGATCAGAAGGAAAGTGAATTCTCATACATGAGCGTTGAACACGAGACTATTGTCGATATTTTGCGTCTGTGGGCGCATCAGGCTCCGCAGCAACAGGCCTACACTTTTTTGTTGGATGGTGAAACGGATGCCGTCCACGTGACTTATGAGGAGCTTGACCGACGGGCACGCGCCATTGCTTACCGGTTGCAATCGTTAGGGGTCATCGGCGAGCGGGCGCTTTTACTGTATCCACCTGGACTGGATTTTATCACCGCATTTTTTGGCTGCTTATATGCAGGTGTTATTGCGGTACCGGCCTATCCTCCACAACGTAAGCGTACGTTGCCCCGTCTGCAAGCCATTCTAGAAGATGCCCAACCAAAATTGGCGCTGACAACGACCCAGATTTACGCAAGTGTCCAGCGTTTCTGCAGCCAGGAATCCGGTTTGAATAATTTGCAGAGGCTGAAATGGTTGAGCACTGATGCGCTCACCTCGGACAGCGAAACCGGTTGGTGTATGCCTGAGATCAACAGCCGGACACTTGCATTTCTTCAATACACGTCAGGGTCGACAGGCCGTCCGAAAGGCGTCATGGTCAGCCACGGCAATCTGTTGGACAACGAGCGGGTGATCATGCAGGCATTCGGACATACACGGCAGACGGTCGTACTGGGATGGCTTCCGCTCTACCACGATATGGGATTGATCGGAAACGTGTTGCAACCTCTGTACCTGGGTGTGTCGTGCGTGCTCATGTCTCCTGTTCACTTCCTGCAGAAACCATTCCGGTGGCTGTCGGCGATTTCGCGATATCGCGCGACGACCAGCGGGGGGCCAAATTTCGCCTATGACCTGTGTGTGCGTCAAACGACGCCGGAGCAACGCGCGTCCTTGGATCTCAGTTGCTGGACTGTTGCGTTTAATGGGGCTGAACCGATCCACGCCCCCACGCTAGATCGATTCACCGACGCCTTCAGTGGGTCCGGATTTCGTCGTGAGGCGTTATACCCCTGTTACGGGTTGGCAGAGGCGACCTTGTTTGTTTCCGGCGGTGACAGTGCGGCTCCTCCTGTGCCTCGAACGTTTAAACGAAACGCATTACAGGAGCATCGCATCCTCGATGCGACGGAATCTGATGCCGGGATGCAACAATTGGTTGCGTGCGGGTATTCACGATTGGAGCAGGAGATTCGCATCGTAGACCCCGAGGCGTTACGTATCTGTCTGGTAGGTTGTGTCGGAGAAGTGTGGGTGAAGGGTCCAAGCATCGCCGGGGGCTATTGGAATCGACCGGAAGAAACGTCCCGGACGTTTAAAGGGTATACCTCGGATACCAGCGAAGGGCCGTTCCTTCGAACCGGCGACCTTGGATTTGTGCAGGACGGTGAACTATTCATCACCGGGCGATTGAAAGATCTCATCATTATCCGTGGCAGGAATTATTATCCACACGATATTGAACTGACGGCACAACAAAGTCATATGAGTCTTCGGCCTGAAGGCGGGGCGGCGTTTTCTATTACACTGCAAGAAGAAGAGTCCCTGGTGGTGGTCCATGAAGTGGAGTCCCGTCGTTCCTCATTCAATGCCGAGAGAGTGATAGCCGCGATTCGTCAGGCCATCGCCGAACAGCATGAAGTGCAAGTTGCTGCGGTGGTCCTCATCAAGGCTGGGACGCTTCCTAAAACGTCCAGTGGAAAAGTTCAGCGAAGCCTGTGTCGCATGAAATTTCTTAACCAGGCATTCAATGTGATCGGGCAGTCTGCTCTGCCGACATCTCTTCTTGAAATCGGAAACGAAACGGGAGAGCAGGAAGACATTGTGCAAGGGAATGATCTTGAGACGATGGTCGTCGAGATTTGGTCGCAGGTGTTGCAACAGCCGACGATCCGTTTGCAGGATAATTTTTTTGCCATGGGCGGGGATTCATTGCGCGGAATGCAGATGTTGGCTCGTTTGCAGGAAGCTTGGCGAGTCGATGTGCCGTTGGATGCGCTCTTCGAATATCCGACTGCGGCCGAATTCGCGGCTCACATCGAAACCCTCAAGCCCTCTGTCGGATCAATTGCGGAGTTACCCATTCGACCCGTGTCCCGAGAGGGAGCGTCGCCTCTGTCGTTTACCCAGGAACGGTTCTGGTTTCTTGAACAATTATCATCAGGAACTCCGTTTAACAATATACCCATTGCCCTGCGGCTGAAAGGTGTGCTCGATATCGAGGTCCTTCGTCGATCGCTCGACGAAATTATTTGTCGTCATGAGATTCTCCGTGCCACCTTCGTTCTGCAGAATGGCCAGCCAGCTCAGATCATTGCTCCTCGTCTCGACCTTCCATTGCCGATAGAGGACCTGCAGCGGGTTGCTGAGTTGAAGCATGAAGAGCAGCTTCAAGGGTTGCTCGGAGAGGAAGCTCGTCGACCGTTCGATTTGATGAAGGAGCCACTTCTTCGCCTTCGATTGTTCCGCATCAGCGATGCGGATCATGTGTTGTCGTTGACCATTCACCACATCATTGCGGACGGCTGGTCGATGGGAATTTTCAGCAGAGAACTGTCAGCCTTGTACCATGCCTTTATGCATGGGCGAGTTTCCCCATTGCCGGCTCTTCCGATCCAGTATCTTGATGTGGCCCTTCAACAGAGGGAAGGCGAGCGGGAAACCGAATTTCAGCGACAGGTGACCTACTGGCGGCAACGTCTGGATCATGCTCCTCACATATTGAATCTGCCGTTCGATTTCCCCCGCCCGGAAGTGCAGGGGTATCGGGGGGCGCGGTACGAATGGATGTTGGACGCGTCAGTCGTCCGGCAGTTGCAGGCCGTTGGCTACCGCTATCGGACCACGTTGTTCATGACGTTGCTGGCGACCTTTACGATTTTGTTGTCCCGGTATAGCGGTCAATCGGATCTCTGTGTCGGGACGCCGGTTGCCAACCGTAACCGGATTGAGTGCGAATCGCTGATCGGCTGCTTTGTCAATACGGTAGCCTTGCGCGCCGACCTTTCCCGCAATCCACCATTTTCTGAGTTCCTCGATCAGATTCGAGGGACGGTACTTGGCGCCCAGGCGAACCAGGAGATTCCATTCGAGCGATTGGTTGATGAGTTAAAGGTGGCGAGAGACTTAAGCCATACGCCGCTCTTTCAGGTGATGTTCGTCCTGGCAGATCGTCCCTCGGATGTCCGTGCCTTGGGAGGTCTGGAGGCGTACAGAATGAACGTCAATACCCAAACATCCGTGTTCGATCTGACATTGGAGATGGCAGAAAAGGCCGATGGGAGTCTGGAAGCCGTATTCGAATACAGTACGGACCTGTTTGCGCGCCACACCATCGTTCGCATGGCTGAACATCTTCACGTCTTGGTGAGTGAGATTGTCGCGTGTCCGGAGTCCCGTGTGGGTGATGTTCCGATGATGACGGCGAACGAGCGGGCATATGTTCTTGTGGACTGCAACCGGACGCAGGCGCTCTATCCCGACGAATCGTGTTTGCATCAATTGATTGAAGCTCGGGCCGGTGACAGACCTGACGCCGTGGCGCTGCTGTGTGAGGGGTGTTCGTATACCTATGCCTCTATTAACAGCAGGGCGAATCAACTTGCCCGGTATTTACGGACACAAGGAGTCGGTCCGGAGATTCCCGTGGCACTATGCGTGGATCGGTCTCTTGAAATGGTGATCGGTCTCCTGGGCACACTCAAGGCCGGTGCCGCCTATGTCCCCATAGATCCGGCCTATCCCAAAGAGCGGCAGTCTATCATTCTCAAAGATGTGGAGCCCCGGCTGCTCTTAACGCAAGGGAAATTTTCCGGAGGGCTATCGGGCCAAGCGGCATCGGTCTTTGCCCTCGATACCGATTGGGCAGTGGTGTCTTGCCTTCCGGACACCAATCTGCCGACTCTCACCAGCCCGGACAATTTGGCCTACATTCTCTATACCTCCGGGACCACTGGTCGGCCCAAGGGAACAGGAATTTCCCATCGAGCGCTGGTGAATCACGCAACAGCAATGGTGAGGCAATACGGACTGGCTTCGACTGATCGTGTCCTCCAGTTCGCATCCGTCAGTTTTGATGTGGCTGCCGAAGAATGTTTCCCGACCTGGATTGCCGGGGCAACGGTAGTGTTGCGCCCCAATGAGCCGGTTCCGGCGTATACAGATTTCCACGCATTTCTTTGCGAGCAGGGCCTCACCGTCCTGAACCTTCCGACACCCTACTGGGTGGGGTGGACTGAAGAGATGGAACGAATCAGCTTGTCGGTTCCACCGTTGATCAGGCTTGTCATCGTGGGGAGTGAAAAGGCCTTGCCCGACTCTCTGGTCCGTTGGCAACGCGTGGCGGGAGGGCACATTGCGTGGTGCAATTCGTATGGGCCGACCGAAGCCACGATTACCGCCAGCAGTTATGTGCCGGGGCCTGAGGTGGATTGGGCCAATATGGCTACCGTGCCGATCGGGCGACCAATCGCCAACGTCGAGATGTATGTTCTTGGCGCAAATATGCAGCCCGTTTCGCTCGGTGTGCCGGGCGATCTGTACATCGGAGGTCTTGGGCTCGCGCGTGGATATCACCAGCTGCCGGCCCTCACCGCTGAAAAGTTCATTCCGCATCCCTTCAGCCGTCAGGCAGGGGAACGGGTGTACCGAACCGGTGATCGTGTCCGTCGTGGGCCGGACGGGCAGGTGGAGTTCCTGGGCCGACGGGATGAACAGGTAAAAATTCGTGGATTCCGGATCGAGCTTGCTGACATTGAGTTCCATGCGCGCCAATGTCCGCAGGTCAAAGAGGCCAGGGTATTTGTGGAATCAGGTTGGGCTCCAGGCTGGCCGGTCCTCATCGGTGGCCTCAATGAGATCGAGCAAGACCGGATGTTACAGGAAGTGGAGTGTTTGACCGCAGTGGAAGCGCAGTGGGTGTATGACGTGGAATCGGATGCTGAGGAACGGAGGAAGACTGTGATCCATCGAAAGCCGGAGTTTGATGTGTATCTGAAAATCAACAACGGAGAGTTCTTAACGCCGCCCCGTGAAAACCAACGCAACTGGCTGCTGCGCCGGGCGCTTGATGAGTTTTCGGACGATCTCGTCGCTCTCGACGAGATTTCCAGGCGTTTTGTTTCCGGGTCCGACCGGATCAGGATCGAACAGAACTGGACGGGGAGTCGGGCCGAATATACGCCTTCTGAGCTGATCATCGAAGGACAGCAGGTTATGCAGGATTGGGAAACGCCTTTGATGAAGGCGATGGCCGACATTGCCACAGAATCCCGTGGCGATGTGCTGGAGGTTGGATTCGGAATGGGCATTTCAGCAACATACATTCAGGCCGGCCGGCCACGTTCGCATACCATCATCGAGTGCAACCGTGATGTGATGAACGTTTTTTTGGACTGGACCGGTCGATACCCGGATCGGGATATTCGTCTCGTGCAGGGACAATGGCAGGAAGTGGTTGAAACACTGTCTGAATTTGATGCCGTATTTTTTGATACCTATCCGGCGAGTGAAGCGGAGTTTGAGGAGTCGGTGATCAACAGCATTAACTTTGCCGAAGCCTTCATTCCTTCGGCCGCGAAGTTATTGAGGCCTGGGGGCGTATTTACCTATTACACGAACGAGATCGATTCCTTTAGCCGACGGCATCAGCGATTTCTCTTCCAGCATTTCAGTTCATTCACCCTCAGCATCGTGCGGTCGCTTGTTCCGCCGGAGGATTGTCATTATTGGTGGGCAGACTCCATGGCTGTCGTCAAGGCGGTGAAGTGACATGGAGGAAGTGTTGCAACGGATCAATCGTCTGACCGAACCGCAGCGAAAACTCCTTCGCTTCCGATTAGGAGGCAGGAGTCATGAACGGATGGGTGAATCTCGACTGGTGGGGTATGTCGTGCCTCGTGTCCATGACGCACCGATTGTTCAAAGTCTCCGTGGATTTTTGGCGGAACGCCTGCCGGATTATATGGTGCCGGGGACCTGGATGATTCTCGACTCCTTCCCACTGACATCCCGTGGAAAGGTAGACCGCAAGGCCTTACAGGACATGGCTCGCTCCGCGACGGATACGATGTCTTTGCCGCAGGGCGCGCCTCGAAACGACTGCGAGCGAGCCATTGCGACGATTTGGAAAGATGCGCTGGGTCTTCACGTCGTCGGACTGCACGAGAATTTTTTCGATCTGGGCGGGCACTCTCTTCTGTTGCCGAAGGTCCTCACTCAGGTACGAGCCTTAACCCGGCGAGAGGTGGCGATGGTCGATCTTTTTCGTTTTCCGACAGTTCAGGCATTGGCCGCGTTTGTGTCGATGGATGGGGCGCCGATTATCGAAGAAACTACAACGCAACAGGTTATGGATAAGCGGGAAGCAGGAGTGCGGCGGATGAAGCAGCAACGACGACAGAGACAAGCAACAGCGAGGGGTGAATGATGAACGCCCCTGAGCCATCCAGTGAGTATCAAGCCGGTGAGGGCTTGGAGGTAGCCATCGTCGGGATGGCCGGTCGATTTCCAGGTGCGAATAATCTTGAGATGTTTTGGCGCAATCTTCAAGGTGGGGTCGAGTCAGTCTCCACGCTGAGCCGGGAAGAGTTGCTGGAGTCGGGAGTGGAGGCAAAGGTGTTTGATCGGACGAATTATGTCCGGGCTCGCGCAGTTCTAGATGAGGTCGATCTTTTCGATGCCCAATTTTTCAATATGACACCGAAAGAAGCCGAAGTCATGGATCCTCAGCAGCGACTGTTCCTTGAATGTGCGTGGGAAACCCTCGAACGCGCCGGTTATGACCCGGAGCAATACCGGGGATCGATCGGGGTTTTCGCGGGATCGAGCACCAGCGGATATCTTTTCAATTTATTCCCACGCCGAATACTCCTACAGTCCGCCGCTGATATGTCGGCGATGCTCGGCGTGGAAAAGGATTCACTCTCGACGCGTGTGTCCTACAAATTGAACCTGGAAGGGCCCAGTATAGCCGTGCAAACGGCATGTTCGACGTCCCTCGTCGCTGTCCATCTGGCCTGTCAAGCCTTGCTGAGCGGTGAATGTGACATGGCCCTGGCAGGCGGTGTCTCTATCAGTGTGCCGCAGAAAGTGGGCTATCTCTATCAGGAGGGCGGCATCGTCTCTCCTGATGGTCATTGCCGGACTTTCGATGCTGATGCCCAAGGCACTGTCGGTGGGAGTGGCGTGGGCCTTGTGTTGCTCAAGCGATTGCAGGAGGCCGAAGAGGATGGCGATCACATTTTGGCGGTGATCAAGGGTTCGGCGATCAATAACGACGGGGCGGCCAAGGTCGGTTACACAGCCCCTAGAATTGAAGGTCAGGCCAAAGTTATTGGAGCGGCGCACCTGGCATCCGGTGTGACGCCTGACTCAATTTCCTATGTCGAGGCTCACGGAACAGGCACCCCGATGGGAGACCCGATCGAAGTGGCCGCCCTGACCCAGGCCTTTCGAGCCTCGACGGCTCGTACCGGATTCTGTGCACTCGGATCAATCAAAACGAATATCGGCCATTTAGATGCCGCCGCCGGCATTGCCGGATTGATCAAGACGGTGCTGGCTCTCTCCCATCGGCAGATTCCCGCAAGTTTGCATTATGTCCGCCCCAATCCGGCGATCGAGTTTTCCGCCACTCCGTTTTATGTGAACAGGACACTGACTGAGTGGGTGCGAGGCGAGTCGCCCCGCCGTGCCGGCGTTAGTTCGTTCGGCCTCGGAGGCACAAATGCGCATGTGGTCCTGGAAGAGGCTCCGTCATCTCAGAGGGCGTCCGCAGTGGACGATGAAAGCTGCTGCCAGTTGCTTCTGTTGTCTGCCCGGTCGGAAGCGGCTTTGAACGAAATGACGAATCGGCTTGCGACGCATCTCTATCAACATCCGCACCTCTGTCTTGCCGACATTGCCCATACCCTACAATCAGGTCGGAAGGCCTTTCCCTATCGGCGCTGGCTGACAGCCATGAATACCGAGGAAGCCGCCCGGCTGCTCTCTGACTCGATGTTTGGGGGAGGAGCAATCCGCCCTGTGGAAGGAGAGCCTCGGATTGCCTTCATGTTTTCCGGACAGGGATCACAGTATCCGGATATGGGGCATTCTCTCTATCAGCAACAGCCTCTGTTCCGTGAGCATATCGATCGGTGCGCGTCGATTGTGAATCAGCATCTCGATCGGGACATTCGGACGGTGCTGTTTCCGGGCTCTGCCGCTGAAACGGATTTGATTCATCACACCAGCCTGACTCAGCCCGCATTGTTTATCTTCGAGTATGCGCTTGCCCAACTGTGGAAGACATGGGGGATTCACCCACACGCCATGATCGGGCATAGCATCGGGGAATATGTCGCGGCCTGCCTATCGGGAGCGTTTTCAATTGAAGACGCGTTGGCGATCGTCGCGATGCGAGGAAAACTGATGCAGGGGCTTCCGTCCGGAAGCATGTTGGCCGTTTCGCTCTCCGTGATGGAGGTGACCCCATTTCTGAATGAAAAGCTGGATCTCGCGGCCGTCAATGCTCCCGGGCAGTGCGTAGTCTCCGGCTCCGATGATCGGATCGCGGCATTGGACCGTGCCTTGGCGGATCAAGGTATACAAGGTCGACGCTTGAAGACCTCTCATGCATTTCATTCATCCATGATGGATCCGATTCTCAAGCGCTTCGAATCCTTTCTTGCTGGAATCGAACTACAAGCCCCGCAAGTTCCCTGGGTGTCGAATGTAAGCGGTACCTGGATTCGACCTGAGGAAGCAATAGATCCGGCTTACTGGTCGCGTCATTTGCGCTCGACGGTTCGCTTCTCCGAGGGGGTTCAAACATTGCTGGAACAGCCGGCGACGGTGTTATTGGAGATCGGCCCCGGCCGCACGTTACAAAATCTGGCCAGGAGACATCCCGTTCCGGTCAGGTTGAGTGTGCTGGCGTCACTAGATGGGCTCGACCAGGCGCACGCCGGACAGGATGAAATGCCCGCCATCCTGGCGACTCTCGGTTCTCTTTGGGGGGCCGGGGTTCGAGTGGGTTGGAGTGGCCTGCACTGCAGGAACCGGCGACGACGGGTTGTGTTGCCGACCTATCCATTTGAGCGGCAGCGTTATTGGGTGGAGCCTGGTCGGATTGAACCGGTCCAGGTTGGTGCGTCCGGTGAAAGACAGACTGATCTCTCGAAATGGTTTTATCAACCGTCCTGGAAACGGTCAGCACTCGTGACGAAGGGTGAACGACGTTCCGACGAACAGTGGTTGGTTTTTCTGGATGAACAGTCGACGGGGGCAGAATTTATCGGAGAGCTTGAACGACAGGGCCGATCGGTGATCACCGTGTTGGCCGGCAAGGGATTTGAACGGTGTGCCAATGGGACCTACCGGGTAAGACCCGACTCCCGGGATGATCATGAGTCACTGGTTCGAGAGTTGACCAGCCGGGATCACCTTCCAGCCTGTCTTTTACATGCCTGGACAATCGGTGATGAACCGAACGAGGCAACCGCTGTCGTGCGCATGCAGATGGCGCAAGAAAAGGGATTCCTCCATCTGCTCCTTCTTGCACAGATATTCGCACCCCGGCGCCGTGCTCGACTCTCGATCCTCGTGCTTTCAAACGGGTTACATGATGTCACCGGCGAGGAAACATTACGTCCTGAACAGGCTACGTTGCTGGGGGCCTGTCGTGTTATTCCACAGGAGTATCCGGGCGTGACGTGCCGCGTGATCGACCTGGAAAGAGCCTCTGCGGCCAAGCCGTTTCGGGATGTACTCTGCGGGCGCCTGATCGACGAAGTTTCCAACCTCGATGCCGAACCGGTTGTGGCGTATCGGGGTATGCATCGTTGGACCCAAACGTTTGAGCCACTCATCCTTACAGAAAAGGACACAGGACCTTCTCTGCTGCGTGAGGAAGGGGTGTATCTCATTACGGGTGGTTTGGGAGGGGTGGGACTTTGCCTTGCGGAGTACCTCATTCGTACCGTGCGTGGGCGGGTTATTCTGACGAGCCGGACCGTTCCGACTCCTGAGCAGCGTGAGCGTGTGGCCGGATTGATTCGATCGGGCGGGCGCATTCTGACTCTTCAGGCCGATGTCGCCGATCCAGCGCAAATGCAGGGAGTGATTGATGAAGCCCGGCGACAATTCGGCCGGATGCATGGGGTGTTTCATGCAGCGGGAATCGCCGGCGGTGGACTTCTGGAGCTGAAAACCCCGGAAACCGTATGGGATGAATTTCGTCCGAAGGTGTTCGGAGCCTTGGTGCTCCAAGAGGCGTTTCGCGATAGGCTCCTGGATTTTGTGGTGTTCTGCTCTTCCCTGACGGCTGTGGTCGGAGGCGTGGGACAAGCTGCCTATTGTGCGGCCAACGTCTTTCTGGATGCTATGGCGCATGCCGGAACGAAAGAGGGAACACGCCTCATCTCTGTGAATTTCGATCGATGGCGACAGGTGGGCATGGCGGTTGAAGCGGAAGCTTGGCTCAAGACCCTGCAGGTTCCTGAAGCGGAATTGGATGGCATGACTCCGCAGGAAGGTCAGGATGTTGTGAATCGAATTCTTCGGGGTCCGAACCTCCCGCAGATCGCCGTGTCCATTCGTGATCTGCCGACGGTGGTCGCCTCCGTTTCCCTGATGTCATTAACGCCATCACAGATGATGCAGGGAGCGGCTCCGTCTGCCATCGGAGACGTAGTGGAATCCTTGGAACAAGAGGTGGCGAAATTGTGGAAACAGATTCTGGGCATCGAACGTGTGGGTCTGGAGGATGATTTTTTTCGGCTGGGTGGCGATTCCTTGAGTGCGCTTCAACTGTTGAACCGGGTTCAGGAGCTTTACGATGCCAGGCTGTCACTCCGTGAATTTTTTGATGCGCCGACGGTGCCGGGATTGGCCACGCAGATCCGCGGGGCGCGAGTCACCGGGGCACAGCAAGAGCCGAGAATTGTTCCCATTCCTCGTCAATCCCGACGATTGCGCGGGGCTTCGGTATGAGATCGATTGTGGTGTGGCAGCCGCGAAGGAAGAAATTGCGATGAACTTGATCAAATTTTTAATACGGAGTTCCTGGCGATTGCTGCTGGGTTCCATTCTGGCCGGTGTGGTGAGTGGTTTGGCAGGAGCCGCAATTATTGCGGTTATCCATAAGGGGATGAACGGGACCGAATCGTCGTCCATGCTTGGCTGGAGTTTTCTGGCCCTCGCGTTACTGGTTGCGGTAACCAAAGCCCTGTCGGAAATTCTGCTGACCAGGTTGGGCCAAAGCACCATTTCAGAGTTACGGATGCAGCTGAGTCGACGCATTCTGCAAGCTCCACTCCGTCAGTTTGAGGAACTGGGTTCACATCGATTGTTGGCGGCCCTGAGTGACGACACCGATGTGAT
Organism: Nitrospira sp. T9; assembly: GCF_052156535.1. NCBI lineage: Bacteria > Pseudomonadati > Nitrospirota > Nitrospiria > Nitrospirales > Nitrospiraceae > Nitrospira > Nitrospira sp. T9. The sequence continues at coordinate 70,935 of NZ_JBQKUP010000019.1, forward strand.
TGCGCAGGCGTATGTGCAGTTGCCGCTGATCTGCGTCAACTTTGCGACGACGATGGGCTGTCTCGCATATCTTGGATGGCTATCCTGGCCTCTGCTGATTCTCGTTCTGGCATTTATGGGACTCGGGAGCATCACGTTCAATCTGCAGGAACAGCGTGCATTGCGATATTTCAAACACGCCCGGGAGATCAACGATGCTCTGTTCGGACATTTCCGTTCCATCATGGCCGGAATCAAAGAACTCAAATTACATCGCCCGCGGCGTGAGGCATTTCTCGGGACGTGGCTTCAACGGACCATAAGGGAGTATCAGCGGGACTTCGTCGGGGGCATGACGGTGTATTCCATCGCGTCCAGTTGGGGGATGTTTCTCTTTTATGCCGTCATCGGAGTCATCCTCTTCCTGTGGCCGTCGTGGCGACATCTGCCTCTTGAGACAATGGTCGGCGCGACGCTGGTGCTGTTGTACATGATGGGTCCCTTTGCGCAGATTATAGAATTGCTGCCGGGTGTCGGCCGGGCGAATATCGCACTGAAGAAAATTGAGGCGCTGGGTCTGTCGCTGGCCGACTCTGACACGGCCCTTGCCGGTGAGGGCGGTTCCGGTGCAGCGATGGAACTAGATACCACAGGCTGGCGGTGTTTGGAGTTAACGGAGGTCACGCATCGGTATTGTCGGGAGGGAGAGGATTCCAGTTTTACCGTGGGCCCGATCAATTTACGTTTTGCTCCCGGTGAGGTGACGTTTCTCATCGGCGGAAACGGAAGCGGGAAGACCACGCTGGCCATGTTACTGTTGGGTCTCTACACACCTGAGTCCGGAACGGTCCGCCTCAACGGTGTCCCGATCGAGGACGCCAATCGTGAAGCCTATCGACAATTGTTTTCAACGGTATTCTCGGATTTCTGTGTATTTGATTCCTTGCTGGGGCTCGAGAAGGACCATCTGGATGCGGAGGCTCTCATGTATTTGGAGCGATTGCAACTCCGGTCCAAAGTACAGATCGAGCAGGGTGCGTTCTCGACCCAGGCGCTTTCTCAAGGACAACGGAAACGACTTGCGCTGTTGACAGCCTATGTTGAAGACCGGCCGTTTTACGTGTTCGATGAATGGGCAGCCGATCAGGATCCGCTGTTTCGAAAAGTGTTTTATACGGAACTGCTTCCGGATCTGAAGGCACGGAGCAAGACGGTTGTCGTGATTACGCATGACGATCAATATTTTTCGCTCGCCGATCGGTGCATTCGAATGGATTATGGAATGATCGTGGATGTTGTCGGACAATCCATGATTGGTAGCGAACAGGATTTTGCATTGTCTCAATCCACGGGGTCCGGGAGAGCTGCGGGACCACTACGGGCGGGTTCTTTTTTCAAGGAGGAACAAGCATGACGGTTCATGTCGATGAAATGTGGGAATCCATTACGACCGGTAACACTGCCCGGATGGAACATCTGGGCGCCAATCCCTATTTGGAGCGGCAGGCGCTGAGAGAATCGAATGCACGCAGTTATCCGCGCCGCCTGCCGCTGGCCCTTACGAAAGCCAAAGGGATCTATGTTCAGGATAACGAGGGACGGACCTATATCGATTGTCTAGCCTGTGCCGGAGCCTTGGCTCTTGGACACAATCATCCTGTCGTCGTCGAGGCGATCAACCGGATGCTGCGGGACGAACTTCCGTTTCAGACGCTGGATTTAACGACGCCGGTCAAAGACCGCTTTGTGGAGAAAGTCTTTGAGTGTTTGCCGAAGGAATTTGCAGAGGGCGCAAAAATTCAATTTTGCGGGCCATCGGGAGCGGATGCGGTCGAGGCGGCAATCAAGCTGGTGAAAGTCGCGAGTGAGCGACGTACGATTCTGGCCTTTCAAGGCGCCTATCACGGGATGACGCATGGCACACTGGGGTTGACGGGTGATCTGGGCCCTAAAAGGGCCATCAGTGGGCTCATGGCCGATGTTCATTTCCTCCCCTATCCCTATGCGTATCGTTGTCCGTTCGGCGTGGGAGGTGAAGAGGGGCATCGTCTCTCCAGTGCCTATATCGAGCGGCTTCTGGACGATCCCAACAGCGGCATTGTGGAGCCGGCCGGGATGATCCTGGAGGTGGTCCAGGGGGAAGGAGGCGTCATTCCGGCGTCGCTGGGCTGGCTTCAGGAAATACGCCGTATTACTCGTGAGCGCGGCATTCCATTGATCATCGATGAGGTGCAAACCGGCTTGGGTCGAACGGGGACGCTGTTCGCCTTCGAACAGGCGGGGATTGTGCCGGATGTCGTTGTCTTATCTAAAGCGATCGGCGGCGGATTGCCGTTGAGTGTGGTGGTCTATCGCCCTGAGTTGGATCGATGGACGGCAGGAGCACACGCCGGCACATTCAGGGGCAATCAAATGGCTATGGCGACAGGGGAGGCCACAATCGATTTCATCTGTCGCGAGCAGGTGGCGTTGCATGCCGCCAGGATGGGAGAACGGCTGATGAGCAGCTTGCAACGGATACAGGCGGACTCACGGAGTCTTGGTGATGTGCGGGGGCGAGGCTTGATGGTCGGAGTGGAAATCGTCCACACCGACAAAACTCCGGATACGTCGGGTGCATTCGCGGCCGCGCCGGCTATGGCGACCAAAATCCAGCAGGAAGCCTTGCGGCGAGGACTGATCCTGGAACTGGGCGGGCGGAATAATAGTGTGGTGCGGTTTCTTCCTCCCTTGATCGTCACAGCGGAACAGATCGATACGATCTCGACGATTTTCTCCGAGGCCGTCTCGACGGCGGAGCAAGGTTGAAGGGAATGACAACTTTTCGCATGGCCACCATGGCCATTGTCGTCCTAGTCACGATCGGGGGTGGATGGGGTGTGCTGGTGCTGCGCGCCTCCTTGCCCGTTCGGGACGGCGAGGTGCAAATGCCGGAAATAGAGGCGCCGGTGACAGTAACGTTTGACACACTAGGAATTCCCACGATTACGGCTGAGTCACGATTAGATGCCCTACGGGTGCTCGGGTTCGTGACCGCACAAGATCGCCTCTTTCAAATGGATCTGTTGCGTCGGAGTAGTGCCGGACGGCTGGCTGAGGTGTTCGGGGAGTCGGTCGTGGATATGGACATCAAGCAACGAACGGTCGGATTTACGCAAGTGGCGGACGCCGTCATGAGCCGTATTCCCAAGGAGCAGAGATCGGCTTTGGAAGCATACGCGGAAGGAGTCAACGCATTCCTCGACCAGATGGAGGGGCTTCCAGTCGAATGTGTGATGCTCGGTTACCGGCCGGAGATCTGGCGGCCGGCAGACAGTGTGCTGGTCGTACTGGGAATGTTTCAGACATTGAACGGATATGAAGATGATGAACGCATGCGCACGGTCATGCGCAGCGCTCTTCCGGACGACGTTTTGACCTTTCTCCTTCCTGCCGTCGATGCCTATACCGATAAGCTGCTGCGCGGCGTCACATCACCTGCCCCGATATCCCCTATTCCGGTGCAGGCTCTGGCAACGATTCGGCGCCCTTTTGACCCGAGCCGAATGTCACGGGCGTCGATTATCAACTCTGACAAACCCGTCGTGGGATCGAACGCCTGGGCGATCGGTGGATCCCGAACACCGGATGGACGAGCCATTCTCGCCAACGATATGCATCTGGACGTATCGGTTCCCAATATCTGGTATCGCGTCCAGATTCAGTACGAGGACGTCGAGATGGCCGGCATCGTTGTGCCGGGAATTCCTGTGATGGTCACCGGATCGAACGGGTATGTCGCCTGGGGCTTGACCAATGTAGAGGGAGATTTTCTTGATCTTGTACAGGTGGAACTTAATCCTCGTAATCGGCAGGAGTATGCGACTCCGGAAGGCTGGCGTTCCTTGACGATCCGGGAAGAAACCATTGTGGTCAAGGATGGAGAGGACCGGCAGGTCGAGGTAAAGGAGACGCTCTGGGGTCCTCTGGCATCCGAACCATTGCTTGGACGACTGGTGGCCATTCGTTGGACCGCCCTTGATCCGGATGCAGTGGATGTGGGGTTGTTGCACCTGGATCGGGCCCGTTCTCTGTCGGCGGCGATTTCGGTTGTGAATCGCGCGGCCGGTCCCGCGAATAATGTGCTGCTTGCGGATAAGGATGGTCATATTGCGTGGACATATACGGGGCGAATTCCCATTCGCCATGGATTCGATGGTTCCGTCAGTCTTTCATGGGCCGATGGCCGGGCGGGATGGTCGGGATTTATTGAACCGGATCAGTTGCCGCGGATTGTGGACCCCCCATCAGGGTTTCTCGTGAACGCGAATCAGCGCATGGTGGTGGGCGATGAGCCCTACATGATCGGCCATTCATTCGCCGGCGGGTATCGAGCGTATCGAATTACGAAGCGCTTGGACACCATGATCCCGGCCAGGGAGTTGGATGTGTTCTCCGTTCAACTGGATACGACGACGGAGATCTATGAATTTTACCGGAACCTCGCGTTACAGGTCTTGAGCGGGCCTGTGATTCAGCAGAATCCCCATCTGTCTGAAGTTCATCGTGTTCTTGAGGTTTGGAATGGAAAAGCCGATGCCGAGAGCAGCGGCTTCGGGCTATTGAAGACGTTCAGGAATTCGTTGGCGCGCTCGGTCTTTACTCCATTTTTAGAAGTATGCCGTGAGAAAGATGAAGGATTCGTCTATGACGGAGATCTGGATACCCCGCTACGCGCGCTTCTGACCGCACAAGTGCCACAACTCCTGCCCGATCAGGTGCATTTCGGGAATTGGCATGCCTTTCTTCTGCATGCGCTGGAGCAAAGCGTTGAGGATCTAAAAGCCACATACCATGTGGTGACGCTGAGTGACTTGACCTGGGGAATCATGAACCGGGTTGAGATGGTGCATCCGTTGGGAAATGCAGTTCCGGGGTTGGGATATTTATTGAATATGCCGGATGAAGAAATGCCCGGTTGCGGCCAGTGCGTGCGAGTGATCAGCGGAAGTCTCACGGCAAGCCAGCGCATGGTGGTGTCACCGGCTCATCATGAAGACGGGATTTTTCATATGCCGGGCGGACAATCGGGTAATCCGTTTTCCCCTCACTACCGGGATCAGCATCCCTTTTGGAGCAGAGGCATTCCCTCGCCGCTGTTAGCAGGTCCGGCCATGCAGCGACTCACTCTGAGCCCCTTGCCGGGCCAGACGTAACGGACGCAGCAATGCACGCTGCGCCAGAGACTTCACCCTAACCACATAAGGAGAAATCATGGGAAGTGACGAAGAGGAAGATACGACAGTCTACAAAGTGGTGATGAATCATGAGGAGCAATATTCCATCTGGCCGTCCTATCGGGACAATCCTCTGGGATGGACGGACGTGGGGAAAACCGGTCTCAAGGAAGAATGTTTGGACTATATCAAAGAGGTATGGACGGATATGCGGCCGTTGAGTCTGCGAAAGTGGATGGCCGAACAAGCGGAACAATCGGGTTCTTCATGCTGACCACTGCCCGATCACACCCATGGATTGTCACCTGCCGACAGACGTCGGGGATCCGGTTGTTATGTTTCCCGTATGCTGGTGGAGGGCGTTCGGTGTTTCGCGGTTGGCCGCAATATCTTTCGGCGGACATTGCACTCTGTGCTGTCCAGTTGCCAGGCCGGGAGGCGCGTATGAAGGAAGCGCCCATCGGAGACCTCAGGCGTGTGGTGGCCGAACTCGCGGAGGCTATCGAACCGACTCTCGACAGACCCCTTGCGCTATTCGGGCACAGCATTGGGGGACTGATTGCGTTTGAACTCGCACGCGAGATGCGGCGGCGCTTTGCCATCGAACCCGTGCATCTCTTTGTCTCGGGATGTCCAGCCCCTCAGATCTACGATAACGATTCACTGTTCGATCTGCCGGAGGGCGAATTTCTCGATCGTATGCGGCGGTTCAATGGAACTCCACGGGAAGTGCTTGAACATCCGGAGATGATGCAACTTGTTCTTCCGGCGCTTCGCGCAGATTTCTCCCTGCGCGATACCTATGTGTATACCACTGAAGCACCGTTACGTTGTGCGATTTCGGTCCTTGGCGGCATGGAGGACGTTGATGTAGGAAAAGAGAAACTGGAGCCCTGGAGCGCACAGACGTCCGCATGGTTTCAGTTGCGGCTATTTCTAGGGGGTCATTTCTTCCTACGGACCGCCCAACCCGCCGTCGTAGAATCCGTTTCAACGACATTGAAGGGGTATGAACAGTAATGTGGAGTATGCGGGACCGACAGATTTGACGTTTGGTGCTGGCGGTCCAATTCGGACCGGTTCAGTGGAGTGAGAAGGAGTCTACAATGATCCGGAGGTGTCGTGATGAATAATGATCGTCAAACAATTTGTACCATGTCCCCTCAGATCTGCAGTGATGACGGTACGGAATCGTTATTTTCAACAGAGCCGCTCGTCCCCGGAATTCGTCTCCCGTTGCTGATGACGGCACAGGAGGTTCGGGATCTGAGCGTCCTGTCAGCCGCGGCGCGGCGCGGCGCCGACGAGTACTTGTCGATTCATGGCGGCGTCTTGTTTCGAGGATTGCCGGTAGAGTCGCCGTCCGACTTCGAAGCGTTTGTGAAGGCCTTTACCCCATCGATTATCTCCTATGAATTCGGATCCACGCCGCGCTCACAGGTGTATCAGCAGGTCTATACGTCGACGGAATATCCTTCCGATCAACATATTCCCTTGCACAACGAACAGGCCTATACCACGGAATGGCCGATGAAGATCTGGTTTTATTGCGGCCAGCCGTCCGAGGAGGGTGGGTATACGCCCATTGCCGACAGTCGGGAGGTGTTGACACGGATTCCGTCGCGTATCCGGGAACGATTTATACGGAAACGGGTCATGTATGTACGTAACTACGGCAATGGGCTCGATCTACCCTGGCAAAAGGTATTCAACACCGAGGATCGTGCCATCGTTGAGAAATTCTGCCGGAAGAGTGGGATCATGTTCGAGTGGAAACCGGACGGTGAACTTCGGACGCGGCAGATTGCCCAAGCGGTGGCGGCACATCCCGTGACACAGGAACAGGTCTGGTTCAATCAGGCGCATTTGTTTCACGTGTCGAATTTAGAGCCGGACGTGCGCGAGGCGCTCTTGTGCGCCGTGAGCGAATACGATCTTCCGCGGCATGCCTGTTATGGAGACGGGACTTCCATCGAGACTGATGTGTTGGATGAAATTCGCGATGTCTATCGTTGCCTCGCGGTACAGTTCTCCTGGCAGAAAGGGGATGTGCTGATGTTGGACAATATGCTGGCGGCTCATGGACGTACCCCCTACAAGGGAACACGGCAAATCCTGGTCGCGATGGCTGAGCCGTCAGGAGCGTCGACCGAATGCCGTTGAACGAAGAAGCAGCTCGAAGCGAGTCCCTGTCATGCGAGGGCATGGAGACGGAGCACTATGTGTTCCCGATGAGCTTTGCGCAGCGTCGATTGTGGTTCCTGTCGCAACTGGAGCCGGAGAGTGCCTCCTACAACACGGCGATTGCCGTGCGGATGAACGGCGTGCTCGACCGCCACGCCGTGGAGTGCTCATTCAACGACATCGTGAGACGGCATGAAGTTTTGCGATCGACATTCGAGTCCGCAGATGGGGATCCCGTCCAGATCATTGCGGCGGAGCGTGAAGTCCATCTCAGAGTGGTCACTATCCCCAAGAGCGATGACAGGGTCGAACACGCGGTCGCCGCGGAGGCACAGCAACCGTTCGATCTCGCGCGCGGTCCTTTGATTCGCCTGTGTTTGTTGGAAAGACATAATGCGGAGCAGGTTCTGGTGGTCACGCTGCACCATATTGTATGCGACGGGTGGTCGGCTCAAATCCTGGCGAGGGAATTTGCGGCGTGCTATGCGGCCAGAATCGCGGGCATGACCGCTTCCTTGCCGCCGTTGCCGATTCAATATGCCGATTTTGGAGAATGGCAACGGCAATGGATGCAGGGGGCGGTGCTGGAACGCCAGTTGGCCTATTGGAAGCAACAATTGAACGGTGAGTTGCCGGTATTGGAACTCCCGACCGACCGCCCACGAGCGGCAGTCCAAGCCTCGTCCGGAAGCCGGCATGTCTTTATGGTACCGGAGGGGGTCGCGAAGGAATTAGTGGCCCTCAGCCGTCGAGAAGGCGTGACGTTATTCATGACGTTGCTGGCGGCCTTTCAGATGTTGTTGCTCCGGTATACGGGTATTGAGGATGTCTGCGTCGGGACGCCGGTCGCGTGCCGGACCAGGCCTGAAACTGAGAATTTAATCGGTTTTTTTGCGAACACCCTGGTTCTACGCACCGATCTTTCCGGAAATCCGCCGTTTTCCCGTTTACTGGCAAGGGTCCGTGATGTCGTCATCGGCGCTCAAGCCCATCAAGACCTTCCGTTTGAAGAACTGGTAGATGTGCTGAAGCCTGCGCGAGCCTTGAGTCACCCGCCGTTGTTTCAAGTCATGTTCGTTCTCCAGACCACGCTGTCTCAAGCCATCCGGCTTCCCGGCCTTTCCGTTGAGATACAAGAAGTGGATGTCGCTTCGGCCAAGTTCGACCTGTCGCTCGATATGGCTGAAACGGAACAGGGGTTGGAGGGGGCCTTCGAATATAATACCGACCTTTTTGAGCTATCCACGATCCTCAGAATGACGGACCACCTGCTGCAGCTGCTTCAAGGGATCGTCGAGAACCCTGATAGGCGTGTACACGAATTGCCGTTCATGGCGGCATCGGAATGGCGTCAAGTAGGGGGGGAGAGTCGCGACTCAGAATGCTGTTCACCCGTGGGTGCGGGATATGCAGAGGTGTTCGAGGCGCAAGTCGAGAAAACTCCAGAGGCGATTGCCGTCGTCTGCGATGGGCAATCGCTTACCTATGGGGAATTGAATGAAGCCGCTAACCGGGTGGCGCATGCTCTGATCCGGGCAGGCGTGGGCATAGAATCGATTGTCGCGGTGCTTGACCGACGTGGGATTCCTTTTCTGACGATGATGCTGGGGGTTTTCAAGGCCGGTGGTGTCTATCTGCCCCTCGACCCGACCCATCCGGCCCAGCGCTGGAGCCGGCTCATCGAGTTAAGCCGGTCGGCGGTCGTCCTAGTAGCAGAAGCGTTTCGGCCAAGCTTACTGGACGCCTCGTTAAAGCTCTCACAATCAGGCGAAATTCCTGTGCTGACGATAGAAGACATTTGTGCCCGGAAGGTGTCCGAAACTAATCCCCTTCGCCCGTGCTCGCCGGACCAACTCGCATACATCATCTATACGTCCGGGTCTACAGGGGTGCCGAAAGGCGCGATGGTGACGCAACGGGGCTTGGTCAATCACGTCATGAGCAAAGTCGCGGTCCTGGGCCTGGATGCCGACGCGGTCGTCGCGCAAACGGCGTCCGCCTGTTTCGATATTTCGGTCTGGCAATTTCTTGCGGCGCTGGTGGCCGGTGGCCGTACGCTGATTGTTCTCGATGACATCGCACGGGATCCGGCAGCACTGTTGGTGTGTCTGATTGAATCGGGTGTGACGGTTGCTGAAACCGTTCCAATGCTTTTGCAAGGCATGCTCGACGCGGCAGCCTGTTCAGCGGCGCTTTCGTTGTCCAAGCTTCGCTGGATCCTTCCGACCGGCGAGGCGCTTCCACCGCAACTGTGTCGCGATTGGTTTGAGCGATACCCCCGCATCCCTCTAATGAATGCCTATGGGCCGGCCGAGTGTGCCGATGATGTGGCTATGGCTCCGATCACCGGGCCTCCTTCACGGGAGCAGGTTTGTATGCCCATCGGCTGGCCAATTCGGAATGTTCGACTCTATGTTGTGGATCGGTGGCTCGGACCGGCTCCGATCGGTGTTCCCGGTGAGCTCTGTATCGGGGGCAGTGCCGTTGGTCGAGGGTATGTGCAAGATCCGGTGCGAAGCGCGGAGGCGTTTGTGCCGGATCCGTTTGCCCCGGAGCACGGCGCGCGTCTCTATCGAACGGGTGACCGTGTATGCCGACGGACCGATGGGAGCCTGGAATTTCTCGGCCGGTTCGATCACCAGGTGAAATTGCGTGGTGTGCGTATCGAGTTGGGAGAGATCGAGGCCCGTCTTCGCGAACTCACGGATATTCGCGATGTCGTTGTGGTTTTGCGTGAGGATTGTCCGGGTCAAAAACGATTGACGGCCTATGTGGCGACCTCCGGGGCAGGAGGCAATCAGAGAAAATCCTGGCGCACGGCGTTGCGGACACAGTTGCCGGAGGCGATGATTCCGTCATGTTTCGTCCTGCTTGAGGCACTTCCTCGAACCTCCAACGGCAAAGTGGATCGTCAGGCATTACCTATTCCCGAACAGGAGCGCATGGGTGATTATGTGGCGCCCCGGACGCCCGGAGAGGAGGCGCTGAGTGAAATCTGGGCCGATCTTTTGGGAGTTGAGCGAGTCGGAGCAGAGGATAATTTTTTCGAGCTCGGCGGAGATTCCATTCTCAGCTTGCAGGTCGTGACCCGCGCACGACAGAAGGGTCTATTGCTGACTCCACGGCAGCTCTTCCAGTATCAATCCGTCTCGGAACTGGCGGCTCATGCGTCCTCATCGTCTTCCACGCCGGAAGTGGCTCTCCTGAATTGGAATGCGTCCACGTTTGTCGATGAGAATGCCGTCCGGACAGCGCGGCGGGTCTGTCCGGATCTGGAAGATGTCTATCCGCTCAGCGCGTTACAGCAGGGACTGTTGTTTCATAGCGCGTATGCACCCCAATCCGGTGTCTACATCGAACAGATGCACTGCCGGTTGCGGGGAGAGTTGGATGCACAGGCATTCCGGAAGGCCTGGCAGTGGCTCGTGGTCCGGCACGCGGTGCTTCGAACCAGATTCATGTGGCGGGACGTGTCGTCACCGGTACAGATCGTCATGCCGTTGGCGAATCTTCCCTGGCAGGAGCTCGATTGGCAGGGATATTCCGCCGGCGAGCAGGAGACGCGGTTGCGATGTTTTGTCCAGGAGGACCGGCAGCTCGATTTTGATTTCGAACAGCCTCCGTTGATGCGGCTGGCCCTGATCCGCGTCGCGCCGGAGACGTATGAGGTGGTCTGGACCCACCATCACATTCTCATGGACGGTTGGTGTTTGCCGATTCTCCTGAAAGAAGTTCTGACTGCGTACCAGACCTTTCGATCCGGACAGGAGCCGGCGCAGGATCTTCCCGTTCCCTATCAGCATTACGTGGCCTGGCTTCAGCAGCAGGATTTAACCGCCTCGGAAGAATTTTGGCGCACCACTCTTCAGGGATTTACTTCGCCGACTCTGTTGGGAGGCGAAGGGAATGTGGAGAAGTCGGATGGAGATTATGGGTCCTTCACGCTGGCCATCTCATCGTCAACGACTGACGCAATTCGTACATGTGCCAAACGATGCCAGGTCACCGAGCATACGTTGGTGCAGGGGGCATGGGCGCTATTGCTGAATCGATACTGCGGTGAAAGGGACATCGTCTTTGGCACGACAGTTTCCGGTCGCGCTGCTGAGATCCCCGGAATCGAATCAATGGTCGGGCTGTTCATCAATACGCTGCCCCTTCGCCTGTCCGTGTCTCCGGATGCTGTTGTCCATCAATGGTTGCGGGAGATTCTCGTACGGAACAGCGCTCTGCGGGAGTATGAACACAGTCCATTGGCGCAGGTTCAAGGATGGAGCGAGGTGCCGCGCGGTCAATCATTGTTCGAGAGCCTGATCGTCTTCGACAACCATCCGATGGATGAAACGTTGGAACAAGACATGATCGGTCTTGCCGTCGAACAGCCGCGGTTGCAGGGACAAACGAACTATCCCCTGACGTTGAACGTGTTGCCTGGGAAGACTCTGACCGTGAACTTCTGGTACCAACGGGGGAAGTTCCGTAGTGATGTGATCACCCGTATCGCCGGCCATTTCAATACGCTCTTGACGACCATGGCTGAACAACCCCAGGCACAGTTATCGGCGTTGTCGATGATGGGGGCGGCGGAGCGGGCGGTAGTGGTGGAGGAGTGGAATGCCACGGCCCGGGCCTATCCGACAGCCACGACGGTGCCGGAGCTGATTGCCCTGCAGGCCGCGCGTACCCCGACGGCCCT
>NZ_JBQKUP010000020.1:0-21225 GCF_052156535.1 Nitrospira sp. T9
GGTCGAGATGGTGATGCCGGGGGATAATGTGTCATTTGAGGGTGAACTGATCTCCCCGATTGCGATGGAGCAAGGGGTGCGATTTGCAGTGCGAGAAGGGGGCCGAACGGTCGGAGCCGGGGTGGTCACGGAAATCGTCGCATAAGAAATACTGGTGAAGTGGAAAGGGTAGGTTTTTGTGGATCGAGACCGCAGAATACGAATTCGACTAAAAGGGTTTGATTATAGGGTGTTAGATCAATCTCTTCGTGAGATTGTGGATACCGTTCGTCGGAGTGGCGCCCGCATTGCTGGTCCTGTGCCTCTGCCTACGAGAATTGAGAAGTGGACGGTCCAAAGATCGACTCACGTTGATAAAAAGTCACGGGAGCAGTTTGAGATTCGTACTCATAAGCGATTGCTGGATATTATGGAACCTACTCCCGAGACTATGGACGCCCTGATGAAACTTAATCTGGCGGCCGGTGTGGATGTAGAAATTAAACTATAGGTTTCTGGTCAATGCTTCCCTTAGTTACAGTCAACTTAATTTAGGTAATTATTGAATTATGGTTAAAGGGTTGATAGGTAAAAAATTAGGTATGATCCAGGTTTTTGATAAGGAAAGACGCCTTATCCCTGTGACGGTTATTGAAGCTGGCCCCTGCGGAATTGTGCAGGTTAAGAAAATGAGTACCGATGGGTATGATGCCGTGCAGATTGGGTTTGGTGAAGTGCCGGAAGGAAAACAAACGAAGCCTCAGTTAGGGCATTTAAAAAAAGCAGGAAATAAAGTTTGGGGTTATTTGAGGGAGTTTGGTTCAGCCGGAGAAGTGCAGGTGGGTTCCCAGGTTGACGTAAATTTATTTTCTGAAGGTGAGCCAATTCATGTTCAGGGAGTTTCTAAGGGAAAAGGATTTCAGGGGGTTATGAAGCGGCATAATTATGCCGGTGGCCCAGCATCTCATGGTTCGATGTTTCATCGAGCCCCTGGTTCCATCGGGTCGAGCTCTTTTCCCTCAAGGGTGTTAAAAAATAAAAAACTCCCTGGTCACATGGGAAATAAGCAAATCACTGTAAGAGGATTAACGGTTTTTGGAATAAAGGCTGAGGAAAACATACTCTTAGTTACAGGTTCTGTGCCTGGTCCGGTTGGAGGGGTGGTCATGGTAAGGAAGGTCAGCTGATGCAATCTATTGATGCTTTTCCAGTAATTGGCCCAGACTCTCGGCCTGTTGATAAAGTTGATTTGACGGATGGTGTTTTTAGTTCGTCGGTTAATCCCTCGTTGGTCCACCGCGCCGTTGTTATGCAGCGGGCAAGTGCCAGGCAGGGTACAGCGTCCACGCTTGGTCGTGGCGAGGTAAGGGGCGGCGGTAAGAAACCATGGAAGCAAAAGCATACGGGTCGGGCAAGATCCGGATCAAGTCGTTCTCCCATTTGGAGGGGGGGCGGTACGGTTTTCGGGCCCAAGCCTAGATCGTATTCCACCACCTTGCCAAAGAAAATGTATCGGGCGGCCTTAAGGGGAGCTTTGGCAGCCAAGGCTGGAGATGGATTGGTGGTATTGGGCGACTTGGTACTTCCAGAATTGAAAACTCGTGAATTGGTTAAATCCTTAACCAATGTCGGGGCGAGTGGGAAAATCCTTTTAGTCATTCACGAGGGATTGGCTGATATTATTCGTATTGGAAGAAATGTAAAGAATCTTAAAATTATTCATGGTAAGGACCTTAATGTATATGACGTGCTTTGGTGTGAAAAGTTGGTTGTAACCAGGGCAGAGCTAGAACGAATTCAGGAAATTTGGGTGTAACGTGAATCCACATGATGTTTTAATTCGTCCTTTGTTAACAGAAAAAATTACCGCAATACGCGAAATAAAGAATGGTATTGCGTTCTCCGTTCATCGTCAGGCCACTCGGATTGATATTCGTAGGGCCGTGGAGAAGGTGTTTAGCGTTAAGGTGGCTTCGGTGAATGTTATGAATGTTAGAGGCAAAAAAAAACGACAAGGTCGTTTTGCCGGAAAGAGATCAGATTGGAGGAAGGCCTTCATTACTTTAAAAGAGGGCGAAAAAATAGAATTATATGAAAGTGCCTAGTGGATTTAATCGTTGTCAATTTCTGAAATAAAGAAAGTTAGTTTATGCCAATAAAAGAATATAATCCAACCTCACCTGGCCGAAGAGGAATGTCGGCTGTCACCGGTGAGGGGTTATCGCGTAAAAGACCGGAAAAAGCCCTTACCAGCTTTAAATCCAAGTCTGGTGGGAGGAATAACTCTGGAAGAATTACTTCCCGCTTTAAGGGTGGTGGGCATAAGCGCCTCTATAGGAAGATTGATTTTAAGCGGGATAAATTAAATATTGTCGGCAAGGTTGCCGGAATTGAATATGACCCTAATCGATCGGCTCGAATTGCACTTTTGCATTATGCGGATGGGGAGAAACGCTATATCCTGGCTCCTTTTGGCTTGAAGGTTGGGGATTCAGTTCAAGCTGGTACCGGGGTAGACGTGAGGGTGGGAAATGCTTTGCCCCTTATGGAAATGCCTCTCGGTATTGTGGTGCACAATGTAGAGTTAAAGCCGGGTAAGGGAGCCCAATTAGTTCGGAGTGCGGGGGCTTCAGCTCAGGTGATGGGCCGGGATGAGGGCTATGTCCAGATTCGTTTAACGTCTGGTGAAATGAGGAAAATACTCGGAACGTGTATGGCCACGATCGGGCAGGTAGGGAATGCCGATCATAATAATGTCACCATTGGGAAAGCTGGTCGGTCTCGATGGTTAGGGCGTAAACCGCATCAACGGGGAGTCGTGATGAATCCGGTTGACCATCCTCATGGCGGTGGTGAGGGAAAGTCTGGTCAAGGGAATCCGCATCCTGTTTCACCATGGGGTCAGCCGACAAAAGGGTTTAAAACAAGAAAGCCGCGAAACCAAAGCTCGCGTTTTATAATTGCCGGTAGAAAGAAAAAATCCCGTTAATTTAAGGGGGAATCGATGCCAAGGTCAGTCCATAAAGGTCCATTTGTCGATGACCATATTGCAAAAAAAGTAGAAAAGGCCAGGGAAGGAAGAGAATCAAAGGTAATAAAAACCTGGTCGAGACGGTCGACAATTATTCCAGATATGATCGGTTTAACTTTTGCGGTCCATAACGGAAAGAAATTTATCCCCGTTTTTATTACCGACAATATGGTGGGTCATAAATTGGGTGAATTCGCTCCGACGAGATTTTTTAAGGGACATGGTCATGCTAGGAGTGAAAAGGCAGTTGCGTTAAAGTAAAAAATTTTCGGTTTTCTTAAGTCATAGGTATTTGAGCAAGGTAGAAAAAATATGGCGGAAGCTAAAGCAATTCTTCGACATGTAAGATTGGCCCCACGTAAGGCAAGGTTGATTGTTGATATGGTTAGGGGAAGGAATGCGGCTGAAGCATTAGCCATATTGAAATATACCCCCAGGTCAGCGGCCAGGGTGGTTGAGCAATTACTCTTTTCGGCAGTATCTAACGCCGGGCAGAAGGATTTGGGTGACCCAGAAAATCTTAGAATCGCCAGAGCGTATGTGGATGGTGGTCCAATATATAAGCGCTTTCGCCCTCGATCAATGGGAAGGGCTAACCCTATTCATAAGAGAACGAGTCATATAACAATCGTTGTGAGTCCGGCTGGGTAGTGGTGCCAATTTTTCAAATCTTGGGAGTTAAGGGGGAGAAAGAATAGATGGGTCAAAAGACGCACCCGTATGGTTTCAGATTGGGTTATACCAGAACATGGCATTCGCGATGGTATGCAAAAAAAGACTTTGCGAAGTTGCTTCACCAAGATTTGTCCATAAGGGACGTGGTTAAAAAACGCTTGTATCATGCTGGCATATCCAGCGTGGAAATAGAGCGATCTGGCAATCAACTTAAATTGATCATTCATACTGCTCGTCCCGGAATTATCATAGGGAGAAAGGGCGCTGAGGTTGATAAGTTAAAAGCCACCCTTGAAAAAGAGTATGGCAATGAAGTTTTTGTAACGGTAAAAGAAATTAAGAAGCCAGAGTTGGATGCTCAGCTGGTTGCAGAGAACATTGCCACCCAATTGGAAAAGCGGGTCTCATTTCGTCGTGCGTTGAAGCGAAGCGTTGCCTCTGCTTTGAGACTTGGTGCATTGGGGATTAAGGTGTATTGCGCTGGTCGACTGGGAGGACATGAAATTGCCAGAACTGAGTGGTATCGAGAGGGTCGAGTTCCCCTTCATACTCTTAGGGCGGATGTTGAATATGGATTTGCCGAGGCCAAAACCGCCATGGGCCAAATTGGGGTTAAGGCTTGGATATTTAAAGGTGATGCTCAAATTCCTTCTTTGGAAAAGTCTGAGCCTTCATTAGGTTTTTTATAAAAGATAGAAATGATCTAAGGGATTGGAGTATTTGAAAGATGTTAGCTCCGAAAAGGGTTAAATTCAGAAAGGTTCAAAAGGGCCGGATGCGGGGAAAGGCCTACCGTGGTGGTGAAATCGCCTATGGAGTATTCGGCCTAAAAGCCATGGAGCCAGGAAGAATTACGGCCAGGCAAATCGAAGCTGCTCGTATCGCGATGACCAGACATGTCAAGAGGGGTGGCAGGATTTGGACCAGAATTTTCCCTGATAAGCCCATTACTAAGAAGCCTGCGGAAGTTCGAATGGGAAAAGGAAAGGGGAACCCTGAATATTGGGTTGCCCCGGTAAAGTCTGGAAGGATTTTGTTTGAAATGGATGATGTTACGCAAACCGTTGCAGAAGAGGCATTGCGTTTGGCAGGGCATAAATTACCTGTGGCCACAAAATTTGTTATTCGTGGAGAAATACCTGTTTTGTAGGTATGGGATATGGAAATGGACGAAATAAAAAATTTAGAAAAAAGTGAGTTGTTTGAAAAAATAAATAAATTGAAGCAGGAATTGTTCCATTTTCGGAGTCAATTGGCATTAGGACGCATGGAAAATCCAATGCGAATACGTGAGACAAGAAAAGATATCGCCAGGGTTAAAACTGTTCTTCGCCAAAAGGCTAATTAGTCAACCAAGACTTTGTAAGGAAAGTTAATTAATTATGACACAGACCAGGGCTCTGCCCCGATCACTTACGGGAAAAGTAGTTAGTAATAAAATGCAAAAAACCGTTGTGGTTGAAGTTATTCGCATAGAGCGTCATTCTCTGTATGGAAAAGTGTTGAGAAGAAAGACAAAGTTGAAGGCTCACGATGAAGTGAATCAATGTCAGATAGGAGATCAGGTTCATATTGTCTATGCGCGGCCTTTAAGTAAGACGAAGCATTGGCGAGTTTCTGAGGTTTTAAGTAAACGAGTGGCTTCCTAGAATTCTGGATATGTGTTTTAAATATTTCTTCGGTTAATAAGAAATAGAGAAACCTAATGATACAAAATTATACTTATCTTGACGTGGCCGATAATTCAGGCGCAAAAAATGTGATGTGTTTTCACGTGCTGGGTGGAACGAAGCGCCGGTATGGGTCTTTAGGGGACATCATTGTGGTGGCCGTAAAAGAGGCAATTCCAAAGGCATCAGTTAAAAAAGGTGACGTCATGAAGGCCGTCATAGTTCGAACTAAAAAAGGCCGTCGAAGAGAAGATGGTTCCCATATCAAATTCGACAGGAATGCGTGTGTTTTAGTTAATGCTCAAGGTGATCCTGTTGGGACTCGTATATTTGGGCCCGTTGCAAGAGAATTAAGAAAGAAAAAGTACATGAAAATTATATCTCTGGCTCCAGAAGTCATTTAGGGTAGGTGGATATGGCTGAAAAATTTCGGATAAAAAAAGGCGATATAGTTATGGTTATCGCTGGCAAGGAGCGTGGTAAGACGGGGAAAGTCCTCCAGGTTCAAACAAAAGATGCCAGGGTCACAGTTGAAAAGCTAAATATAATTAAGCGACATACAAAACCAAACGCTAAAAATAAGCAGGGGGGAATCCTTGAGCGGGAAGGCTTTATGGCGATTTCCAATGTCATGGCATTTTGTGATTCTGTTAAAAAACCTTCAAGAATGAAAATGAAAACTTTTGATGATGGACGGAAAGTCCGTGTTTATCAAAAAGCACCAAATGAAGTTTTGGATAAAAGCTGATGAAATCAAAATCTGTAACCAAACAAACAGTCAAAGAAAAGGAAAAGGCCGTCGGTTCCTCTGCGGTTAAACCGAAGGATTATATTCCACGGATTAAGGCGATGTACCATGAGCGGGTTATCCCTGCCATGATGAAGGAATTTGGGTATAAAAACCCAATGCAGGTGCCACGAGTGGAAAGGATCGTCTTGAATATTGGTATGGGGGAAGCCGTTCAAAATGTAAAATTATTGGAAAGTGCCGCGGCCGAACTTGAACAAATAACCGGGCAAAAGCCTGTCTTGACTCGGTCAAAAAAAGCCATCGCGGGATTCAAATTGCGTGAAGGAATTCCGATAGGAGCGAAGGTTACCTTAAGGGGCGCAAGGATGCATGAGTTTTTGGACCGGTTGGTATCGGTGGCTTTACCCAGAATTCGTGATTTCCGTGGGATCTCGCCAAAAGCTTTCGATGGACGAGGGAACTATACGCTCGGCTTAAAAGAACAGCTGGCGTTTCCTGAAATAAAATATGATGATGTTGCATCAATCCATGGGATGGATATTACGTTTGTTACTACCGCTCAACGGAATGATGAAGCCAAATCTTTATTGGCCCACTTAGGAATGCCTTTTCGGAAACCCTAAGGAGGGAAAGGAGCGAACGTGTCAAGGTTAGCACTAAAAAATAAGGCAAAACGAAAGCCAAAATTTGCATGCCGCCACTATAATCGTTGTCCGCTTTGTGGGCGCGTGAGAGGATTTTTGCGTCGCTTCCTTATGTGTCGAATATGTTTTCGTTTCCTGAGTTTGCGTGGTGATATCCCCGGCGTAACCAAATCCAGTTGGTAGCGTATTTGTTAAACAATTTTTGGTAGTAATTGGCAAATAATTCAATACGAGGTTTTTAGCATGTCGATGACTGATCCTCTCGCAGATTTATTCGTGCGAATTCAAAATGCGGGACGCCGTGGCCACGATTTGGTTAAAATCCCATCTTCTCGGGTTAAAAACGATATCCTGCGAATTTTTAAGGAAGAGGGATTCATTCGTGACTACAAAGCAGCTACGGGTGCCAATGGGCACCCAGTTATTGAAGTTTCGCTTCGATATGCTCCTGGTCGCCAAAAAAAATCATTCATAACCGGGATAAAACGTATTAGTAAACCGGGGTGTAGAGTCTACGCCGGGAAGGAAGATCTTCCACGAGTGATGCGTGGATTGGGAATGGCTATCCTGACTACTGATCGTGGATTATTAACTGATGAGCAATGCAGGAGTTCCCAAGTCGGCGGTGAAGTTTTATGCCATGTGTGGTGATTGTGGATACCTTATTTACTTGAATTTTTAATTAATAGGTTAATCATGTCGAGGATTGGACGAAAGCCGATATCAATTCCCAAAGGAGTCGAAGTGCGGGTCATTGATGGGAACGTTTTAGTGAAGGGGCCGCTGGGGCAACTCCAGTGGGGACTGAGCCCGGGAATAGAAGCCAGTGTAGAAAAAGAAGAAGTTTCGTTGTCCAGAAATGACGATTCAGCAAAACTTAAGGCGTTACATGGACTAACAAGGGCGGAGCTCGCCAATCAGTTAAAGGGAGTCAAGGATGGTTTCCAGGAAAACCTTGAAGTGATGGGGGTTGGATACCGAGCGCAAATTCAAGGAAGTGAATTAAGTTTCTCTGTCGGGTATGCTCATCCAGTGTCAATAAAATTGCCAAAAGGAGTCGAGGCATCTGTTGACAAGCAAACATCAATTTCTCTCAAAGGAATTGATAAACGAATGGTTAGCTTGGTGGCAGCCCAAATCAGAAGTATGAAGGTTCCGGATGTGTACAAGCAAAAAGGTATTAAGTATGTTGGTGAAATCCTTCGTAAAAAAGCTGGTAAAGCCGGCAAAAAGTAGGTTGAACTTGTGAATATACTGGAAAAACAAAAAAGGTTGCTTAAGCGGAGTCGGCGGGTGCGGTTGCGCATTGTCGGATTATCTTCTCGTCCACGATTAAGTGTATTTAGGAGTAATTCTCATATTTATGCACAAATTATCGATGATGCGGATGGTCGTACCTTGGTTTCGGCGTCATCCTGTGACCCTGGCTTAAAGGATAAAATAAAATCAGGTGGAAATATTGAAGCAGCCAAGATGGTGGGACAGGCAATTGCTGAACGGGCAAAGGCCATACCAATTGAACTAGTGGTATTTGATCGTGGTGGCAGATTGTATCATGGCCGGGTCAAGGCGTTGGCGGATGCTGCTCGTTCAGGTGGGTTAAAATTCTAATCTTGCTCAGCCCCAACTTTTGCTAAAGGGAAGGATTCACATCTGTGAGGGTTAATGTTGAAGAGCTCAATTTGAAAGATAAGCCGGTGGTGATTAACCGTGTAGCCAAAGTGGTGAAAGGGGGGAAACGGTTTTCCTTTTCAGCCTTGGTTGTTGTTGGCGATGGCGATGGTTGGGTTGGTGTAGGAAAAGGTAAAGCGACCGAAGTTCCATCTGCCATAGCTAAGGCCGTGGCTCACGCAAAAAAAAATCTAATCAGGATTCCCCTTAAAGCTAATACTATTCCCCATGAGGTGCATGGATATTTTGGTGGAGAGCATATTGTCTTGAAACCGGCAAAACAAGGTACGGGTATCATCGCTGGAGGAGCGGTGCGTTCGTTACTGGAGGTGGCTGGTGCTCAGAATATCGTTGCGAAAACCCTAGGTCGTGGGAATCCGTTTAATGCCGTGAGGGCAACTATTGAAGGTTTGAGCCAACTGCGTGATCCCTATGAAGTAAGAGAGATGCGTCGAACGGCCGTCGGGATGGAAGATTAATTGAAATAAAAAACCAGTGAGGAAACCTGGAAATCATGGTAACACCAGCTAATCTCTCAATCACATTAAAGCGGAGCACAATAGGCCATCCAGATAAGATGCGTGTGGTGTTATTGGGGCTCGGACTTAGGAAAATAGGACAGACTGTCAGTCGTCCGGATACAGAACAGGTACGTGGATTAATTTATAAGGTCAGGCATCTTATTGAGGTTGCTGTTTCATGAAACTACACGATTTACATCCGTCTCCTGGTTCAAAAACCAAGAAAAAGCGCCTTGGCCGTGGGCCAGGTTCCGGGTTAGGGAAGACAGCCGGGAAAGGGCATAAGGGGTTATTAGCCCGTTCCGGTCGAGCTAATCAAGCTGGGTTTGAAGGTGGACAAATGCCACTTGCCCGCAGATTGCCCAAGCGTGGGTTTACAAATATATTTCGGATACAATATTCGGTGGTAAATCTTAAGGATCTAGTTTCTCAGGAAAAAACCATGAATTTTAACCCAACAGTTTTTAAGGAAATTGGGTTAACTAAAGGGCGAAACCCACATGTCAAAGTACTTGGTACTGGGGAAATTGATCGACCGATTGTTGTTGAGGCACATAAATTTAGTGATACTGCCAGACAAAAAATTGAGAATGCCGGTGGGCAAGTAAAGGTGATCGGCCGTGCTTGAGCGGCTTATCACAAGCCTTCAAAATATCTTCAAAATTCCGGAGTTGCGTAGCCGGGTAATATTTACCTTGTCTATGCTTGCAGTTTATCGGATTGGGGCTCATGTCCCCACCCCCGGAATCAATAATGAAGAGCTTTTCAAGTTTCTTACCGAAAGAGGTGGGGCCCTCATGGGCTTCCTTGATATTTTTTCGGGAGGTGCTTTATCGAGGCTCACGATTTTTGCATTGGGCATTATGCCCTATATTAGTGCCTCGATTATATTACAGCTTCTCACGGTGGTTGTTCCGCATCTTTCGAAATTAGCAAAAGAAGGTGAGCGAGGAAGAAAAACTATCATTCAATACACAAGGTATGGAACAATCCTAATTGCCTTGATTCAAGGATTTGGTATTGCTCTCGGCTTGGAAGGAATGAATGATGGAGCATTTGTTCTTGACCCTGGTTGGTCTTTTAGGTTGATGACAGTGATTACGTTGGTAGCTGGTACGGCCTTCCTAATGTGGTTAGGAGAGCAAATAACTGAACGGGGTGTTGGAAATGGTATTTCTCTTATAATTTTCTCCGGCATAGTTGCCAGTCTTCCTAGTGCAGTTGTTCAAACCTTTGATTTATATCAGATTGGTCAAATCAGTCTCCTTTTACTATTAGTCCTTGGTGTCGTTATGCTGGCAGTTATGGGTGCTATTGTTTTTTTAGAAAGTGGACGAAGAAAAATTGCGGTTCAATATGCCAAACGAATAGTTGGGAGACGGGTATATGGGGGACAAAACACCCATATTCCTTTGAAAATTAATACGGCTGGTGTAATTCCGCCCATTTTTGCCTCTTCGATTATTGCGTTTCCAGCCACGATTGCCAGTTTTATACAAGTACCGTGGGTTCAAAGCATCGGGTCTCAACTAGCTCCAGGATCCTTACTATATACAATGCTATATGTTGGAATGATTATATTTTTCTGTTTCTTCTATACAGCTGTGGTGCTAAATCCTGTTGATATGGCTGACAACATGAAGAAATATGGTGGATTTATCCCAGGGATACGACCTGGGCAAAAGACTGCGGATTTTATTTATAAGGTATTGACCAGAATTACATTTGCTGGAGCTATTTATTTAGCTATCGTATGCGTTATTCCAGAATTATTGATTTACCGACTTAATATGCCTTTTTATTTTGGAGGTACTTCACTTTTGATTGTCATTGGGGTGGGGTTGGATACGGCCCAACAAATTGAAAATCATATGCTCATGCGGAATTATGAAGGTTTTCTCGGAAAAGGGTCATTAAAAGGGAGAAGTGGGTAGCATAATGAGGGTTGTTTTTTTAGGCCCTCCGGGAGTTGGAAAAGGGACACAGGCAGATTTTATTGCCAAAAATTTCTGTATTCAAAAACTTTCAACCGGAGATTTGCTGAGAGAGAGCGTTGAAAGGCATACCAAACTTGGAAATGAAGCAAAACTTTTTATGGAGCGTGGAGAATTAGTTCCTGATGATGTCGTGATTGGGTTAGTTGAAGAAAAATTAAGTTCTCCTGAATGTCGAAATGGGTTTCTGTTAGATGGATTTCCTCGAACGGTAGCCCAAGCCAATAAGTTGTCTTCGTTTTTGGAGGAGAATGGGGGGGCAATTGATCGGGTGGTATATTTTTCCCTTCCCCAGGCAGATATAATTGAACGAATAAGCGGGAGACGAAGTTGCCCACAATGTAAGGCCGTATATCATCTTAAGTCCATCCCACCAAAAAAAGAGGGGGTGTGCAATGTATGTGAAATACCCCTTATTCAGCGAAATGATGATAAACCGGAAACCATTCAATCCCGATTGTTGGTATATCAAAAACAAACAGAGCCCTTAATCCAATATTATAAGGAAAGGGGAGTTCTTTCCGAATTGGATGGATCAGGGTCAGTTTCTGAAGTTCGGGAGCGATTGATAGCTCTCTTAACGCAACCCGGATAGAATGATCATCATAAAAACGGCTGAGGAAATTGAACTCATTGCTCGTGCCGGTAAAATTGTTACCCAATGTCATCAATTACTGGTTCATGAAGTAAAGCCAGGTATAACTACACTGGAATTAGATAGAATTACAGAGGAATGTATTCTAGATTTGGGCGGAATTCCAGCATTTAAAGGGTATAGGAACTATCCTAAAAGCCTCTGTGCATCCATTAATGAAGAAGTGGTGCATGGAATACCATCAAAGCGTGAATTGAAGGATGGAGACATTATTGGATTGGATGTGGGCGCCATTGTGGAAGGGTTTTACGGAGATGGAGCTGTGACGGTTTCAGTTGGGGCGGTGCCTGAGAATACTCAATCATTGATTGCGGTCACCCAAGAAGCTTTACGTAAAGGAATTGAACAGGCTGTTGTGGGTAATCGTCTTTCGGACATATCATTTGCAATTCAAACACATGTAGAAAGGCATGGGTATTCGGTTGTCCGTGATTTTGTGGGTCATGGTATTGGGCGTCAGTTGCACGAAGAACCGCAAGTTCCAAATTATGGGAGACCTGGACAGGGTCCACGATTAAAA
The DNA here is from genome assembly GCF_052156535.1 of Nitrospira sp. T9. Taxonomy (NCBI): domain Bacteria; kingdom Pseudomonadati; phylum Nitrospirota; class Nitrospiria; order Nitrospirales; family Nitrospiraceae; genus Nitrospira; species Nitrospira sp. T9. The sequence goes on from NZ_JBQKUP010000020.1 coordinate 12,112, forward strand.
CCTGGGATGGCTCTTGCTATAGAACCGATGGTTAACCTAGGAGGTTCTGCAGTCAAAGTTCTTAAAGATGGCTGGACGGCAGTGACTTGCGATAGATCACTCTCCGCTCACTTTGAGCATACCATCACAATCGAAGCAAAAGGTCCACCTCGCATTTTAACAGGGTGGTCCTAGGTTGGAGGTTAAGTAAATTTCCTCATGGGGAAAGAAGATATTATTGAAGTTCAAGGGTCGGTTACTGAAACTTTGCCGAATGCGATGTTTCGGGTTCAGTTGGAAAATGGGCATAAAATTTTAGCTCATATTTCAGGAAAGATGCGAATGCATTTTATAAGAATTTTGCCAGGAGATAAGGTGACAGTGGAACTATCTCCATATGACCTGACTCGTGGACGGATTACCTATCGGTTTAAATAGAGGTTGTTATCGTGAAAGTCAAATCATCAGTAAAACCTATTTGTGTTAAATGTAAGGTCATTCGCCGCAAAGGGGTTGTGAGGGTGCTATGCACAAACCCCAAACACAAGCAGCGACAAGGCTGAGATGCGTTGATGTTCGGTAGGGATTGATTAAGTTAATCCCAATATAAGAGAGGAATGTAAGCAATGGCTAGAATTGCAGGCGTAGAGTTGCCGGTAGGAAAACGGATTGACGTTGGATTAACCTATATTTTTGGGATTGGTCCGGCCAGGTCGCGAGATATATTACGAAAGACAGGAGTGGCTCCTGAAACAAGGGTAAAGGACCTGCATGAGGATGAGGTCGTCCGTTTACGTGAGACAATTGATAAGGATTATGACGTAGAGGGTGACCTAAGGAAAGAGGTCACGATGAGTATTAAGCGTTTGATGGATATTGGCACTTATCGAGGGTTACGACATCGCAAGGGTCTACCTGTAAGAGGCCAAAGGACGAAAACTAATTCACGAACGAGAAAAGGACGACGTGGAGCGATTGGCGGAAAAGTTAGGAAATAAGCTGCTGAAAGGGATCTTTCATGAGTGTTAAAAAGGGAAAAAAAAAGGAAAGAAAAGTTTTACAAGTTGGGATCGTGCATATCATGGCCTCTTTCAATAATACTATTGTGACGATCACGGATATGACCGGTGGGGCTGTAACCTGGGCTAGTGCAGGTAGCCAGGGCTTTAAGGGATCCAGAAAGAGTACCCCTTTCGCCGCTACGCGTGCCGGTGAAGTGGCTGCAAAAAAGGCCATGGAATTTGGCCTTCGACAAGTTGATGTCTATGTGAACGGACCTGGATCTGGACGAGAAGCCGCAGTGAGGGCACTTCAGTCCGCTGGCTTGCGTGTCAATCTTATTCGTGATGTGACACCGATACCTCATAATGGGTGTCGGCCTCCAAAACGAAGACGGGTCTAATTTCTTATGGGGATCTTTTTACATTATCGGTTTTTCGTGAACTGGAGATAGGGGGAGAAAGTCCATGGCCAAATATACTGGTCCTGTATGTCGGTTATGTCGGCGTGAAGGGGTAAAGCTATTTTTAAAAGGGACCAGGTGTATGACTGAAAAATGCGCAATTGAGCGTCGAAGTTATCCACCTGGACAGCATGGGCAATCGCGCCGAGGGCGTGCGACGGAATACGGCACGCAGCTTAGGGAAAAACAAAAGCTTCGACGTGTGTATGGTATGCAGGAACGTCAATTCCTCAATACCTACCACCGAGCAGTTCGCCGGAAAGGTATTACGGGCGAACATTTGTTGAGTCTACTTGAACGCAGGCTTGATAACGTTGTCTATCGCCTAGGTTTTGCTTCATCACGCGGCCAAGCGAGACAATTGGTCAATCACGGCCATGTGATGTTGAATGGCCGAAAAGTCACGATTGCTTCGGTAACTGTGAACATTGGGGATATTATCGAAATTAAGGAAAAGAGTCGTCAGCTTGTACCGGTCCAAGCCGCTCTAGAAATTACTAGTGGCCGGGGAGTGCCGAATTGGTTAGAGATGGAGCGAAATATATTGAAGGGTACCGTCCAAGCCATTCCCACTAAGCAGGACATTGATGTATTGGTCAATGAACAAATTGTAGTGGAGCTGTACTCACGGTAATTGTATTGCCTGAGATAGAGCGGATGTTGCGAATTGATCACTTACATGGCCTTGGGACCAAGAAAGGGAGACGCGATCCTTATGATAAATAGCATGAAGGATTTCCAAATACCAACGAAGCTGGAATTGGAAAAGGACAATGCTTCACCTACTTATGGCAAGTTTACAGCTGAGCCATTTGAACGAGGCTTTGGAACCACCATGGGGAATTCCCTCAGGCGGGTTTTACTTTCTTCGCTTCCTGGGGCGGCTGTCACCTCAGTAAAAATTGAGGGAGTATATCATGAGTTTTCGACCATACCAGGTGTGACCGAGGACGTAACGATTCTCATTTTAAACATTAAAGCATTGCGGTTGCGTTTACATTCTGATAAGGCGAAGGCTATTCGATTGAAAAAGAAGGGGCCTGGCGAAGTGTTAGCCGGCGATTTGTCTGTAGACCCGGACGTGGTAATCCTGAATCCAGATTTTCATATTGCTACTTTAGATAAAGATGGGATGTTAGATATTGAACTTATTGTGAAGCCAGGGCGTGGATATGTCCCCGCAGAACGAAACAAAGAAGAGGGATTGCCAATAGGAGTCATTCCGGTAGACTCAGTCTTTTCCCCCATTAAACGCGTTAATTTCAGTGTGGAAAGTGCACGGGTAGGTCGGATTACGGATTATGATAAACTGATTTTGGAAGTGTGGACTGACGGAAGCATATCTCCACAGGAAGCTGTTACTTCAGCAGCAGGAATTCTTCGCGACCATTTAGATATTTGCCTTCCATCTGAGGAGAGGGGTGAGCCAGCCCAAGAAGAGGGCGGAGATGAGAGCAAGATGTTGATTAATCAACATCTGTTTAGAAGTGTGAATGAATTGGAACTTTCGGTTCGCGCTGCAAATTGCCTGAAAAATGCTAACATTAAATCTATAGGTGATTTAGTTCAAAAAAGCGAAAATGAAATGTTGAAGACCAAAAACTTTGGTAAAAAATCCTTAAATGAAATTAAAGAGGTCCTAGCGGAAATGGGGTTGGCCTTAGGAACCAAAGTGAGCGAAGTAACAGAATCCCATATCTAACTTTTTTCAAAGGACGTGTATTGTGCGTCATCGAAAACGCGGAAGACAATTAGGACGAAATAGTAAGCATCGGTTGGCATTATTCAGAAATTTGGTGACATCACTCATGGAGCATGAGCGAATTGAAACCACGGAGGCCAAAGCAAAAGAGCTACGTGGTATCACCGATAAATTAATTTCGCTGGGGAAGCAGGGAACTCTTCAAGCCAGACGGGGGGCCTTGCGTGTGTTACGGACCAAGCAAACTGTTCAAAAACTTTTTGATGATGTTGCCAAGCGTTTTCCTGAGCGGAACGGTGGGTATACAAGGATTATTAAAACTCGCCAACGACCAGGTGATGCTGCAAAACTTGTGGCTATTGAATTGGTCGAAAAAGGGAATGAGTCTGAGAAAGTGGTCGTTTCTTCTCCGTCCAGTTAGGAATGTGCAGACCTTCGTCTTTTAAAATTATATTTCTCACTGCTTCCGTTTCTCCAACATAGTTTCTTCTCTCCGCATTCGATACTTCACAGGGTTAAGGTCTTTTATTTACTTGGCCTGGACCCTGTGCTATTCTTTTTTATGGGTTTTTTACCCTAAGGGTGGTCTTTCGACCGAGTACGTATTCATGCAATTTTATGGTACGAGGACCATTTTAACTCTGCTTGTTTTATGTATGGCCGTATTTATCGGATATCGTGTGGTGAATCATATGCAAACGCGAAGCCAAGAAACCACTTCTGTAACTTTAGAGGAACAGCAAGGCGCGGATGCATGGATTCATGGGTTTACTTACCGCCAAACTCGATCTGGGTCCACAAAATGGGTCGTAAATGCGGACCAGGCAAAGGTGTTTGACAAAGAGCATGAGGCTAAGTTGGAGACGGTTCAGGTGCGGCTTTTCGATAGTGCATTTCAGAAAGAACAATTGCGGATCACCTCTGAAGAAGGTGTCATGAATACTTCCAATAATGACTTTGAGCTAACGAGTAAAAACGAGAAAACCGTAATCACCTTTGAGTCTGGTTTTCAAGTATTTTCAGATAAACTGACCTGGAACGAACAAGCACGACAGATTTATACCACGGACCAAGTGACAATTAAGGGAGATGGATTAATCATTACTGGAACAGGATTAGAGGGAGACGTGGATAAGAATGAATTTCATTTGCTCAAAAATGTTCGTGCTGAGGTGGTGTCGCCATAAGAGTTTCGTTGCCGATCTCACTTGGGTGGTTGATATTCTGGCTAATTTTGGTTTTTGGTCCCATCGTAGGAAGAGGAGATGGGCCGAAAACCTCTACGGTCATTACTTCCAATACGATGACGGCCAGTAGCGAAAAAAACCAAGCTATTTTTAAGGGATCGGTCAAAATGGTTCAAGGTGAACTGGTAGTACATTCTGATGTGATGATCGTGTATTTTAAGGAAAAGTCAGCCTCAGATCTCTCTTTGTCCACGCCTTCAGGAGCCAAATCAGAATCGGGAAAAGAAATTAGTTATATTGAAGCAAAGGGGAAAGTTAGAATTGAAAAAGGGGAAAGTCGGGCTACTAGTCAACATGCTTTGTATTACAAAGCAGAGGAAAAGGTTATCCTGACTGGATCTCCGGTGGCCTGGCAGGCAGGGACTAGGATTAGTGGTCCAAAGATGACAATGTTTTTAAAAGAAAACAGGAGCGTGGTGGAAGGTGGAACCCAAGTGATTATTGAAGAGTCAGAGCAAAATTGAAAATTGCAGGAGTGTCCAATTAGATTTATTGGGTCGTTCAGAATATTTCATAGTGCTTATAAAAATTGTCTTTTAGATTATGACTGAAAAGGATGGGTCAACCAACAGATAGGATGACTGATGGTTGATCATCAAGTTGAGCACCAGAATTCGCTTTGTTCAGTAACAGCACGATTGAATTAAGGAATTCCAATGCCTGAAGCACCGGCGAAATCTCTTCACAAAATTTTCGCCAAAGATTTAAAAAAGAGTTTTAAGGGTCGCCAAGTCGTTAGAGGAGTCAGCTTGGAATTGTTGGGAGGAGAAGTTGTTGGCCTTCTTGGACCAAATGGTGCTGGTAAGACTACGATTTTCGATATGGTCGTAGGGCTCTGTCAACCAGATCATGGTGAAATTTTTCTCAACAACCATGAAATCACTGCCCTGCCAATGTATAAGCGGGCGAGGCGTGGAATTGGTTATTTACCACAAGAAGCTTCAATTTTTCGGCGGCTCTCCGTTGAGGACAATGTGTTAGCTGTTTTGGAGACATTAGACCTTTCCACTTCTACCCGAAAAACCAGATTAGATGAATTGTTAGAGGAATTGGATCTGACTCGGCTTCGTACGCATGGTTCCTTTACACTCTCAGGTGGAGAACGTCGACGCTTGGAGATTACGCGGGCGTTAGCTACGAACCCAAAATTTTTACTTCTAGATGAGCCTTTTGCTGGAATTGATCCAATTGCGGTGGGAGATATTCAAGATATTTTGACCAATTTAAAAAAGAAAAATATCGGCATTCTGATTACAGACCACAATGTCCAAGATACGCTTTCCATTACCGACCGAGCCTATATAATAAGCGAAGGAACCATTTTAGAAAGTGGTCCACCTGATGTCATTGTAAATAGTCCAAAAGCCAGGGCTGTCTACCTGGGCGAGCGCTTCAAAATGTTCCAATAAAGAGGAAGTGGGTTTCTGCAATGGATCTTCGGTTAGACCTTCGGTTATCTCAAAAGTTGGTGATGACCCCCCAACTGCAACAAGCGATTAAGCTGTTGCAACTCTCTCGGTTAGAGCTTCAGCAGGTGTTGGCTCAACACTTAGTAGAAAATCCTCTCTTAGAAGATTTGGCATTGGAATCCCTGGATGAAGAAGCCTCGGTGGGGGAGGAGCACTCAGAGCCGGCGAAAGAGTCTGGTGCCGAAAGTGAGCCGTCGGGTGAGGGCACAGAAATTCAACCAACCGTCAAGGAAGGTGAGCCATTGTCCTCCGAAGAGTGGGACAATATTTTAGGGAATGACTGGCGGCCTGCTCAGCGGGATGAAGCTTACTCGGGAGATGAAGAGTTTCCTTCGTATGAGCAAACGCTTACCAAACCGACTTCTCTTGAAGAGCATCTGGATTGGCAACTCCGTCTCTCTTCTCTTGCAGGGGATGACCGGGACATTGGCAGAATGATTATTGGCAATTTGGATGAAGACGGGTATATGCGGGTGCCTCTTCTAGAATTAGCTGAGGACGCGAAATGCTCTGTTGATCATGTTGAAGAGGTGCTCCGCCAGATTCAGCAATTTGATCCCCCAGGAGTTGCGGCACGGGATTTAGCAGAATGTTTATTGATCCAACTGGATCATCTACAACATGATGAGACTGAATTCACCTCTCATCTGCATACTACGGTACCGATGAATGTGGTGGCTGCTATTTTGAAAGATCATTTAGTCGATCTTCAGAAAAAACGGTATCAGTCAGTGGCCAAAACATTGAACGTGACTCTGGATGAAGTCTATGAAGCTGTTCGGGTGATAGAGAGTCTGGAACCGAAGCCAGGTCGCCCCTATTTTTCGGATAGTAACTCGATTATTATTCCGGATGTCTACGTCGTCAAGTATGAAGGGGAGTGGGTCGTGCTGTTGAATGATGATGGTCTCCCTCGGTTGAGGATTAGTCCATATTACCGGAGACTCCTTTCCCATTCAGGAGAAGATGCTGGGAACACGAAAAACTATCTTGAGGAGAAATTGAAAGGCGCACAATGGATTATACGGAGCATTGATCAGCGTAACAAAACGATTGTGAAAGTCGTCAAGAGCCTTGTGAAGTTTCAAGAAGCGTTTTTGGAAAAAGGGGTTCAGTATCTTCGGCCATTAGTCTTGAAGCAGGTGGCCGAAGATGTGGGTATGCATGAGTCCACAATAAGCCGGGTGACGACCAATAAATATTTGCATTGCCCTCAGGGCATTCTTGAACTGAAATTCTTTTTTAATGCAGGGATTCAAAGGGCTGACAACCGTGGAGAGGATATGTCCTCTGTGACTGTTCGTGAGATGATTCGGGAGATGGTGGCACAAGAAGATGCAGCCAATCCGTTGAAAGATCAGGAAATCGTTTCCAGGCTCCGTCATAAAAATATCTTAATTGCTCGTCGAACTGTAGCTAAATATCGAGCTGAATTACATATTGCTTCTGCTAGCCAACGAAAGCGAATACCCACATAATTTTATTCAGCGGACTTCAGGCCTTAGACCCCATTGTGAATATTTCAGATAATTGTTCTCATTGAGTTTCTGGTTCCTGCTAACCTGAAGGGTCAAAGAGTGGGTCCATGCCCGATGATTGTGAAAGCGTCATGATGCCGAAGGAAATACCTGAATCTTCTTTGAAAAGCGATCCGTTGCCTCTTCAATTGATGATGGTGACGGGGACATCGGGATCTGGCAAGACTCAAGCTCTGAAGTGTTTGGAAGATTTAGGCTTTTTCTGTGTGGATAATCTTCCGCCGGCCTTATTTCAAAAATTCACTGAATTGTGTATCCAACCGGACAAAGACGTGAAGAAGGTGGCCTTGGGAATTGATATTCGTGAGCGGGCTTTTTTTGAAGATTTATTGAGCAATCTTGAAGCCTTGCAAAGTGATGGCTGTCACGTTGAATTGCTCTTTTTAGAGGCACAGGATGATATATTAGTCAGGCGTTTTTCTGAATCACGGCGTCCGCATCCTTTACTCCCACATCGGCCGATTATTGAGGGCATTCAATTAGAGCGTGAACGGCTACAAAGCCTTCGGGCTAGAGCCCATCGCGTCCTGGATACGTCAGAATTTTCCGTCCACGACCTTAAAGCCTGGATCATTAAACATTATCGAGAACGGGGTGAAGGACAATCCCTGAAAATTAGTCTCATGAGTTTTGGCTATAAATTCGGAGTGCCTTTCGATGTGGACATGGTATTTGATGTTCGATTTCTTCGCAATCCTCATTTCGTGCCTGACCTTCAGCCATTAACGGGGGAACACGCCGATATTCAACGCTTTGTCTTGGACACGAGGGAGGCTAAGGTCTTTCTCGAGCACTTGAAAGAATTATTTACTTTTTTGTTGCCATTGTTCGAAAGGGAACAACGAAGTTATGTCACCGTTGCTTTCGGGTGTACGGGCGGGCGACATCGTTCGGTGGCGATCGTCCTAAGCATGAAAGATACTTTGAAAACATTGGGCTATGACGTCACCATTCACCATCGAGAAATTTCAAAAGAGGCTACACCAGGGTAATGCCCCTTCTTCCTTGAGTAGACTTTTTGCCAGAATCAGTTCCTACAATTTCAGAATTTTCTGCAATACACATCTATCAAAGCCAGCGCGGAGGACCACGTGGCGTAAGGCCGTGGGTGAAAGCGCTCCCCGCTGGAAGCGGGGGACTCCTTGCCACATGAGGGATTTTGGATGACACTGGCGCATGGAGGTTTCGGCTCATTGGCCATGGGGCGTATCCGCATCAATATCATGGGGTGTGGATCCCCAAGTATCGACGGCGCATTTTGCGGGGGCAATCAAGCTTTTTGTGCAGGAGCAGTAGCCGCATATCCAACAGTATAATCCCGATGTGGAGGTACAGCAATGGAGTGTGCAGATTGACCATATCCACATGGTGCTGGGAGCTATATTCGAAAGTAGTGTTTGAGCTGTGTTGAACAGACGCGGCGTCTCGGGTTGCAATGGCTGTTGCGAGACATCCACCCCAACCACAAAGGAGAGACGCCACGATGCAAGAGGGTAGCAAAACAGAGGCAGAAGATCGAGTCAGCAAGGATTCGCTCATGGACATCATTCGGGCCGGCGCCCAACAGCTCATTGCTCAGGCGCTGAAGGTGGAGGCGACGGAACTTTTGGCCACCTATGCGGATCAACGGGATGAGCAAGGGCATGCGAGGGTTGTCCTCAGCGGCCCTCATCCCGAACGCGTTATTCAAACGGGCATGGGGCCCGTGCCGGTACGG
>NZ_JBQKUP010000021.1:0-93464 GCF_052156535.1 Nitrospira sp. T9
GATACCCAAGAAGTAATGGAGGATCATGTGCATATATTTCTTTCGGTCCCCCCACGCTATAGTCCTGCCCAGGTAGCGCAGAGGTTGAAAAGTATTTCGGCCCGCAAAGTTTTCCAGGAGTTTCCCGAGGTGAAGCAGCAATTGTGGGGTGGGGAATTGTGGAACGATGGTTATTTTGTCCGAAGAGTAGGGGACCAAGTAACGGCAGAGGTGATTCGTCGGTATATCACGCATCAACATGATCCCAAACAACTGAAATTAGATTTCTAAATCTTAAATGCCTCCCAGCTTGCTGGGGGGTTCTTTACTCGGGATATCATCAGTACCAGAATCCTACGCTGGGGCCGATGCCCTTTATGTCGTCTCGCATTCCGACTTGTGTAAGCATACGCCTTACCCCTTTTTGGGAAGAACCGGTTTCCATCACGAAACGAGGACCTTCTCTATCCTAATCCTCACATGCATTCCGAACATCTCCAAAAACCCGTCTCGAAATTTAATAGTTGGATGATTGGTTGTTTGATCATCAGTCTGACAGGGGTGGTGATGGATCTCTTCCATGTCGGTTTTAATGTCGAAGAAGAACTGGGATTACATTGGCTATTTCAGATACGCGGGGTTCGACCCCCTCCGGAAGACGTGGTCGTGGTCTCCACCGATCGGCAGTCCGCGTATGAGTTAGGTCTCCCCCAGGAACCCTACAAATGGCCCCGGTCCCTGCATGGAAGGTTAGTGCGCCGTTTGACAGAACAAGGGGCGAAGGTCATTGTGTTCGACCTGTTTTTCAAAGATATCGGATCACAGGAAGAGAATGCCGCGTTTGCCGAAGCGATGCGTGAGGCAGGCAATGTGATTCTGTTCGAAAAATTAACCACGACGGGTTCTCAGACCCACCCCGTTCGAGGTTCGATCCGTATTCCCCCAACGGCCCAATTGGCTCAAGCGGCTACGGGCCTGGCCTCTCATCCCCTTCCGACCAGTTCGCTCCGGGTGAATCAGTTCTGGCTTTTCGATCCGAACAACCCGCACCGGGCCACCCTGCCTTTTCTCGCCCTCCAATTGTATTCACTTCATCTTTTTGAGGAATTACTGGAACTGCTCCGGGACGTGGTCCCCACTGAGGCGGCAAAGCTGCCCCAGCGGCACCAGGATATTCATGGGCCGGATGGCATGCAACATTTGGTCAAGGCCCTACGCAGGATTTTTACCGGTCATCCGATCCTCGGGGCAACGCTGCTTGACAGACTCCCCATCCCGCACTCTGAACAGGAAGCAGACAATACTAGATTGTTAGCCTCGCTCATTCGGGCCTATGGAGCCGAAGACAGTCAGTTTATAGACTTTTATGGCCCCCCCAAAACGGTGTTCACGGTTCCCTATTTTTGTGTGCTTATTCAGTGTTCCTCTCAGCGGTTGGGCAGGACATTACCCCTGGACTTCTCCGGAAAGGTGGTCTTTGTAGGGCTATCCGAATCAGTACAAAGTGAACAGCAAGACCGGTTTCCCACCGTCTTTACATCAAAAGACGGACTTGATCTCAGCGGTGTTGAAATTGCCGCGACCGCGCTTGCCAATCTTCTTCAGAGACAACATCTGACTCCACTCCCCCTATATCTACACCTTTTCGTATTGCTGGTATGGGGGGTTCTTGTGGGGACAACATTTTTTCTGGTGTCGACCTCACGTCTGCAACACCGGAGCGGTCTCCTGATCGCCTCCCTGTTAGGACTTGGGCTGTGGCTCGGCATGGTGTATTTCGGCGTCATCGTGTGGGTGTTCATCACACATGCCCTCTGGTTTCCACTGGTGATTCCCTTGCTGGTTCAACTTCCCCTTGGCCTGTTTGCCGCATTGGTCGGCACGTATCGTGATGTGAACCGGCAACGGCTGATCACTGAGAAGGCCTTGGGGAATTATGTGCCTAACCCCGTCATCAAACCCCTCGCACGAAGAATTGAAGAAATTCGAAGCCAAGGACAGGCAGTGCATGGCCTCTGCCTCCTCACAGATGCCGAAGGGTATACAAAAGTTTCGGAAGCCCTGGAGGGGAACCCTGACAAATTACAGGCCCTGATGAATCGGTATTTCGACGCGGTGTGTACTCCTGTGCGTGAACAAGGAGGTATTGTATCGGATATTACCGGAGATGCGGTTTTGGCCATTTGGCCCGCAGGAATACTCACTACCCAACTGCGCACGACAGTTTGTGAGACCGCGCTGAACCTTGTGGCCGCAGTGGCTCGATTCAACAAGTCGGAGCCTGAATATTCCCTTCCCACCCGTGTGGGATTAAGCGGCGGACCAATGTTTACGGGAAAGGTCGGGGCTGGGGAGTATTTTACCTATACCCCATTGGGCGATATCGTCAATACCGCTTCCAGAATCGAAAACCTCAATAAGCAGCTTGGCACCCGACTGCTGGCTTCCCATCTCGTCGTAGAACACTTATCTGGGATTTTCACTCGAAGAATAGGAAGTTTTCAATTAATCGGAAAAACGAAACCAGTGGTGATTTATGAACTTCTCGGGCAGGAGTCCGAAGCCGATATTATTTGCCATGAAGCGATCCAACATTTTTTATACGGAGTAGATCTTTTCTCTTCCCGTCGCTGGGACCAGGCAGAGGAATCATTTCTAACTTGCCTGCAACTTCGAGAAGAGGACGGTCCCAGTCATTTCTATCTGCGACTCTGCAGTCACTATCGAAGCCATCCTCCTTCCCCGGATTGGCAGGGCACGATCATCTTAACCACAAAGTGACCAAACGCGTGAACCCATTCCTTAAGTAAGTTCCTCAACTCCAAACGGTCCTCCACGTTCATTCCAATTGGTAATCCACATCCTTTTTCACATAATGTCCGCTCATTGTTCATTTTGGCACCCGAATCGATTCCATCCCTTTCCACAATTCTTTCCCTAGTCGAGCAGTTCGTTGATCGTGTGAAAAATTTTTCAAACAATTCCCCTCAGAGCTATCAAACTCCGTAAACTTTCAGAAACATTATCCGTTCATTCCCCTGTCTCCTCATATTGGCATAGCTGCCAAAATTGGATCTGACCATTTCAGCCCTGAAACAAAATGATGGATTCCAGTCTTGGAGCGGAAACACCACCCCATTGCGACACTTTTTAAAAATGCTGGTTCTCTTTTATCGCACGCAGGAGAAAGAGAATCCTCTAAAATGTTGACGGATCCTGGTTGGAGACACCGAAATGGACAGAAGGGAGGAAAACAGGACCATTCCCGGATAGGCATCAGGAACAATATTGGGCACGCCCGGGCGATTTAGCCTATATCCACCTTTGTCATTCTCAATATGCCCAATATTAAGGCCAAATTAACCCTTTCTCTTATCGGTTGATTACGATAATATTGTGCTTTCAGAAGTGATAAGAACATTTTTCTTTTCCCTCTGACCAATTGAAAATCTAATCAGGCTACTCACCTAACAACAAAGGAGAAGAGTAATGGCAGAAACAACAGCAGCAATGTTTGGAGGACACAAAACCAACGGCCTGGTTCTCGTCGTGGACGATGAGCCTGATGTCCGAAAAGTAGTACGGATGACGCTCGAAAAGGCCGGATATGATGTCATCGAAGCGGAGGATGGGGAAAAGGCTATTCAGGAAGTGCAGAAAGGCGAAAATCCCTTAATGTTGGACGTCATCATTTCCGATATTCGCATGCCAAAAATTAACGGCGTGGAAGCCATTAATTATTTCCAACAGCAATACCCCCGTGTTCCACTCATTGTACTGACGGGATTCCCGGATATGGAAATGGCCACGGGATTTCTCAAGCAGGGGATTGTGGATTATCTCGTTAAACCGGTTGAAAAAGAAAAGCTCATTAAATCCGTGGCCACCGCTATGGAAAAACGAGATCTCAATCGCCTGTAATCTGACAGAACGAACTTTTCAGATTTCGAGTTTCTTCTCGCGGGTAAATGGTTCCCATGAAGAAGACTATGGTATATCGAGAAAAGCCCTATCCTGAGGATAGGGCTTTCTACCATATGAACATTGAGACATGGAGAAACTTCTCATGCTCCCCACCCAACCTTAGCCTTCCATCCTCCTCCACTCCAACAATCAAGGAGGGATTCCATGGCGACCGTTGAACCTCCCATAAACATTGCCATTCTCGGAGCCGGCAAGGGGGGAACGGCCATGTTGGAATCCTTTCTTAATTTACCCCATATCCGTCTCCTGGGCATTGCCGACACAAATCCTCACGCCTTGGGGTTTCAACTTGCCAGACTTCACAATATTCCGACCGTCTCTCACCCTCTGAAGCTTATTCAGGAAGACAAACTGAATTTAATTATTGACGTGACCGGGGACCCCATTCTTCCTTCATACATTACGGAGCACAAACACAGCGGGGCTGAAGTGCTTGGAGGGACCGCCGCCAAAGTTCTCTCAGAGTTGATCCAACATCAAACATTTATCCAAACACAACTGTTTCAATCCGAAAAATTAGCCAGCATGGGAACCTTTGCCTCAGGGATTGCCCATGACATCAATAACCCCCTGTATGTCATTCTGGCGATGGCCGAAGAAATTCAAGAGGAAAACAATCTCGATCGGATTCGCCTCCATGCCGCCAGCATCCATGAAGCGGCTCAACGCATTCAAGCCATTTCACGAAATATCACTGATTATGTTCGCACATCCACTCATCAGGAACTCGAAAGAATCGACCTCCATGCCAGACTGGACGAAGCCTTGAGCATTTCCAGATTTGCGACCAAATTTCGAGAAATTACGATTCAGAAACATTTCCAAAACGGCTTGACCGTCCAGGCTAAACCGGAAGAAATACTCCAGGTATTCATCAACCTTATCACCAACGCCATTCATGCCATGGAAGAGAAAGGCAGCCTCACCATCACCACCTCACACAGTAACGGAACCGTACAAATTGCGATCAGCGATACCGGCTGTGGCATTTCCCCGGAACACCTCCCAAAGATTTTCAATCCCTTCTTCTCAACAAAACCGAAAGGCCAGGGGACCGGCCTCGGACTCTATAACGTCAAAACCATTGTCAAAAAATACCATGGGGATCTTCAAGTCGAAAGCGAACAAGGGAAAGGGACTACCTTCCGATTGTCCTTCCCCGCCATCCCTCCTGTAGAAGAAAAGGTGTCCGGTGGACAACCCTGAACCTAAATCCGCCAAGGGGAAAAAGGGACTAACCAAAAAACTGGTTCTGTCCATGCTGTTGGTCGGCGCACTCCCCTTGATCATTGGGCTCCTGCTGGCTTTCTACCAGGGCACACAGGAAATTCGCGAGGTCAATGGATCCAGCTTTGAGGCTCTCGCAACAGAGACAGCCAGAAAACTTGATCTGGTCATGGCAGATGAACTGGCTCGCACGGCCTTACTGACAACGGATGTCAAAATCATTGCACGCCTGGAACACATCCGCGATGCTCTCAGTGAGTTGAATCCCCAAGAGCTGGCTCGCACCCTCAAACAAGAACAGGAAGCCTGGAACGCCAAGGATGCCGACATGCTTCAACGGATTCTGAAAGGACCATTTGCCGAAATCCTTCAACAACATGTAGGGGGAACCTTTATGGATCCGGGCCACCCCATTCCACTGATTACCCGGTCTGCCACACGTGGCTTATTTATCACCGATCGTGCAGGACGGGTCATTGCGAGTCTGGATTCCGACATTCCCTACCTTCATCGGGAAGAAGTATGGTGGCAAGGTGCATTCCACAATGGAGTCGGTCAACCGTATATAGGCCAGGTAGCGTTTGATTCACGACTGGGAGTCTATACGTTTACTATAGCGCTCCCCATCATGGATAGTTTGCGGTATGAAGCCATCGGCGTCCTGCACCGGATTTATGACGCCAAGGAGTTCTTTGCCCCTTCCATCGACATTATTCGATTTGGCAAAACCGGCCATGTCATGCTTATTGATAGCCGTGGCGTCGTCTTGAGCTGCCCGATTCTTCCCACCGGTACCTCAATTACGGACACCCGCCTAATTCCCCTCGTCACCCCCCTTAAGGCCGGTTGGACTCCGGCTCCAAGCGACGGCCATGGGGGCACTGCAGCCTCCATCATTGGATTTGCCCCCCTGAGTAATACTAATCAGATTACCAAATTCTCCACCGGCCAGACCTGGCATATGTTTGTCTGGCAGTCATCGGGCGAGGTTTTTGCCCCAATAGAGCATTTTTTTAAATGGACGGCAGCTTTTGGATTACTCGGAGTGGCGCTGCTCGTCACATTGGGCTATATAGCGGCCAATCGAATTGCCGCACCCATTCGTCGCCTTCAGGAAGCTGCCCGGCAAATCGGCAGAGGGGAATATCGTGAGCCCATAGCATTATCCACCGGCGATGAAATTGAGGAATTGGCCGATGAAGTCAATCGTATGAACCAACAACTGGCTTCACAGTTCGCCGGATTGGAAAGCCAAGTTGAATTGAAAACCCAGGAAGTGAAATACCTTGAGGAGTCAACCATTAAAATTCTGGATAATGTGCCTGACCCGGTCCTAATGATTGGCCCGGACGAACACATCGAATATTTGAATAAGGCCTCGAAAGAAGCCTTCGCCGTCACTAACGGCGAGATCATCGGCACCCCATTGTTCCAAATTTTCTCCTTGGATCCTGCGACACAAGACCGACTTAAACAGGAAATGCACGCGGTCCAGGTTATGGAACCTCCATTTTCAGACAATACAAAGGCCAATCCGTCCAACGCCTCGTTGCAAGATCCCCTGGTTCCCACAAATTGGGCTCAATCGGGCACCAATCGCCAGGAAATTCGGATCAAGCAGCGCACATTCCGGTACCGTTGGTTTGGTGTCCAGGCCCGCCCGGGAAGGGGGCCAAGTGCCGGATTGGTTTTACGGGATACGACGGAAGAAAGTATCCTCCAGGACCGGGTTATCCAAGGGGAAAAACTGGCAAGCTTGGGCGTTCTCAGTGCCGGGATTGGACATGAGCTTAATAATCCTTTAGTCGGAGTTATTGGTTTAGGCGAAGCGATACAGGAAGAGACCAATCCCGAGCAGATCAAAGAATATGCCAGGGGCATCGTTCAACATGGAAAACGTATGGCTTCCGTCGTTCGGGACTTTACCGGTCAATCCGGAAAAAATTTGACTGAAGGGCAAACGCTTATTAACCTCAATGAACTGTTGGAACAATCCGTGACTACGGTCAAGGATCTCTTTCCATCAGTTCAGATTGAAATAGAGACTCACCTGGGACCCATCCCGTCCATTCAGGGAAAAGCCTTGGAACTTGGACAGGCCTTTACCAACATCATCAGCAATGCTTTTCAAGCGATGACAGAAGGTGGGAAGTTGACTATTTCAACAGAAGCGTCAGGGCACGATCTGGAAATCCACATTAAAGACACGGGGCGCGGCATCGCCCCGACTCATTTGCCCAGAGTCTTTGACCCTTTTTTTACAACGAGGGGGCAGGGAGAAGGATCGGGCCTTGGACTCACCGTGGCCTATCGAATTATCAATAAATTAGGCGGACACATTCGAATGGAAAGTGAAGAAAACCAGGGGACGACCTGTTTGATCACCTTACCCGTCTCGAATGCCCACCTGACGAAGGAAAGGAGTTCGACGTCATGACAAGCCTACGGGGTCGTAGGACCGGCTTATCTATGGTTATTCTTGGCACTCTCCTCATAGGAATAGGTGTGTCTTCATCTCTTCAAGCAGGTGAATCCAACGCCATGAAAAATCTATCACCGGAGAAAGTTGCAGACTTTATTCATGCCATCGTTGAGGCGGACCGTCACGTCTACACGACGCATATCGTGAAAAGGATGCAGGAGCAAGGCGTCGTCATGGCGCGAGAAGATTGGGAAAACAAAAATGCCATTCCTCTTCCTGCGCAGTTTCTCCATATTTCCAGCAAATTGGTCGCGGAATCAGGGCACGGCATTCGATTCCGCTTAATTAGTCTGTGGCCGATTTATCGAAGGAATGGGCCTGCAACGGATTTCGAACGAAAGGCCTTGGAACAACTTTCGCTCAATTCCGATACACCGCAACGTGGAATTGTATCCACCGGAAAAAAACGCTTGTTCCAGGCCATCTATGCCGATACAGCGATTAACGATACGTGCACGACTTGCCATAATGCTCACCCTTTAAGCCCCAAGCGTGACTTCAAAAAGGGCGACCTCATGGGGGCCATTGTCATCACCATTCCTTTGGAGGACTAACGCCCGGCACGGTTCCGCCACAGGCTCCTTTTTTCACACATTCAATTAGACCCTTCCCCGGTTACACGCGGTCTTTCAATCTCCGTTATGACAAGGAATAGGTAAGAAACTTGTTACGTTTTCCCATTGTCCAAATTTTGATAGGACTCGCCCTCACGACTCCTCTTCTGGGCTTTGACCATCAGCCCTCCTCTTCTCCATCCATACCCCTGGTTATTGGGAATATCATCCAGGACATTCGCGAACTGAGTCATCCATCGTATCAAGGCCGGCAGGCCGGCACGGATGGTAGCTTGCAATCAGCCGCCTATCTGGTTGATCGATTCCGATCTCTCGGCTTACAACCGGCCAACCTCGTTTCAAAACACGAACAGGATTTCCCTTGGTTGCAACAACGGTTCATAACCGCGGTTCAATTGCTTGAGCCATCGACCCTCACCCTATCCCTGATCGGCGCGAACCGGACGCCAATGACGATGTTACTTGTTTCAGGGCAGGAGTTTCTTCCAATCTTGGATTCTCCTTCCACCCGAACCACAGCCAAAGTCGTCTTTGTGGGATACGGCATTGTCGACCCTGCCCGCGGAATAAATGAATATCAGGGAATGAATGTCCACAATCGCATCGTCCTATTTCTTCGGGGGAAACCTCCTTCCTACCCGGGGTGGATCACGCATGAAGAAAAAGCGGCCATCGCCAAAGAAAGAGGCGCGGTAGGCTATTTGACGGTAACCGGCCCACTACTTGGTCGTTATGAAGCCCGCAAAGGTCTGGGGCAGGGTCCTTTGGCCATCTATGGGGAAACACTCGATAACCGCCCCATCCCTGGGGCATGGATACATGGGAAACTTCTTGACCAGGCCTTGAATGCAGCCAATGACTCGCTCGAAGCCCTGCAACAGGCCGCCAACGATATCAGGACATTTCGTAGCAGACCCCTTCCGATTCTGATCCAATTCCATTGGGATAGCCACAGTCAACCCGGAACGCTGACCAATGTCATCGGCATGTTACCGGGTCGCGATCAGGAGCTACGCAAAGAACTCATTCTCATCGGTGCGCATCGCGACCACTTTGGCCGGCAAGCCGGCTTGTTATTTCCTGGAGCCGATGACAATGCATCCGGAACATCAGTGATGTTGGAACTGACCAGAATGCTCTCCCAAAGCGCCACATCACCCAAACGCACCGTGCTTTTCGTGTCTTTTGACGGAGAAGAACGAGGCCTACTGGGATCGACGCTCTATGTCAGTCATCCCGCCTTTCCATTGGATCGAACGGTCGCCATGATCAACCTTGATCATCTAGGCGCGGGGGATGGAACACTGACGGTTGGAGTTACTCGAATGGATAAGATGCTGGCTCAGCAAGCAGCCGACCAGGCGGGATTAGGCGACAATATTCAAATGTATGGATATTTCCCAGGGGGCGATCATGTCCCATTTTTTGAGGCCGGGGTGCCGACCGTAACAGTTGTCAGCACTGGCAGGCACCCCCATTTCCATCAACCATCTGATACCCTGGAGTCCATTCAACCCGCAAATTTGGCCATCGCTACCAAATTTCTCTTCTCACTGATTACCCTGTTAGCTGACAAGCCTCACGCAGCCTGTCATCCTCAGCTTCCCGCTAAGGATCCGTGCCCAGGGTGATGGTATCTGGAATTTATCGACTCCTTTGAGGAAAATGCTCTGAGCTTGCTGATTGGCTTACCAAAAAAATGGCAGCACCGAACCTCCTCCATTCCTTCACTGCTCAGATTTCCTCGTGAATTCTCACAGGGAACATGCAGACGGTTACCACACATTCCTCCCTATCACTTTATTCTTTTTCTTGTTTCACTTTTTCGACTGTCTTTTCTTTGATGACTTCAATTTCCAGAATGATGTTGACCTCATCACCCACGAGCATTCCACCACTATCTAATAATTTGCTGAATTTCATGCCGAAATCCTTTCGGTTCAGCGTGCCGGAAGCAGTGAAGCCAGCCCGTGTATTGCCCCAAGGATCCTGAGCGACCCCATTAAACGTTCCGATTAATGTGATCTCTTTAGTGACCCCCAACAAAGTCAAATCTCCGACAGCGGTGTAGTCGTCTCCGGTTTTCTTATAGCTTTTCATGGTATAGGTCATGGTCGGAAACTTCTGAACGTCAAAAAAATCCGGGCTTCGTAAATGCTCGTCCCGTTTCGGATGGTCGGTCGTGACCGAGGCGGTCTGGATGACCGCTTCAATGGTTTTAAATTCCTTCTCCTCTGCGTCCACCTCCACAATTCCTGAATACTCCGTAAACTTGCCATTGGTTTTGGACACCACCATATGGGCAACTTGAAATCCAACCCTGGAATGATCATGATCCAGTTTCCACTTAGCCATTTCTGCAACCGAAGCCGTGACAAACCCAAAACCAACGATCAGAACCGTTCCAATCCCAAAACACACTTTCGAAACCTTCCGCATCATATAACCTCCCGTGACATTTGAAGACCTACTGGTTGTAGGGTCTTCGTTCATAAATAAACAAGAGCACATGATCTACGAATCATCCAACATTTTATGCTGGGATAAAGATCTATCCGACCGACGAGCTGCCGTTGCCGGAAGCTGGACCATCCAGCCATTTGTCAATGAGTGAAACCATCACCCCTGTGGGTTGATACCCCTGGGTTAATCTGATGTGGTCATGACCACTTTGACCAAGCAGGGCTGGAAAACCACTCACTCCCAATTGGCGAGCCCGTTCAAACTCCTGCCAGACCAATTGTTTCATCGCAGAATCATGAAACCATTCCATAAACCTGTCCTGGTCAATACCTTGTGTGCTGGCAAGATCCGCCAATATCTCCGGATGGGTGACATCCTGGTTCTTCACGTAAAATGCTTCCTGCACAGCATTCAAAAACACAAATTCCTTATCCGGAGCTAATTGCCGAATTACCATCATCGCTCGTGATGGCGGTTCGGTGTCATACATGAACGAAGACTCAGGATGAAAATCAAAGTTAAATGGCTGACCGGTTCGTTCATGGACCGCATGCCAATGACTGAGAATGTAGGCACGCCGTCGCTCATCAAACCGTTCAGTATTGCCGGGGCGCAAACCACCTAACAATACCTCGATCGTGACCCGATCTCGATATCGCCGAACGATCTCATCAATGACTGGTGAAAATCCCCAGCACCATGAACACATGGGATCAACCACATAGATAAGCGATTTCACCATCACGTCTACCATCAGGCTCCCTCGGTTACCTGCCCAGACACATCCAACAAGGTAATACCCTACAAATGGAATCAAAATACTTTACCACACCGGATATATGGAACTTATCAATTTCCCCTCAAAGTTTCTTTTAAATTTCATGTAGGTTTATGTGTGTCTGAAACAACACCTGCGAACTCCCTCCCCTTCCAAACCACATCAACCGCCCTACATTTGTATGCTGTAAAAATCCAGCATCCTCGAATCTATAATAGCCCAATCTTTACACGTTAAAAACGAATGAATCATAATAGGGTTCTTATTTGGAAGACGCTATGACAAGATCCCCTCAGAATCCGCTAGCGAACCTCAACGAAGAGACTGCACTCCGAACTATCCTGGAGGGGACCGCCACTGTCACGGGGGAACGATTTTTTGAAGCCCTGGTGGAAAACCTGGCCAAAGCCCTGCACACCCATGCCGCCTGGGTCACGGAATATTTTCCGGAATCCCGCCATTTGAAAGCCCTGGCTTTTTATTTAGATGGCACGTTCCTCAAAAATTGGGAAATGGATATTGCCGGGACTCCGTGCGAGCACGTTATCGAGCAAGCCCGACTCATACATTTTCCAGACAACTTATTAAATCTCTTTCCTATTGATCCGGATATCGTCGGCATGAAGGCAGCCAGCTATATGGGTCTCCCACTTGTCGATTCGGTCGGAAATATCCTCGGACATCTGGCGGTCATGGATACCAGAACCATGCCGGCGGAACCCCGGGTGCAGACGATTTTTCGAATTTTTGCATCAAGAGCGAGCGCCGAACTCCAGCGCCTCCAAGCAGAATCCGCTACCCGTGAACGAGAACAAAAGTTACGGCGATTTGTCGACAGTGCGATGGATGCCATTATTGAATTGGATGAAGATCTTCGAGTCACCCGAATCAATCCGGCTGCCGAGAAGGTGTTTCAATGCAAAGCCACCCATTTGTTTGGTAAGAATTTTTCCCACTCTCTTGTCCAAAAGGATTCTGAAAAATTACGATTTCTTATCCAGGAACTCAACACGAAACCTTCAGGCCAGCGATCTCTCTGGATTTCCGGTGGCTTCAAGGCCCTCCGCCCGGACGGCTCGGAATTTCCCGCGGAAGCCACACTTTCCCAATTTCATATTGAGGGAAGGGTCTACTACAGCCTGATTCTTCGTAATGTGAATGAACGCCTGGAAGCGGAACAAAAAATTCGGTCCCTCACGATTGAAAAAGAATTTCTCAAAGAAGAATTACATGAGCTCCAACATTTTGGGGAAATTTTGGGGAATAGTCCCGCCTTGGTGCACGTCCTCCGGGACATCCAACAGGTCGCCGATACCGAAGCCACGGTGCTCATTTCAGGCGAAACCGGGACCGGCAAAGAGGTGATGGCCCGCGCCATTCATGCCAACAGCCGGCGTCGGAATCACCCATTCATCAAAGTAAATTGCGCGGCCATTCCTGCTACCTTAATCGAAAGTGAATTTTTTGGACATGAACAGGGTGCGTTTACCGGCGCCACGAAAAAGCGGGAAGGACGGTTTTCATTGGCCGACGGAGGGACCATTTTTCTGGATGAAATCGGCGAACTACCTTTGGATCTTCAAGGAAAACTGTTACGCGTTCTTCAGGAAGGGGAATTCGATCCGGTCGGCAGTTCCCACACCAAAAAGGTAAATGTCCGTGTCCTGGCAGCGACAAATCGGGATTTACAGAAGGAGGTCCAAGACGGAAAATTTCGTGAAGATCTTTTTTATCGATTAAATGTCTTTCCCATCCATCTTCCGCCTTTGCGTGAACGCGGAGAAGATGTGGTCATCCTGGCCAACACATTTGTTCAGCATTTTGCTCAACGAATGGGTCGGACGGTGACCCCCCTTTCCCCTGACGCACTCGGACGACTCACGGCGTACCATTGGCCGGGAAATGTCCGGGAATTGCAAAACGTGATCGAGCGGGCTGTCATTACGGCCCAAAACAGTCAATTAAATCTTGACCGTGCCCTCCCTGATGTTGAAGAGAAACTCTCCTCCTCTCCAGAAACTCTTACACAGGAGCCATCCACCTGCATTCGCACTCTTCAGGAACTTCATAATATGGAGCGACAAAATATTCTGCTAGCTCTGGAACAAAGCGGCTGGAAAGTATCCGGTGAACAAGGAGCGGCCAAACTGCTGGGCATGAATGCTTCAACACTTGCATCTCGTATGAAAGCTTTGGGCATTACTCGCGCGAAATAATTCCTGCACGATTTCTACCCATTTTTTTTCAATTCTTTCCGATTCCCTTTTAGCATTTCTTCATTTCCAGGATTCTATTCAGTTTGCGAAATTTCGTAAATTTGAATTATGAAATTTCGCAATTCGGCAAATTTCGTGAGCGAATTTCACGCCTCATGAAATTGCAACAAATTGTTTTTATTGATTTTTATTAAAAATTTAAGCCTGGCACACCCCCTGCAAAATATCCTTGGCATGGAAGACAGCATATATCAAACAGGTTCTCAAGGAGAAGGCAGGAACAACATGACGAGTCAGGATGAGCGAAATTCAAACTCTCAGACGCCAGCTGAAAAGCGGAGCCTTCAGGATATGTGCCGTCAGGCGGATCAACTTTTTTTTTACATGCTGTTTCACACTCAACCAGGAGGATGTGCCATGTCATCAGTCGCCACACCATCAACTATCAATGGGGTCAACGTCGAACAATTAGGGACCAATATCCATGCCATTCAAGGCGAACCCGGTTTGGCCAAATTTCAGTTCCGGGCCACCAACAGCTGGATCAATGGGGGGCACAATCGCACCACGATCAAGGAGTTTTACGGAGTGGGCAAAGAAGATACGACCCGAACCGAGCCGTTTGTGCTTGATGCCGATGAACCGCCCGTCTTGTTAGGAGAGGATCTGGGAGCCAACCCGGTGGAGTTTGTGTTGCATGCCCTGGCGTCCTGCTTAACCACGTCGATGATCTATCATGCGGCCGCCTGTGGCATCAAAATTGATTCAGTGGAATCCCGGCTAGAGGGGGATTTGGATCTTCGCGGGTTTCTAGGTTTATCGAAAGATGTTCGTCCGGGCTATCAAAACCTCCGGGTACACTTCACCGTGAAAAGTGACGCGCCAGCCGAGACAATTCGGGAATTGACGAAGTATTCCCCTGTTTTCGACATTGTATCCAATCCCGTGCCGGTGGCCATTTCGGTAGATACAAAAGGGACCAACTGACCAGAGACATAGCTGATTGCCTCAGGCCAAACCTGAGGCAGTCGGCCCTTAAACTTCCGAATCAAAAGGAGCTACGATCATGAAACGTCTCGTGTTTTTTTATCTATGGCACCCTGTGCTACCTATCTTTCCTTGGCATCTTTATAGATGCCGTAGGCTTTCTGGGAAATTTTGGCGTCTCCAATACCATTGATGGCCAACCCGGGGTTCCAGTCTGGCAGGCTCTGGCCATCAATTCGTTTCTGTTGGGAATTGAACGTAGCACTTATTTGCTCTGTACCAACATTGCACTGGCTCTCTTGTTTTATGCCTGGCAACCCATGGGAGGCAGAATTTGGCACATTCAAGACCCAGTCGAGCAGGGCCTGCTGTATGGCCAGTTTGCGGCGGGTTGGGGATTAATTCTCATGGCCACATTCCTCATCAATCATTTTGATTTGTTCGGTATGCGGCAGGTCTGGCTCTATCTGCGAAAACAAGAGTACACACCATTACCGTTCAAGACCCCGGCCCTGTATCGGCAGGTACGGCATCCTCTCTATGTCGGTTGGCTCTTGGCCTTCTGGGCCACTCCCACGATGACGGTTGCCCATCTGGTCTTTTCGGTGACGACCACCATCTATATCCTGATGTCCATTCAATCGGAAGAGAAGGATTTGGTGGCTTTCCATGGAGAGGCGTATAAAGATTATCAAGAACGAGTACCCAAAATTATTCCACGGCTATTCAGAGGGAGCTTTATGGGGAAACCACAAGCCCCAAGGACCATGGCTACATGAGGGCCAAAAGTACGCAATCCGCTGCCTGAAAAACCCACGCAGCGGCGGGCTTCATCTCTTTACCGGGGAAGAGAAGACAACCATGCGCACATTGAAAACCGGGGTATTCCAGAATCCTTTACAGGAACTTACCTGGATGAAAAAGTTTGGATGGTATGGAGTGGTCTTTTCCTGCTCAAAGGAGCATTCTGGCTTATCACCCCTTTCATTATTCTTGCATTCAACTAAATATTCTCGCCCGTTTTCCGGGCCGCCGACTCATGAGCACGCTGAGCAATGAACCTCCCACAGAGGAACGTATCCCACGGCATTAAGCTTGCCCCCCGGCAAGGCTCAGTCCCTCCAATACACTGCAAGCCAGATCGTATCTCGTTGGGGATCGGTCCATTCCACACGATGCCTGGTATGGGCGGAAAGATAAAGCGTATCCCCAGGACCAAGCATCATTTCAGGTTGTCCCTCAATTTTGAGTGTGGCTTTTCCTGCCAGTACCACAACCCATTCATGCTCAGCCTGGTCATACCAAAAGTCTGGTGGAGATGCCTGACCCCTTGACACGATCCGTTCAATTCGTACAGAACGACTCCTCAATACCTCACTCGTCAATTCGTGGTCAAAGTGTTCAGGAATATTGGCGAACAGATTTTGACATAGTTCCATTCCCTGCACCTTTCTTGACAAATCGGTCACATAAAATGAAGCTCATAGAACGGTCCCGGCCTTATGGCATTCTCTTTCTTAGGCCTGGCTGACCGACTTAAGTGGATTGAGGCGAGCTCTGATGATGGGGAAAAACCAAAGGATTGTCAGCGGCTGGATATGGAAGAGGTAAAGGCTCAAGCAGAAGATTCAGCAGATTGCCGATAATTTAAATGGGGGAGCACAAACAATGGACCGGACAGACCCTTAGGAAGAATTGACTCCCCTATTCTCCACTCCAGACGCTCCCCCAAGGCATGCCTCTAGGTAAATTGACTTATAAACTCTTACTGTACGACAAAATGACCACGTCGGTTTTCCTGCCAGCACTCTTCATTCTGATCGGTGCAAAACGGCTTCTCTTTTCCATAACTCACAACCTGCAGATTTTCACTGGGGACGCCCAAATCCACTAAATATTCCCTCACCGCATTTGCTCGTCGCTCACCAAGCACCATGTTATAACTTTCCGTGCCACGCTGATCACAATGTCCCTCGATTACAATCTTGTTATTCGCTAAGCCGGATGCCAGTGCTTGGGCATTTTCTTGCAGAACGGAGATCGCATCAGCCCGAATAGAAAATCGGTCATAATCGAAATAAATATCTCCCAGGGATTTGAGCAAAGCTTCCGTTTTCTTTTCAATCACTTCGGGCATCGCTGGGGTTTGCTGGGCCGATTTGTCCGCCTCGGGTTCCACCCGAGCGATCATTTGTTCCGGCGGAGCCGCGTCTTCCCGAATTACCGGTCGTGCCGGCATTTCCGGTTCAAGCGCAATCGGCGGGATCCCAACCACTTGCGATGATTCTTGAGGAGAAGCCTGGCCTGGTGTGGTTGGTATGATAGGAGACGGAGGAATGACGGGTTCAGCTACCAGGGGAGCTTCTAGAGGCGAAGAGGCAGTAGGTTCGGCGACTGTCGTTCGAGGAGTAGCAAAAATATCAGCGGGAGCCGAGGGACGAATAACCGGGCGGACAGGCTCTTCAACAGGAATGTCCATAGGCGGAATCCCTATGAACGTTTCGGCTTGCACGGGTGGCTGAACGACCGCCTCAACAGGTGGCGTCACAGGTTCAACCTTTGCTACTTCTTCGGGCTTGGCAGGAGGTTCAGTCACACTGATAACCGTCGTTTGTAGTTTGGAACTACACCCCGCCATTATCGCAATCAGGCATCCGCCCAATAAGCCAAATTTCCCTACTTTCCAGACATTCGAAAAAGACAATACTTCGATCATGTTTTTACCTCCACCATTTCCCTTTCTTGACTGACGGATGCCTCGGCCACATCTCATTCAATTTGATTCTTCATGCCCTTCAAGAATTACTCTAACAAGGACTCTGTCTTTCCTTATGATAATCTTATTTCAAAACTGTAGGCAGTCCCTTCGAATTGTGTCAAGAACTCAAATGTGTCATTCCTGACCTCTACTCCAGCCTCCTCATTTAAGAATGCCTTTTGGTAGGATCCAGGTCAAGAGTCCTGCGAGCAAAGCTACATGAAATCCCTTCATAAAACAACCTTTTAACCTGATCTTTTCACCCTCAATGAATCAAGCCTTGCCCTGTCAAACATTTCTTTATGTTGCATCACGATAGCCTGGTGGCTTCCTCAACTATGATTCCTGATTTTTGTTTATCCAGAATATCCATCAAAAATTCCCAGTCCACTCCGTCAGGATTTTTTAGAGAATGGCATTCACCATCTATTTGGCAACATGAGACCAGAAGACCCGAGCATTTTTTTGGATTTTAAAGTTCTCCAAGATGGCCATTCCCCTAAGGGCGAGCCGATTCCTCAGTGCAAAGTCGAAACAGTACCAAAATAAATACGCTCCAGTTCATAATGAGGTACCCTAGACCATCCGCCCCAATTTGAAATTATTTTGAGCCGGCTCAATCCTAATGACTTCTGTAAAATCCCGGACTTTCCGTTTCATGCCCACGAGTCATCCCTCGTCGTGACTCATTCATCCATTACCGGGACTGTTGAATATTTCTCATACTTTCCCATTTCAATATATGTGGAGTTCCGGGACCCCTCTATTCCTGGCGTTCGTAATGAGCTTTTCCCTAGCTCAAACAGGCTATCACATGCTTCCCTTCAGTGAGGCGATTGATGAATATTATCCATTGATGGATTAATTAAACGATCATAATGTCCATGACTGGTTCCTACCCGTATGCCCCGCTACTTCTGAAGGAAGTCGACTGCGTCCTGTAGGGTTTCACCTGCATGATTTTTATCAAATCTTATAGCAAGGCAATTCATAACACTATGAAAAGTTTCAACTTTTATAAAAAAATTTACCTGGAACACCCCTTGCATTTAAATCCTTTAACTATTGCAACTCACCACCTATTGAGGCTTGTATTTTTTTGAATATGCCGTTTCATTAAATAGCTCAACGATATGGAGCCCGACGTGGTTTGGATGTCCGAATAATAAAAATTGAAACATGGCCATACTGGAATTAAGCGCCATTTTATGAGCCTCGGCGGAGGGACTGGTTTCAGGAGAACTACGATTTCGACCGCACCCGAAGTCTGGTCTCCTCATCAGCCACCTTCTCAAAAGTCCCTCCGCCACCTTTTGAGAGAAATCATTTCGACACCAATAATTGTAACGCATCATGAAAATTTTAGGCGTGTATCAGCATTCATCAAAATCCGGCCCTCCCAAGGTACCCATCAAAGACCGAATCCTGTTGGTTGACGATGATCGACATCATCGAACCTGCCTGAAAGAATTTTTAGAGCTTCGGGGATATGTGTGTTCAGAAGCAGGAAATGGTGTGGAAGGACTAGAAATTTTGCAGAAAGAGTCGGTCTCCATCATCATTACCGACAACAATATGCCACAGATGGATGGACTTGATTTCATTGAACAAGTCAATCATACATATTCTCAGGAAATTCTCTCCATTTTTCTCATCACTGCCGAATTATCCCACATCGTCCGTCTTCGCGCATTTAAAAACGGAGTCAATCGCGTCTTTGAAAAGCCCCTGGATTTTCAAGAACTCTGTAATGCCGTAGACTGGGTCACGAAATTTGACATCCATCAATCAACGACCAACAAATACTCCTCCGCCAGATACCTCTAAGATTCAGCCCTCTTCCAAAAGACAAATTTTTTTGGTTCTGATGGAGGCTCTCCCCGAGCAGGGCAAGGCGACACTCACCAAATCTAATAATCCTACTCATTCATTCTTTAAACGCATGGGCAATATGATCCGTCATTGGTTTGACGAGATATGAAAGTATGGTCCGTTCTCCGGTCTGAATAAACGCCTCTATCGGCATCCCGGGCACAAGCTTCTTATCTTCCAGTTTGGTAAGTTCCCTCTCACCGATTAGCAACTGAGCCAGATAGTAATTGGTCCCCGTAACTTCATCGCGAGTCAAATCGGCAGAAATCGTCGTGACGTGTGCCGTCAATTCGGGTGTGGTCCGCTGATTAAACGCCGGCAAACGAATAATGGCGGCCTGCCCCGCCTGAACTTGATCCACATCTGTGGGTTGAAGCTGCGCTTCCACGATGAGCACATCTTCTCGAGGTACAATGAGCATGAGAGTTTCACCTGCACCAACCACACCTCCCACTGTATGCACATTCAACTGGTGAATATACCCTGTCCGTGGCGCTCGGATTTCCACACGCCGCAATTTGTCCAAAGCCGCAATTTGTTCTTCATGAAGTTGGGCAATTCTCGCGCGCACCACTTGCAAATTTTCCAGGACAGCGGAACGAAACTCGTCCTCTATCTGAATAATGTGTAGGCGACGTTCACTAATCGTTTCATGGGCTTGGGCGATTTGGGACACCAAGCCACCACGATCACCAACCAGTTCCGCTCGATCGCGTTTGAGTATCGTAACTTCGGTCGCCAGGACCAACCCTTTAAGGAGAAGAGGCTCCAATGCTTCCAACCGCTCATTGATAAGCTGAATACTTTCTGTTTTGGCCGACCGTTGAACAGCCAATCCTCGAATATGATCTTCAAGTTGAGCAATTTGTTCATTAAGTTGGGCTTTTCGCCCCTGAAGGGCCGACCCCCGCGCCTCGCGTAAGGCTCGTTGATCCGAGAGGCTACCGGCAATGGCAGGCTCCTGCTTACCCCTGTCCATCAACTCAGATGAATAGTGCATCTGAGCATGACCATCCCGTTCTGCAATCAATCGCACCTCTTGGGCCTCCAGTTCACCCAGTTCACTCATAATCATGGAAAGATTAGCCTGAACCACGGTATCATCCAACTTAACAACCAAATCGCCAGCTTTGACTAAATCACCCGCCTGAACTCGAATTTCTTTGATAATACCTCCTTCTTGATGCTGAACCCGCTTGGCCTTGGTTTCCACCACTATTATGCCAGGTGCAATAACCGCCCCGCTGATTTCCTCAACCGCCGCCCAACCGCCAACACCTCCAACCAAAATCAGGATCAGCAGCAATCCAACGGCTATATGCCGGTTAAGACTAGTGACAATTCGCCGGTCCATGTCAGTCACAATGCCCCCGCATGCAAGGCGACAGAATCATTAGAGGGGCTCAGGACCTTGGACAACACATCGGCCTTCTTCCCAAAGGCCACCTGCTTTCCCTCTCGCAGATACAAAAGCTGATCAACCGGCTCAATAGCGCTTGGACGATGCGCGACGACAATTACGATGCTTCCCCGAACGCGCATGCTGCGAATGGCTTCTCGAAGTGCGACATCACCTTCCGCATCCAAATTGGAATTGGGCTCATCGAGGACAATGAGAAATGGGCTTCCATACAAGGCACGAGCTAATGCAATCCGTTGGCGTAATCCTGCCGAAAGCCGGTTGCCACCTTCCCCAATTATGGTGTCATACCCTTTGGGCAAAGCCGTCAGGATATCGTGGAGATTAGCCGCTCTCGCTGCAATCAGAATATCTTCGGATGCAGGACTCGGATCAAACCGTGAAATATTTTCTGCCACTGTGCCATCAAATAACTCGACATCCTGAGGCAAATAACCTATAGCCTTCCCCAACATACCTCGATCCCACTGATTCAATTCAGCCCCGTCTAACCGCACCGCTCCTTTGATGGGAGGCCAGACACCAACCAACGTGCGAATAAGGCTGGTTTTCCCAGATCCCGATGGTCCAATAATACCTAGCCCATCCCCTGCCTCCAGGTGAAAATTTACCCCCTGCACCAGCAGGATCCTTTCAGCGGGAGCCGCAATTGCTACTTGTTGCACATCCAACGACCGCCTAGGGGCGGGTAACTGCATGATAAGTGGATGATGCAGTGGAATCCGAAGAGCATCTGACAAGGCCTTCCCTCCTTGGCGAGCGGCTACAAACCCTCTCCAATGAGCCACCGCTTGTTCCACCGGGGCCAGGGCTCTGGAAGTAATGATAGAAGCGGCAATCATCACTCCAGGGGAGATTTCTTGTTGGATGGCCAGCCAAGCTCCTAGACCAAGTACCCCAGACTGCAAAAGAAATCGAAAGGACTTAATAGTGGTGGAAAAATACGTGGCCCGGTCAATAGCCTGCTCCTGTACCTTCAGATAATCCGAATTCTGTAAATTCCATCGACGGGTAAACGCTTCTATCATCCCCATGGCGGTTAGTACCTCGGCATTACGGCGTGTCGCATTCACAATAGCATTTCGGCGGGCTACAAAAATGGACACCTCCCGCGCTGGCTGCCGGGAAAGGACTTCATTCAGGCCAATGAGCAGCGAAATGACCAAAGCTCCTGCCAGGGCCAACCAGCCCAGATACACATGAAAGATAAAAATCAGACCCAAATAGACCGGCATCCACGGAATATCAAAAATCGCAGCAGGCCCCGGTCCGGATAAGAACTGCCGAACCGCATCTAAATCCCTTACGGAATCCCGATCTCGAAAGTGATCACCCAACCGCAGAGAGAGAGCAATATTGGCTTCTAAGCTTTGTGAAGATAGACGCGAATCCACCCACGCTGCGACCCGGGCAAGACTCCGAGCCCGGATTCCTTCAAGCAGACCAAAAAAAAGATACAAGCCTGCCACCAAACCCGACAGCACCAAGAGAGTGGGCACACTTCGGCTAGTCAGCACACGATCATAAATTTGAAGCATGAAGAGCGGACCAGTCAACATCAGCATATTAATGACCAAGCTGATGAGACCTACCGACAGAAAAGTCGTCGTACGGAGAGTCAGGGCCTCGGCCACCGGAGATGCTGGCCCAGGCCCTTTCGAAAGGGAGGAATTCATCGTGTGCAATTAGACAAACCGAAAATCATCCTGATGAAGATCGGTCGTCACAACATTTGCAAGGGTGATCGAATTATTGGCATCGATGGTGATCACGGCATCCGTCCCATTTTGTGAGAGCGCGGTCAAAATCTCATCAAAGGAATCAAAGGTATCAATTTCAATCCGATCCTCTAAGCCGGCTCCACCGCTGAAATCCGTGATGGTGTCATGGCCCACTGCCAATCCCCGAAAGACAAACGTGTCATTGCCGGCTCCACCGGTCAACACATCAGCCCCTCCCAATCCGGTCAGCAAATCCGAATTGGCGGTGCCGGTCAAGGTCTCTCCATTGGCAGTTCCGGTAATCACCCGGGTCCGAAGACCTACCTCCGTCCAGACCGTGCCGTCGTCAAATACAATTTGTTCAATGGTGTCAAACAAACTGTTGATTTCATTCACGAGGGTAATCTGGTCAGAGGTTCCTTCAAAATTGAGCACAAGAGTTCCAGCTATGCCATTCCCTCCTAAACTGACTTCATCGGGCGTATACCCATGCAACTGGAGCACATCAGTATCCGCTAACCCATTGTCGTCGATCGTGTCCTGCCCGTCCCCTCGCGTGAACACATACGTGTCGGACCCATCCAGGCCATAGAGCAGATCGTTGCCCAGGCCGCCCACCACTACATCGTCCGTCGTAAAGCCGCTGATCGAATCATTGCCCGCCGTCGTCGCTTCCGTCATCAACCGGGTCCGTAAATCCGTTTCCGTCCAGATCGTCCCATCGTCAAATTGAATCTGTTCAATCGTATCCTGCAGACTATTCACTTCATTAACTAACGTAATTTTGTCCGCCGTCCCCACGAAGGTCAGGACCACCGTCGCCGTGGCGCCCGACCGGCCCAATAGCACCTCCCCCGGCGTATACCCATGCAACCGAAGCACATCAGTATCCGCTAACCCATTGTCGTCGATCGTATCCTGCCCGTCCCCCCGCGTGAACACGTACATATCCGAGCCATCCAGGCCATAGAGCAGATCGTTGCCTTCGCGCCCGATAAGAACATCGTTGCTCGAAGTCCCATTCAGAGTATTACT
This sequence comes from Nitrospira sp. T9, assembly GCF_052156535.1. NCBI lineage: Bacteria > Pseudomonadati > Nitrospirota > Nitrospiria > Nitrospirales > Nitrospiraceae > Nitrospira > Nitrospira sp. T9. The sequence goes on from NZ_JBQKUP010000021.1 coordinate 23,498, forward strand.
GGCCGAGGTGCCAGTGATCGCTCCCACAAACACCGTGATGTTGGTTTGCATCGCCTGACGATTCCATTCTTCCCCGTCCGCAAATACGAGGCGTTCCAGACCTTTCTCAGATGAAGTAAACTGTCCCGTCAGGCGTATGACCTGTTGGGTGGCGTTGTCGGTTATCAGAACATCCTCGGCTGTCCGGGCAAACGATACTTGGGTACGGAGCAAATCGCTTAAGTACAATGTGTCTATCACTCCGCCCTGCACTCCCGTATCCAAAAATTGATCTTGGCCATGACCGCTGACATAATAATATGTATCACCGCCTTCTTTCCCATCCACGATATCGTCCCCGGCACTTGAGAGAAAGACATCCGCCTCGGCTGTTCCGACGAGATTATCCGACCCACTGGTGCCCGGATATACGGAGTTTTGTTGGATCTGGGTTCGATCCCAAACTTCTCCATTTGTAAATTCGAGTTGTTCAATCCCGGTTCCTTGTGAAGAAAAATGATTCACGACGTTGAGAATATCGGAACCTGCTACCAACACAATCCTGAGATCATTTCCTTCACGTTCCAACCGAACGTCAACAGGATGTAGGTCTACCAACTCTATACGATCCTGGTCCCCTGACAGGCCTACTTCCTGGATGGTGTCGCTCCCATATCCGACGCCAAAACGGTAGGTATCACTTCCTCCAAGACCCTGGAGCACATCATTCCCAACCTGGGCATCGAAGATGTCAGCATCGGCCGTTCCTACTAACGTGTCATCCCCATTGGTTCCCGTTATAATTGGGCTCTGTCCGGAACCCGTTTCCGCTATTTGTTCCATCGTTTGGGCTGTCACCACCTGGCCATCGGAAAAGACAAACCGTTCAATAAGACGGTAGGAAGAATAAAACTGATCTTTAACCGTGATAGACTCCCCCGTATCCTGGATTTCGAGACGGAGATCATTCCCCACGCGGGTGACCAGCAAATCATCAAGGATCAGTGTTCCTCCGAATTGAATGGTGTCAGGATCAGTCGAAAATATATTGGTGTTATCATCCAACACCACATCATTCCCCGAGCCTCGATCAAACAGATAGGTATCTCCACCGACTCCTCCCTCCAGACGGTCATTCCCAGCACCGCCATCCAGGATATCCGCAGTGAAAAACCCATAGATGGTGTCATCACCATTCGTGCGTTCTCCCTCCAACACTTTGGCCCGTAATTGATTGGCGGTCCACACCGTCGCGTCAGCGAAACGAACCTCTTCAATTTGGTATGGCGGTTGCCCCAGGGTAAAGTAGGTATTTTGTTGCTCAAGGGTGAGGGTGTCGCCCGTGTCATTAATGATCAATCGTACATCGCTCACGCCAGCCCCCCGCTCGACACGAACATGGGAAGGCGCGAGATCCGCTGCGAACTCCACCACATCAAGGTTGCCTCCAATGTCGTACACCACATCGTGACCGTAGCCCCGCCCAAACACATAGGTATCGCTGCCCAACTGCCCTTCCAGGCGGTCATTTCCGGTCCCACCGTCCAGCCGATCATCCCATTTAAATCCTAAGACCACATCATCTCCGCTGGTCTGAGCCTCATCAATCAACCGCAGCATAATGTCTTCATTCGTGAGCAGGATATCCGGTCCTTCAAAATAAAATTCTTCGATACGGTTGAAATTCAGATTGATAACGGGATGTTCATCGAACATCTTTGCAAGAGTCAGGACGGAGGCATCCGCTAAGTGCACCTCCAGATCAACACCCGAACGCACCAGAGTTATATCATCGGGGGTAAGTGCTCCGATAAATTCGATCCGATCATTGTCCCCGCTCAGAATATTGTCGTGCGCGTCCTCAACCGTATCCTGTGCGTAACCAAGGCCAAAACGATACGTATCGCTTTCATTTCCTCCGGAGAGGAAATCGTTACCTGCGCCTCCATCCAGTACATCTTCCCGATCAAACCCATATATGATGTCATCACCCTCCGTACTTGCTTGTTCCAACACCTTGAGAATCACATCGTCGGCGGTCAGCGTGACCAGTTGCCCGTCCACCTGAAACTCGAAGCGTTCGATGCGCTCCATCCATTGAGTGCCAAAGGGCCCGGTATAGGTTGCCGTAAATTGCTGTTCAATCGTGAGGGTGTCGGTCGGGGAGACACCAATGACCAAATCATCGCTATTTCCGGTTCGGCCAAACGTCACCTCATTCAATTGGACACCTGACCCAAACCTCACCGTGTCGGTCTGACCGGAATTGATTCGCGTCATATTTTCGTGAATCGTGTCATGCCCATAGCCCACGTTGAACACGTAGGTATCATTTTCATTCCCGCCGGAAAGAAAATCATTTCCCGCGCCACCATCCAACACATCTTCATAGGAAAATCCATAGATCGTATCGTCCCCGGTCGTCGCTTGCTGGGCCACCACCTGTTCCAATATTTCATACCACTGAAGGAACGTACCATCGGCAAATACCACATGTTCAATGCGGTTAAACCACTGCGTGCCGAAGGGACCGGTATAGGTGGCTTCGGCGAATTCCTGCATGGTGATCGTCTCACCCGTGTCATCAATCGTCACCACAATGTCCGTGGAATCGCCCACGCGGGAAAACGACACATCATCCCGGGTGACCCCTTGGCCGAATACCAAAAAGTCCGGATCATCCACCAACACATAGGTCAACTCATCAATGACGAGATCGTGACCATACCCTCGATTAAAGAAATACACATCGCCGCCGTCCCCACCCGATAAGACATCGTTGCCGCCACCCCCATCGAGAACATCCGCTTCCCAGGTCCCCGTTATCGTTTGATCGGCGGCTAATGGTCGCGAGACCGCTTCAGCAATATCAAAGGACCGCCACACCGTCCCGTCCGCAAACACAATCTCGTTAATGCCGCGGTCAGGATTCACATTGCCGCCAAACAGATGCGGTTTCTCCCCGATAAACTGCTCCAGAATCCGAAGTTCATTTGTCGTATTATTCACGGTGATCACGAGGTCGATGCCGTCGCGGGTAAACGTCAAATCCTCGGGATTGTAATGAGCAAATCGAAGGACATCTTCGGAATTTTCCGTGAGAGGAGCTTCATAGTCATCAATCACGTCATGCCCGAAATTCCGGCCGACCACATAGATGTCGTGTCCGGCCTCCCCTTTGAGCACCTGATCTCCGGTTTCTAAGTAGAAAATATTGGTTCCCGAATTTCCGACCACTTCTCCATTACCTACAAAAATCAGCTCTTCAGGAACGCCCAGCAAAACAGCAGCGGTTTTCACATCGACCGCCAACCCGACATTTTCGTAGGCCGCGACGATATTGGTGAAGAGAAAGGACTGGGTGTTTTGCAAATGGGTGCCGCCGAACCGTTGAAAATTTTCAAACACCACGTCGAAAATTTCATTCCATGCCGAAAGCCAATCCTGGTCTCCCTGCGCGGAGCCGGGCGCCCCGGCGAACACCGCCTCGAACATGGGCACCAGATCCCGGTTGGTCGTGGCTTGAAGGGCATCGGCTTCCACGTCATATTCCACCGATGCAAAATAGGGTTGAAGAGGTCCCTGGGCCGCCAACCGCACGGCCAAGGCATCCAGACGCGATACCATGAGATCCAAAATACCTTCAAACGCGGAAATGGCTGCCTGGTTGCCGGGTTCGACCTGATCTATAGGAATCTCTTCCCCCATAAACCGTTCCAAGAATGCGATCTGCGTGCCTTGAATGATTTCCCATCCGCCCTCCTCGCCGGGAAGGAATGCCAGAATATCGCCAAGGGTCGGTTCGGGAATGGCCACACCATTCTCATCGCGAACGACCTTTCCGCTAGCCAAATACCAGTCCCCGGACAGGCTCTGAACAGCAAAATCCACGATGTCGGTACCCTCAACGGTCCGATTCACAAAGGCATGTACGTCCGGCTTGGCCGGTGACACCGGAGCATTCACATCCATTTGCACATCCGCCCATGCTTCCAAGACCGGCATGGCCCGTTCACGGAGTGTGGCAAGATCCACGATGTTGAGCGTAGGCAATGTCGTTTCCAAGGTGGACTGCAGGGCCCCGGTGGAATCCAGGGTCATGGCCACGTGCAGATCGGCGAGGGTTCCATGTCCTTTCAAATTGGGAAGATGCGTGACGGAAGGATCGACGGTCGTCTCACCTAACCAGACCGAGTCATAATTGTTCAGACGAAACTTCACATCGGCCATTTGCCCTGTGGTTCCATCAACCCGTGAAAAGCTGCCCGTTTCAGCCACCAGGTTGGTGGTATTCTCCACACCGCTCGGTGTAGCGGCCAGAGAGAGCGAAGCAATGCCCAGGTCGCTGAGGGTGGAGAGTTCGCCCGCATCCACTTCCGCATCCTGATCCAGATCCTGCCAGACGCGCAGACTGGAAAAGATCGCGTCATTGGCATCGATCACCCCATCGGCATTGGCATCGTGAGCGGCCAGTTCGGCAAATCCGGAGGTGGTCGGAGAGCCGAACAATTCTCCAATATCATCAATCTGCCCATTGCCGTTCAGGTCATAGACCAGGAGCCCATCGTCGGGGCGCACCCAACCGGTTTGCTCGGCAAAGCCATCGCCATCCAAATCAAACACCGGGGAAAGATTCGTCCGTGCCGTCAGCTCCAGTCCATCCCCGTCCAAATCCAGCACCAACGGGTCCACCCCGGCAAAATAGGAGGTCCCTAACAACGCCTTGAACATATATCCGAACACCAGCTCGTAAAATTCATAGAGCCCTTTGCCGGTATCGTTATTGATCAGAAGAATGGCTTCCGCCTCATATTCGAAGACCATGATACCGGCGGAGCGCTCACTCTGAGCCACAAAGGGACTCACCTCGGCATTGGCCACATAGGTCGCTCCCCAACTAAACAAGTTGCCTATTACGTTTTCGATAACCAGTTCGCCGTCGCCATTCATCCCGTAGCGAAAGAAAGAGGCGCCATACGCCCAGGGATTTTCCGAGGCCGTTGAGCGAAAGCCGCCATGTAAATCAAATGCGCCAAAAGCCGAGATTCGATCCTCCCCTGTGGCATCTTCGATCCGCGTGTTGTGAGAGAAATAAAAGGTGTCCGCATTGTCCCCACCCGTCATCCGCGTTCCTGGCGTTAGGGAAAAAAGTGTGTCTTCGCCCGCTCCCCCAAACAGTTGGTTGTCCTGCCCACCAAACGACAGAATGATGTCATCCTCCGAACCACCATCTAATATGGCGTTGGACGCCCCGATGGCTACGACCCAATCCTTGCCGCTTCCACCATCAACTTTCTCACCCTTGGACCCAATGACGAGCCGATCATCGCCCCCATTACCCCAAATTTCTTTCACAGTTTCCGACACCGCCGTGTAGGCACTCTGGGAAAAGCCGGTCCCCTTCCCGATGATTCCCCCACTGTCAGTGTCTTTGAGAATCTCGAAATCTTTAAAGGTCAGATCGCCCACGCTAATATCCCCATTGGTAGCTTTGGTGGCCTGCAGCGTCCCGGCGAAGGCCGAAAAATCTAGGGTGTCGTTTCCATCTTTTCCATCCATCTCCAACTTGCCAGTGGAGAGCGCATAACTGGAAGCCTGCAGGACGCTATTGCCCCCATTAACGAGCACCGTGTCGCCAACTGCGGTGCCCACAATCTTTTCGATAGAATACAAATAATCGATATTTCCATACCCGTCATTCTCCACCCACACCGGATGCTTGCCCTCAATCGCCGCCCCCGACCCTAAGTCCAACCGCACGGTGATCCCACCCGGGGTCGGTGCCCCTCTGTTTCCTTCAGAATAATCCGCGGTGTCAGTGCCGTCAGCCGGGAAAATGGTCATATTTTCGCCACCATGCAACACATCGTTGCCGCTGCCGCCAAAGAGGGTGTCGTCACCTTCCCCTCCCAGCAAAATATCTTTCCCCTCCCGTCCATAAAGACGATCGTTGCCATCACGCCCCAACAGCATATTATTGTCTTTGTTGCCTTTGACCTGATCATCAGTGCCCAACCCGACGAATAAACTGGTGGTGATTGGATTGGAGGTTTCGGAATTGGCTTCGGGCTCACTTAATTCCACATTCAACGCATCGGTACCCAAAGCAAAATCAATGCGGTTAATTACACTAGAGTCGTCGACCGTATTGCTCCCATATAAGTGCTGCATGCCGGCCAGTAGCACCGGTGCTGCCGGATCATAGGTAAAGAAGGGATCGAGCATGGACTGAATTCCTTTGACCTTGACCACGGTATTATTGTTTTCCCCACCCTGGTCGTTCAAGGTCCACAAGCCTTCGGTCAAATCGGCCTTGAGTAATCGCCCCTCGCCTTCTACCGTGAGAAAACCCTGCTCAGGTTGTTTGACACTTTGTGCATTGTAAGTCACCTTTCCTAAGGCCATTTGCCCTGCAAACTGCACGATGGCCTCCGCTAAATGAGGAACAGTGTTGGCGAAACCAAGGGGTTGCTTGTCTTCCGTCACCAATTTTCCGAGCGCGTCAGCATCGTTATACAGAGCTCGAATACCTGTGTTGCCAAAGACCAGGGTGCCCTCATCAAGCGCCGAATAGGCAATCGCTGTGAGTTGTTTGTATTCCTCATCATAGTGTCCATTCGTTCCCTTTGGATCATAGCCTGCTTGATCAGCCACATTCCGGTTAAACAAGGCATTGGTAAGTTCGTCTCCAATACTAGCCCAATCGACATGCTCTTCATTTTCAGCAAATATCAACATGGTTAATAATGCCTGAGAATGTAGGTTGTCGGGATATTCAAATCCTGCGTGACTATCCAGGTATGTGACAGGTGTATTTTGCAATCCCCGAAAGGCCGCTAAAAACTCTCCGGTCACGGCATACCCTTCCTGGGAATTACTGGCAATCAATGGCGTCCAAGGGCTTAACCCGTTATACAAATCATCGAGAAGCGGCTGCCACACCGCATCGCCAGAATTGGCATGCGTGTAAGCGCTATTTGCTGCCAACTCAAACGGCATATTGTCGAACAACATCACATTCTCGTGATACAACGCCCCAACAAAGCCGGCAAGGCCACCGCCTAATGAATGCCCCGTTAAGGTGGCTGACCCAGCAAGAGGATCACCAGTTTGAGTTCCAGTGACTGCCTGATAAAATTCTGCAGCCAGACGAGCTTGTTCCGTCATGGGGTCACCAAGACCCGTGCCATAGCCATTCCACAGATCATTCCCACCTGCGGAATCATCAATCCAACCTGGAATAAACAGGTTGTCAGTCCCCCGATAGGAAATAATCGTCTCGCCATCCCACTCATACGCCACCGCATAAAAGCCGGCTGCTTGGGCAGTATCTTTTGTTGCTGTTGTGGTTTCAGAATCAGTACTTATTGTGGCTGTACCAATTTTGGATCCCAGGCCACCCAAACCAGTCATGCCTGGATTATATCCGCGGTTATAGGCATCCATTGCTAAAATTGCATACATGAGTTCAGAAGAAGGGCTCATTTCTATTCTCCAGTTTTAAATGCCTTGTTCGTTAAGTAATTAACCGGATCCGGGTAATTTTTGTTGAAAAACTCCAAACCAGAAAGAGTTGACTGTTTTTTAAGAATTCCCATAAAACCAAATTGCTCGATCTTCCCTTCCGTCACCGGCTCGTCGGTGATTTCCAACGTGATGCGCTTGAGTGAGACACCTGACCCAAATGTTTCCGCTAAATTGTCCGGATCGACGACCTTTACCGTCGTAGGATCGATGATATCTGTGAAGGTTACCAGAAGGGGATAGAGAGACCGCGGAATTTCTTTTTTAAATCGTGATTTTTCTACGATCGCAAAACGTTCATCGCCGCGCCGTGGCAATTGATCTTTAAAGATATTGATGGCATTGGTTTGCGGACCACTATCGGGAGGACCGCCATCGAGCAGAGCAAACAAAAATTTTCCTTCTGGAAGTTCAACAAAAGCCGCTTCCCCTCTCGCCCCAAACTGGGATGAAAATCCTAGGCCCTTCGTCAACGGATCGCTGTCACTCACGGTTACTTTCACCACACTCGACCCCGTATGAAGCTGGCCATCGACGTCAACTTCCAGCGTCATCTTTTGATGCCAGGTGTAGGGAAACCAAAAGTGCTGACAATAAGCCACCGACGCCCCCACTAACACCAAAACACCGATAAGCATAATATTTTTCATGTCTCGTTACTCCCTCCTGGAATTTTATATATTGGATGCCCTGCGTCCGTGCCGGGTCCAATCCGTTTTTCTCGCCCAATTACACGTTTGTGGCTTTAACCATGTGAGATGTGCCTTCGCTTTCCTTCTCTATGTCCTGGAACCCTTCTCCCATTTGGCCAAAGGCAAACTGTTTATAGGTTTTGTCTTTAAACACCGTCGTCTCCAATTGGTTCACCAAGGCCTGAACCACCTCCTTGGGCGCCAGTACAGAGAGCAGCCAAGGAATTCCCCCGCTCTTCCATTCGTGAGGCGCAAGATGAAACGGGATGTTCGCTTGTTGTTGCGCCTCCAGCGTTTTATCTACTTTCTCCGAGACATGTGCCCAGAGTGCTAAGCCCATGGGTACCAAAAGACCATTCTGGTCTTTGAGCTTCCCGCGCACGACCGTCACTTGGTTGGTGGCCAAGGCCCGGGATCACCAGCCATTCGAGATCACCCAGGCTCAGATGCTTGAACACGGGCGAGAAGCTGAGCAAGGCCACGATCTCCCCAAATACCCGAGCCCGTTGGACTGCCTCATCTGCAGCAGGGATTTGCGTCAAGTCAGAACCTTCCTGCCTCGTTCCCTCGTTATGACCTGTGATTTCTTCATGACTGGTTATTCCACCGTTGGATTGCACCGGCATCTGTGCCGTCAAGGTTTCTTGTGCGGTCTGTTCCATTATTAAAATCTTCTCTCATCAGCGATGTGAAAAAAGACATAAAGCATGTTCATCCGATCTGTCATATCTCGCTGTATGATGGGATTTTCCATTGCGCTTGCATTCTTTCTTAAATTTCTCTTTTAGCGAAGCCGAGGAAACGTAGCATAGTTTCCTAAAAAATAAACCTGTCCTATGGTACAGGGAAGAACTACTTAGGCAAAGATTCAACATAGTTTTACGGCACGGCAGGCTTGTGAAGGATAATGGTTTATCAACAATTCAACGATTGCCTTGGTGTCCGATAGCTGTATAGAGGGCGTGTGATGGGGCCGACTTGTGCAGCCGACTTTAGAGAACGACGCGCTGTGTGAGATCTTTGATCTGGCTCAGGACAGGCTCCAGTGGTTTGCGCCTAAAGGGAAGGCTGCCGGGGCGGCCCCCGGCACACACATCCTCTTCCCTATAGAAATAATGGTGTGGTCATTCGCTCAAATGCTTTTTTCACTTCTCAGGAAGGAGTCGGTGAGGTTTGAACCGAATGGGCCCGATCAGACATCAATGCATACCGCTTGTACTGTTTACCTTTAAAGACGGAGTCTTCCAATTTCTTGACTAGAGCTTGTGAGACTTCCTTGGACGAAAGCACCGCCAATAACCAGGGGATCTCTCCGCTCTTCCAGTCCTGCGGCGCCAGGCGAAAGGGCATATGTGCTTTCTGTTGTCCGTCCAGTTTTTTGTCCACATCCTCCGAGACATGCGCCCAAAGCGCTAATCCGATGGGAATCATGAGCTCCTTTTGATCTTTCACTTTCCCCCGCACCACCGTGACTTGGTTGGTTGCCAGGGCCGGGATCACCAGCCATTCGAGATCACCCAGGCTCAGATGCTTGAACACGGGCGAGAAGCTCAGCAAGGCCACAATTTCTCCAAATGTCGCCGTGGCGACACGGGCCCGTTGACTAGGATCCAGGGCAGAAGGATTTGATGTAGATCCGTTATTAGTGAGCTGACCTGTTCCATGATGTTGATTGAGTGCTCCTTCACTACCGGCAAACTGGCTCTCAGCCCTGAAGGGGGCTTCACTTGGTGTGTGAGTCATCATTGTCTCCTTTTTTTCACGTCTTAGTGGTTAATATTTTGCTCGCCATTCGCTGAATGTTGGGATCTCTATGAAAATAGTTAGGTAAAGAACCGCCGCATTTCCCAGGACTTCCCTAATGTATAACAGTCTGGGGAAGTTCCAAGATGTTGCCGGGACGAGTGAGGGTCAATGGGCTCGCCTCCTTTAACGCTTCCCGAGTTGATATGTGGAGTTTTGCAAATATGTTGGAGATGTGAAACTTCACCGTCCGTGGTGCGATGCCAAGATGCTGCGCAATTTCTTTATTGGTTTTGCCTAATTTCACTTCTTCCACAATTCGCCATTCGCGTTCGGTCAAAGGCGCTCTTACGTGCCAATTTTGACTCTTCCCGTTGCTAACGGTTTGTAGGCCTTCCGGCGACATGCTTGCACGGTAAAGCGGTCGATCGATCACTACCCCAATGACCAAATCTAGAATAGGAAAGAATCGAATGACCGTCTGAAAAGTTCCGGAATCAGTCACCCATCTTATCTCCGTCTGAACGGGCTCCCGAAAGGCCAGAGCCTGCTTGATTTTACTGAGTACCGCCTTGGCTTCCATTTTCCCTAAGACTTCAGAAATTTTCTTTCCCTTGAGTTTCTTGCCACCCAGGAAATGTCCATATATGGGATTGAGGAACAAACAATCTCGATAAACGCCTTTCTTATCCCACACGAAAATTTTATGAGCAGACGGGTCCAGAAACTGATGCCATTCCGGTTTCCCTCCCGTGAATGGCATGTTTGGCTCATGCATTTTAGTCTGCACCTCTGCCATGAAAGGCCTCCTCAAGTGAACAGTTCACACCGGCCTTACTCTCTCTTTTCTCTGACCGCTGAACATGCACCGCCGACTATTACCCTCTATTCGTGGAATACCTTCAAGCTGGGTGCAAATATTTTTCAAGTATGCATATGTTGGTGATGAAGGTGCCCCATTGAGGCTTCCTACGATATACAACCGGTTTGAATATTCTGGGCATTCCCCAAAGGGATGGGATTGAAATTTGGTAGGGTCTATTTGGATAGAGAAACTCATCTTTCTGACGAATGGATAACATTCATCAAGGCACGGTGCGACTATCTTTCATTGTAAATATTTCCATTGTCGCGCCCTTCTTTTTATCGCATTGTCCGGGTCCACCTTCTGATTTTGGGCGTCGGTGGGCTCTGGGGATTCCCGAGTTGTGTCCAGCCATATTGGAGTGCATCAGGATTATCCGCAGGGCCAATCTTCCATTCCGACTTTTCGATTGAGTTTTCGGGAGGCCAGGTCCGCGGCGAACGGATAGAACCCGAGGGTTCAATTTTTTCAAGAACCCATTACTCAAGCCGAAGATGCTTCCCACGCCCGCACCGGGCGATTGGCATCCGAATCTTTCCGGCCGCATGAGCGGAACACGCCCCCGATTATTTTTTGGCTCCTTCGGGCGAGATCCCATGCTTGCGGATCCAGACAGTTTATATGAGACGAGAGCACTTCTGAGGCAAAATTGGTTTAGCCTCAGCTGGACTCACAAATGACGTGTTGCCCAAGCCGGAGTTGATGTTCGTGACGAACAAGTGCAGGAGGGTAGCATTTTCAATGTTGCCGGTAGAGACCAATAAGAGCTTTGGTGGGCGGTGTTGCAGGTGAAAGGTAGTGACGAAATCGGCATCCTTTGTAATTAAGATGCGATTCTCCCGGGCGGCAAGATCGGCCAATTCCTCATCCCGCGTACAGTTGGCACCGGGAAGGTCCAGGGTATGGAGGGTGTCGTCTCCTGCAACCGTCAATACCTGGGCGAGATGTTGGGGAAGTTGCGCATCGACTAGGAATTTCACCCATCCACCGGCTCAATTCGTTGAACCCGCGCCAGGCGTGCCCCAAACGCACAAGCGGCCTGTAGGTCAGCCTCTTCTAAGTCCGGGTAGTCGGTCAAGATTTGCTTGGCTGACATACCGCTGCTCATGAGTTCAAGCAACCAATCCACTGGATACCGGAGCCCACGGATACAGGGTTTTCCGTGACAAATCTGAGGATCCATCGTGATGCGGGTTAATAATTGCTCAATTGGCATAAGTGCAGAATACCTCCCTTTGCAAACGTTGACCAGAATAATGGGCCATTGGAAATGCCCGCTTATACCAGGCAGATTTGACCACCGTAGCCTGGCCTGAGTCACGGCTGAACCGCGTATCCAACACCTGACATGGGTTGAATGTTTCAAAGCCTTATCCCTCTGCCCTTCCCCTTTCGACGCCTGCCGCCCGGCCCCAGGGATGGACGCTCTGATCTTCCCGCGGGCCTTGTTTGAACCATGCGAGTTGGTCCGCTCTTCCACAGTTCGCGTCCGTCCCATCCGATGAGGCCGGACGGGGCGTCACTGGTTTTGGGTCCTTTTGCCGAAACAAAAGGACCTCGGCCGCCGGGACGAACCTCGGCACAATCTTCTGTTCCCCGATACGAAATAATCGTCTCTCCATCCCACTCATACGCTACCGCATAAAAACCGGCGGCTATGGTTGCGCCGTCAGGGATGCATTATCAAGATTGAAAGAAATCGTTGTTGTTGCGATTTGTGCTGAACCATCGGAGACTGCAGACAAACCCGAGATTCCTGGGTTATATATTCGGTTGTAATCCATGGCGAGAATGGCGTACATGAGTTCGGAAGGTATGGCCATAGTTATCTCCTTATGAAATCTCCGTGGTGAACAGTAGCAGCAAAAATTGGATTAAAAATATCTTTTGAATGCCCTAACGTTGGTTCCGGATGAGGTCCTAACCACCCCAACACCTGTTCAATCTTCCCCTCCGTCATCGGCTCATCCGTAATCTCCAGCGTGATGCGTTTGAGTGAGACCCCTGGCCCGAACGTCGCCGCCAGGTTAGTTGAATCGACTTGTTGGACGGTTTTTGGATCGGTAATATCGCTAAACGTCACCAGGAGGGGATACCGATCATGAGGAATAGTCAACGTTTGTCCCTCTGCAGTTTTGGCTAATGAAAATTCTTGTGGGCCACGTGCCCACCCTTTCCAGTCGGTTATGACCTGGGTAGCCAAGTCGGCCGCATACGATGAATTTCCTGCAAAGCTTATTAATCCAAAGAGGACCCCGTGTCCTGGAACCTCCAAATAGGGAGCTTCGCCGCGTATTCCTCCGATCCACTCTGGACCATTGGCTGCGCCGATCGGATCGTTTTTACGCCAACTCACCTCTACGACGCTAGATCCCGTATACCGTTGCCCATCAGCCTCTACCTCCAGCGTCATCTTTTGATGCCACGTGTGGGGAAACCAAAAATGCTGGCAATAGGCCACCGACACCCCCGCCAACACCAAAGCACCGATAAGCAGAATTTTTTTCATGTCTCGCTACTCCATCCTGGGACACTTATGTGTTGGATGCTCTGCCTGCCTGCAGGATATCCAAAACATTTCTTTCCCCTCAGGAATCCTTCCTCACGTGGAGCAGAGCCTTCCTGCATTCTCTTTGCTTGGCTGGAGAGACTCCGCACCAACCCAGATTCTCGACCACACCTGACAGATACGGCCACGGTAGCCTCCCCGGTGGCGAGGCCGAGCCGTGCAGCCAAAGACTGGCATTGTTTGAATGTCCCTCCTTCTTGACTTTTTGACGCCTGCCGTCCGGCCCCAGGGATGCGGGCCTTGTCTGAGCTGCGAGTTGGCCCGCTCTTCGGTAGTTCGCGTCCGTCCCATCCGATTCGGCCGGACGGGGCGTCCCTGGTTTTGGGTCCTTTTGCCGAACCGAATGACCTCGGCCGCCGGGACGAACCCCGGCTCAACCCTCTGTTCCCCGACACGAAATAATGGTCTCATCTATTCCAGTTTCTGGGATCGTCCACTCATCCGACATCGCATATTCCAAAAATTCCTTGCGACTAGTACATCATCCCAACTCATATTTTGATCTCCATTTAGCGGTTAATGGTTTCTGTCCCTTGTCGCACCCAGGGGCCTGCCCTCACTTCTGACTGCGTTCCGAACATAAACAACCGAATGTTGCCTTCGTGATATTCACCAATAATGTATAGCACTTTATTCACAAAATAATCGGGGGGAACATCAGCTTTCGTGAGATTTCCCGCATCTGTCCTAACAACGTAGGTACTTTTTGGAAGATCCCCTTTTACTACCTCTAGAACTTTTACAGTCACCTCTTCCCCGGAAGAATCAGGGGTAAGGCGAATCCCCGAATATCCAAGAATTTCAACTTTGGCGAGAAATACCGCATGCGTCCCTGGTTCATATTTTTCAAGAAAATGTCCTATCCTTTCAAAAAAAGGAAGAAGCTCCGGAAGATGAGATTCGTCAAAGAAATACCACTTCGAGATTCCTATTGTTCGAACTAACCTCTGATAGGATTTCGATATCTCATAGGCACGATCGGTATGGCACTTTGGGATTTCGTTTCCCACATGATAAACAGACGGGACAGGCGTAGCTGCAAGAGTAGCCTGACGAAGGTCCTTTGTGATTGGTATGTTCGGAGGCCGGCGATTGTGGTGAATTAAATTGTCAAGAATGGCCTCTTGACCTTGAAAAATTGGGTCGAAGAGATCTGTTTCTAGAAACTTGTTATTGCTACGATCATGTTGACAAGGAATCGGAAGAATAGGTGCATTAAAAAATGTCTGATTCAACCTAATTGGATCCGTAAGTGCCTCAACATTCGGTACAAACAGCATGATGAAAAAGGCGCAAACTAAACCGAACAGTCTTTTTCTCGAAAACCTCAAACTTTTTCGCACATCATGTTTTTGGGGCATCATTCTTCCTCGGAACTGGCGTACTTGCAGGGCGGCCTCAACTGCACCAGGCATTTTAGATCCTATCGATGCTAATGAAGCGAGACTTGAGAATAGAGATTCAGTAAGACTAAACGGCTGACTACCATTGTTGGTTGGCCAAGGATCACCCAGGATTCCAAAACTTCAACGCAGCCTGAATGGTTGCCTAGGTCATAAAAGATGTTCTCTTCTTAAAAAATATGTTTGACTATTTATTCTTAAAATATCCGCAATCAGTCAACTCCTGAACCGATGTCGAAAGCAACTGGATGTCCCCGTTTATAAACGTTCCCATAATGTAATAAAACTTATTCACAGGAATGTCTGGTAATCCTTCATCAATGGTGCTGATCCAACGCTTCACGAAAAACTCTTCTTTGGGAATCTCTCCATCGAAAACCTGAATGATTTTTATGATCAGTTCTTCCACAGTTCTTTCAGCAGTCGTTGAATATGTAAGAATTTGGACTCTGCCCATAAAAAATGAATGGGCATCAGCACCTTGCTCTTTACCCAGACGTTGAGCATCTTCGTAAATTCTTAAGGGTATTGGTTTTTCAAAAAAATGAATCCGTCCCGCACCCGACCAGCGTGCCATTGCTTCCCCCTCAAGAGGCAAAAGAGTCAATAATATAAAAATACAGCTTATTAGTTGCACAATGTACTCATTCGGGTTTACAAAACTATTAAAAATTTCTCGGTCTCAAGTATGCCTCCCGACCTTTGGCATGGCCGAGCCGTGAAGCCGACGTCAGGCATTATTGGAATCTCCCACATTTCTCATTCCTCTCCCCTTCCCCTTCCGACGCCTGCTGGCCGGACCCAGGGATGGACGCTCTCATGCACCGGCGAGCATTGTTTGAGCCCTTCGATAAAACTCAGGACAGGCTCCGCGAGTTGGCCCGCTCTTCCATAGTTCGCGTCCGTCCCCTCCGATGAGGCCGGACGGCGCGTCCCTTTGCATAGTGCGTCTCGATGAGCGCGACCGCTGCTTGGCTTCTTTTGCCAAAACAAAAGGACTTCGGCCGCCGGGACGAACCCCGGCTCAATAGGATCTTTGAAACGTTTGTACCTATACATCGGCGAAAAACTTCCCAAGACTAAGATCTCGCAATAATCGCTCCGTTCGCGTGGGCTCCCTCACCTTCGTCGGTTTCTATAGAAAGCCTGTCTCTTCCGGAATCTCACCAGACTCGTGTCATTGTTCATTGGCGGTGCCCATCCTGAGGGACATTCGCATTTCGCGCTTCATGGTATTCAGTGCCAATTTTTTCGGCACAATCTCCGGATTGAGAATCTCACAGAACCCTTGATTCAACAACACCTGCGAAGACAACGGAGAGACGTTTGAGGTCGTGGCGGTTTCGAGTGGCAATGGTGGGAAGCATGATGGCCATGGGAGGGGTGCCGGCCTCGGCCGGAAAATGAAGGATCTCAGCCGACGATTTCCTCTCCGCGAAATGGCGACATCTTGATATCAACGGTAGGACTGACGTCTGCCTTGGAAAAGGGACCAAAGGCGACCGCGTGCAGGCTTTGTCGACGGCCAATACCAAAAGGCACACGGGAAAGCATAAGATCATGGTCCAGTGGCCGATCATGGCCATGCGCTTCTTGCCACATCGGATTCCATCGAGATTGAGGTGAGATAACCAACGACGGAGGAGGATGACCGGCCAAGGCGCCGATGAGTCGTTGGCATGCGGCGAAAGGGTCGGACAATTTCTCAGGGAGGATTGAGGAGCTGAAAACAGAAACTATGGATGGGGATTATTGCGGGATTATTTCCTTAGGCAGTTTGAGTCGAGTCCGGTGTGGACCCCTTACCCAGGATGTCCCGGAGCGCAAGAGCCAGAGACAGTCCGTTGACCGGCTTCATCAAAAAGGCCCGAATGCCGAGTTGCTTGGCTTTTTCTTGAGTCAT
Organism: Nitrospira sp. T9; assembly: GCF_052156535.1. Lineage (NCBI taxonomy): Bacteria > Pseudomonadati > Nitrospirota > Nitrospiria > Nitrospirales > Nitrospiraceae > Nitrospira > Nitrospira sp. T9. Next base: position 40,176 of record NZ_JBQKUP010000021.1, read on the forward strand.
GGTGTGGCTAAACCCCGTACACAACAGAATGGGAATATCCGCTCGAATACCTAGCAACGCACGAGATAAGGCCTCCCCGCTCATCGTCGGCATGGTTTGATCCGTCACGACCACATCAAAATCCGAGGGGTGTGCTCGAAACAGATCTAACGCTTCATATGGATTGACGCTTGCTACAACGGCATAGCCTAAATGGCTGAGAAATTGTGTCCCCCAGCGCGTCAGCATTTCTTCATCATCCACAAATAAGACCCTTCCCGACCCGGTCGGCCAGGCAATGACTTCCTCCGGTTTGTCCGGCGCAATCACATCCAAGCGCGGCAGGAGGACCGTGAAGGTCGTACCCTCCCCCGGACGACTGGACACCGCAATCCCACCCCCGTGGTTATGGACAATCCCGTGAACAACCGCCAGCCCGAGCCCCGTGCCCTCCCCGGCAGGTTTTGTGGTAAAAAATGGCTCAAAAATTCTCTCGACCATTTCGAGAGGAATGCCCTTTCCGGTGTCACGAATCACCACCTGAAGGTAGGAACCGGCTTTGCATAAGCCCGGGCCCGGCATTCCTTCCTCAGGAATACATTCATGGCCTAAGGCTATTTCCAACAGACCGCCCTCTTCCCGCATGGCATATTCCGCATTGGCACACAGATTCATAATCACTTGTTGCATTTGCGTCCGGTCACCATAAATCACCGTGGACTCAAGATCCAAAGACGTTCGAATTTCAATCGAGGACGGAAAGCTGGCACGGACCATTTTCAGAACATCCCCAATAACCAATCGCAGATCAATGGCCTCTTTATCCTTTTCCGAGCGCCGGCTAAAGGCTAAAATTTGCTTTACAAGATCACGGGCCCGATTCCCGGCGGCGACTACTTCGTTTAGATAGGATTTTAAGCGTTCATCCTGAGTGGCATAGGCCATCGCCAATTCGGAATATCCCAGGATCGCACCTAAAATATTATTAAAGTCATGGGCAATGCCCCCGGCCAATGTACCAATTGCCTCCATTTTTTGGGTATGCCGCAATTGCATCTCACTCAATAATAAAGCCTCTTCAGTGCGTTTCCGCTCTGTAATATCCTCACAAGACAGCAACCACACCCGAGGCCCTGACTGTTTCTCAATGGCCTGAATCGTCTCTTTCACCCAAATGATGGTCCCATCCTTTTTTACTTTTCTGAATTCAGGAAGAATACCTTTTGTGGATTCACGCAACCCCTTCTCCAGACCTGATTGAAACAGGCCACGATCCTCCTCATAGACCACGGAAAACGCAGAGGTGCCCAGCAATTCCTCAACCCGATATCCCAACACTTGAGCCCCATATTGATTCACGGAGAGAATGATCCCCTGACAATTCACCGTAAAATAAATTAAGGGAGTCTGATCGTAGAGTTCACGATACTTGTCCTGGCTGTTTTGGACTTCTTCCTGTGCCCGCTTGCGCTCAAGTTCCGCTCCTGCCCGTGCGGCAAAAATCTTCAAAAGATTATGCCCTTGAGAGGAAAGTACATGCGGATTCGTATCCAAAAGCGCGAGATTTCCCACGACCTCATTCTTGGAATTGAAAAGAGGCGTTCCATAATACGCCTCAACTCTCAACGCTTGAATCGCTTCACTGCGAGGAAAAAGTTGTTGAACACCGGAAGGCTGGTCCACAGGGTTACCCCCAAGTACGAGTTCGCAAGGTCCCCCCAGACATTCATACACCGTTGAAGGTTCAAATTGGTCGTGGTTCCAAAAAGCCAATGTCCGGGCTTTGCTGGCATTTGGCTCAATCCGCTCCGACAAAAACACCATGGGCACCTGAAGCGCTTTCGCCAATTCACCGACAAGGACTTCGAAGAAATTTGGAGAGCCGGGGATCACATTGCCTTTAACAATCGCCTCCAGCGCATCTTCCCATTGTTTTCTCTGTGTGATATCTCGCGAGATCACGACAGCTCGCAGTTCTCCAAGCGCCGTTTGAAAGGCTCGTCCGGTGCTTTCAAACCAGTGGTACTCCCCATTCTGATGCCGATAGCGGTAGACCGAACGGCCGGAACCGTTGGTCTTCATGCCTTGACAAAACTCCTCCACCACTCTGTCTCGATCTTCAGGATGCACCGGGGCAAAGACACTCGTGCCAAGCAGATCCTGGGAGCTGTACCCAAGAGATTCTTTGAAATTCGGACTCACATAGAGGAATCGTCCTTCGGCATCGGTTTCCGTGATCAGATCATAGGCATTTTCCATAATGGCCCGGAAGCGTTTTTCTCGTTCCTGAATGATGAGTTCAGCGGCTTTTCGGAACGTAATATCGCGAGCAAAACCCAAGACCCCGTTCTGACCATCCGGTAAAGAGCCAAATGAGTCTTTGGTCACTAAAAACGTTCGGGACACAGGATGCTGCTCCTGAACCTCGACCTCAAAGGTCTGAGTCCCCGCAGATTGCATCACATGGTCATCCCCCTCGACAAACAACGCATGCGGCTGGGTGCCGAATATTTCCTCATCGGTTTTTCCGACGACCTCATGGATGGCCTTTCCCATAATCTCCGCGCCCGAAGGATTCACCAGGAGGTAACGACCATCCTGGTCCTTAACATAGACCACATCACTCATTTCTGCGAGGACAGCATCTAACAGAGCGTGATTCCGCCTTGATATGTCATCCGCCAACTTGCGCTCCGTGATATCGCGTATCGTTCCTCCTCCTCGAAGTAACCGGCCATCGGCATCAAAGGTTCCCTCCCCTGTGGCCTCAAACCAACGATAACCTTTTGATTTCGTGCGTAATCGGGACTCCACATGATAGGGAATCCTTTTTTCAATATGATTGGTTAAGGCCTCAAACACACGCTCCCGATCGTCAGGATGTAACCGTTGCTCCCAACTCCCCATGACTCCCGGGAACTCAGATTCCTCATACCCCAACATCGCGATAAACTGAGGGGAGTACCACACCGGACACTCTGGAGAGTACCAGGGAATATCCGGACGAATTTCAGCCACCCACAACCCCTCACGAGACCCCTGAGAGGCCAGAATGAACCGCTCAACTTGCTGTCGGAGAGCATGCAACTCCTTCTGCAAATCCGGCTGTGGAGTACCTGTGGGCATCTTGGATTGGCGAGTCTCTGGCAATCGGGGAATATGGCTCGAAGCTTCAGATTTCGAAGATAATTGTCCAGGTGACCCTTGGGAAGACCCAAGGGAAAGCGTCAGATCTCCCAGGCGCTTTCGATGAATTTCTTCATCGGAAGGAGGAGAAGACTTTGAAGAATGGGGAGATTCCATACAGCATCTATCCTTGAAAAGCCCGGAATGACCGGCTCGTCAAGGAGTGACTCTATAATCAAACACCATGAAATATTTTTCCTTTAATGTCAAGAAAAAATACGCAAAAACACCTGGCCTCAGACGTAAGCTGGAACAGCAGGATTTCTACGCGTACTAATTATTAGAATGCGGCATCCCTGGATCCTCAGAATATGACATGCTAGACTCACCGTTCGTCCACACATTCTTCACTCGCGGACACTCATGAAAAAAGCTGTTTGCACCATCGCTGGCTCTGATTGTAGTGGAGGGGCCGGCATTCAAGCCGATCTGAAAGCCATGTCCGCGAACGGGGTGTTCGGGATGTCGGTGGTAACATCCATTACCGCACAAAATACGCGCGGCGTCTCTGCCGTTTTTCATTTGCCTATCTCGATCATTACCGCACAACTCGAGGCGCTCTTTTCCGATATTCCTGTCACCGTGATTAAAACCGGGATGCTGGCGACCTCCGACATCATCACAATTGTCAGTCGGCATCTGGCCAAACAACCCCTCGAGCATCTGGTTGTTGATCCGGTTATGGTCGCAAAAGGAGGATATCCACTCCTGGAACAGGAAGCGATGGCCACACTGAAAACTGAATTGCTTCCTCAGGCTTCCCTTCTGACCCCAAATATTGCCGAAGCCGAAATGTTATCCGGCCTCACCATTAAGACTCTGGCCCATGCCAGAGAGGCGGCGAAAGTCATTCATCAATTCGGCTGCCAACATGTCCTGATCAAGGGCGGGCATCTGCTGGAACAGCCGGGAACCGACTTACTTTACGACGGCAGATTTTTCCGCATGTTTAAGGGGGAATTTTTTCAGACGAATACAACTCACGGAACCGGCTGTACCCTGGCCTCTGCCATTGCCGCCAACCTGGCCAAGGGGAAACCCATACCCGACGCGATTGAAGCCGCGAAACACTATACGACTGAGGCCATTCGTCACGGCCTTTCTCTTGGCCAGGGAAATGGCCCGACCGACCACTTCTACTTTCTGCAAGCATAGCCAACTCGTGGAGACCGCATTGCCCACAGAAAGCTGGGATGGGAGGACTGAAGCTTCTGTCAGCTTTACCGGTTCATCCGGCATCGTGACGACAGGGATTTTCGCTCAACCGGCTGCTTCCACGCATCGAGCGGTGATCCTTTGTCATGGATTTCCCTCCGATAAAAACAGTCGAACCAATCGGCGGTTGACGGACCTTCTCATTCCTCAATCCATCGCGACGCTTCGATTCGATTGGTATGGCATGGGTGACTCACCGGAGCCCCTGTCCCACCTCCGCATCCAAAAATGTGAGGAACAACTGGATTCGGCCGTCCGCTTTCTCACCGAAAGATCCATGAAGGCGCTCGGACTCATTGGATCCAGTTTTGGTGGATTCATGGCTATTCTTTCGGCCCCCCGATATCCTCTCCTACAGGCCCTGGGCCTAAAATGCCCCGTGGTGGATTTCTCTGAAGTGCTTCGCCTGGAATTGGGAGCAGACGCCATGGACCGATGGAAACGCACCGACCACATACCCGACGTCTTCGGTGGCGAACTTCCGACACCCTTGCCGTATGCCTTTTTCGAGGAATGTCTCACCTATAACGGCTACAACTCAGCTTCGCGCATTCAAGCCCCCACACTGATTGTCCACGGGGTTCAAGATGAAATCATTCCCGTTCATCAGATTGATCGGTTACTGACGTCTCTGAGCGTGCCCAAGGATTTTCGTCTCATTCCCGGTGCCAACCATCAATTCGGACGGCCTGAAGATTTTCGTCTCATGACCACCCATTTGGCCAAGTGGATGATCGCTCACCTGCCTCTCTCTTGAGGTGGCGGGACCCGAATCATGCCTGACTCACCACACACCAACCCGGAATTATCCCAGGCGCAACTCGAAACCATTCGTATGCTCTATCCGTTATTTAAAAACGAGGTGCTCCGGCGGCGGGAATACATGAGCCGGTTGTCGGTAATACACAATACAGTATTAGTATTCTTGATCATGATCATCGCCGTGGTGTCCCCTGGACACCCCGACCCCACCATGCGATGGTTAACGATTTCCGGTGTGGTCATCTTGTCAGGGTTTGTGGTCTATCTGATTCTTCAACAAGCCACTCGACACCGAATGGCCAAACAACAATTAATTGAACTCGAGAGGGGAATGGGATTGTACCAAGAAGACTGGATGTTTTCGGGAAAAACCACCTATCCGAAACATTGGCAAACCGATTGGCTCTCAGACCGAAGCGTGGCGACGTACCTCACCATTCTCATTGTTCTTACAGGACTGGCAATCGGCGCCATGCTCATTCGCCTCTAACCTTCACCTCACGTTCTCACATGGAGACACTTTATTCGGCGAAAGGACCGCGCTCATGTTAAGAACCTATCGAGGGATTGCCCCCTCTGTCGCGACCAGCGCGTTTATCGAAGACACGGCCGTCGTCATCGGGGATGTGGCCATCGGATCGGAATCGAGCGTCTGGTTCAATGCCGTCATACGCGGAGACGTACATAGTATCCGCATTGGCCATCGGACCAATATTCAGGACCTCTGCCTGTTGCACGTGACGCATGACACCCACCCTCTCACTCTTGGCGATGACATCACCGTGGGCCATCATGTGGTCCTCCATGGTTGCACGATTCATGATCGGGTGCTGATTGGCATGGGAGCCATCATCATGGATGGAGCCGTGATCGAAGAAGACTGTGTCATTGGCGCTGGAGCCTTAATTACCCGGAATATCCACATCCCCTCGAGGAGCCTGGTCATGGGGTCTCCGGCTAAAGTGAATCGCCTGTTGACGGATGCTGAAGTGCAGTGGATCAAAGAATCTGCCGCGAACTACATCCGATACGCCCAACAATATGTCTCAGAGAATGAGTAATGTTGGAATTCCAGAAAGCCCCAATCCGGTCATTCCCTGGCTTTTGAACAGTTTCTCTTCCCAACCACACATTCGGATAAGACCTCTTCCTTGAGCCAGCATTCCCTTTACCATGATCCACTTATCATTCTTGGCACGGGCTATACCGGTCGACGAGTCTATCACCAGGCTTGTGAAGCGGGGTGGAACGTGTTCGCGACAAGCCGAATGCCGGATGTCCATCTCTCAGATATTGCACCCGCACATCGAATTCTTTTTGACCTGACCCAGCCTGAAACCTGGCGATCCATTCCCACCCCGGCCCATCTCATCTGGTGTTTTCCTGCGACGCCATTGAATGTGGTCCAGAAATTCTTCACCCGCCGTCCCGGGGAGTCCGGTAGAATTCTGGTGATGGGAAGCACATCCGCCTATGGGGCAACCTGCGGAGCCGTCACGGAACAGACTCCGGTCAACATGGACCTTCCTCGGGTTCAAGGGGAAGAATATCTCCGGACACAATTGGGCGCTGTGGTTATTCGACTGGCAGGATTATACGGGCCAGGTCGTCATGTGCTGGATTGGATGAGAAAAGGCAGAATTCGCAATACTCCAAAATGGGTCAATCTCCTCCATGTAGAAGATGCGGCAGGCATCTGTTTGCGAGCCCTTGAACGGGCTCAGAACGGTACCACCTATTTGGCTAGCGATGGAACCCCACGGACCTGGTCTGAGATTTTCTCAATGGCGTCAGAAAAATGGAGCATGCCCATTCCCCCACCCACGCCTCTTCGGGAAATCGGCAAACAGGTCTCCATTCACAAACTCCTGACCACCCTTCACTATACCCTTCGATTTCCTGATCTCTATCAGGCCTTGGACGACATTGAACGACATTCATCATCATGAAGAGACAACACAACAACCCGCTCCTTGATCATTTTAGCGGAAAAAAGAGACAAGAGAATACACCACCACCCCGTTATTGACGGCATGCGCCACCATGCCGGGAATCACACTCCCCGTTCGTTCGTAGGCCCATGCCCACAACAACCCACTCCAGAAAACCGTCAGAAACGCGATCAGCCCATAGCCATGGGCCAAGGCGAAAATCAATCCACTTGCGACCATGGAGAGGGGAAAACTGAATTTGGTTCGAAGTGTCGTATAGAGAATTCCCCGGAAAATGAGTTCTTCGAAAAAGGGCGCCAGAAGAACGAAGTCGATTGTGGTTTTGATGAGTTCCATCCGCGTTCCCCAAATCAGCTGGGGGACAAACCATTCTGTCCAATGCACCGAAGATTGAAATGCCTCCCCCCCGAGCACAATCAGCCAGTCCCCAACAAGGCCAAGCGTCACCAACATCACGATCAATGGCAGACCGGATTTCAATCGTTGCCACACATTCGAACAGCCCACCACCTGTAGCAACGATCGTTTCCTGGTTCGACACAACAGAATAGCGGTCAGGACGACGGGAGGAAAATACAGTAACGCAATCCCGAAATCCTCAATAATGCCTATACCATCAGGCAGGACCGCCACCAGCCCCATCAACAGAATCGTCAGGGCCCCTCCACGAGCTAAGACCGCGATACCCTCCCGGAATGTCCAAGGAATGCGCCAGACAGCCACGTTGATTGGGGACTGTGAAATCCGTCCTTTCAACCGGGCGAATCCCAGACGAAGAAAAAAGGACACCCCAAACCCAATCACCACAACCTCACCCACCAAAAGCACACGCCATCTCCATAATGGGGGGTCGGTCAACTGATACTCTTGTAATTGAAGATTTTCCTGTAAATCCCGATCGCCCGCCTGAACGGCGATTCGTCGCGCAAGATGAAAGTAAAACCAGTTTGCAGGGACCTCTTCGGCCAACCTCGCCTGCAGGAAGACATACTCAGCAGGCGAAGGTTCGCTCTGCCCATATCCCACTTCCAACCATCGACGAAAAGGAGCAGGCGAATTGTGCTCCATGCCCCAATTCATCACAAACTGGTTGAATTGGTCGGTCAACCCGGCTTCGCCATAGAGCATGCCCAAATACAATTTATCCAATGCTGAGGATTGATCATCCACCCTTTCTTCATACCAAAGTCGGATTTGCTCCAGCGTTTCCCCGTCCTGTCCCCCCAAATGGTACATCACCTGTTCAAACGAGGAGAGTTCCGGCAGGCGAGATTCAAAACCCAACATCCGACTGGCGATCCGCTCTAGATCCCGGCTTGCAGGTGATGCCAGGCGCACATCATCGGACAGCGTTACCGCCCAAATGAGCAATCCCAGCCCACCTCCACAGAACAACAGACAGAGGCCGGTCAGCCAACGGGAGAATTGAATTTCTTTTTGAAGGTCCGAGCGGGTATCCGGGAGGAGATCGACGGTATTATCTGATTCCATAAGCGAGGGTTCACAGATGCAAGAAAGTTACTTATTTTAACTACCGGATTAAGATACCATGATCTGCAGGCGCCCTGCCGAAACAAACGCACCCGCCCCGGATACCCTCCACACCTCATGTCCGGGGATGATGACAAATGCAACCAGTTATCTCACTGACTTACTCTATTTTTAATTACCCATTATATCGGCAATTCGGCGTGGCCGAGACGCGGAGCTCAATCCAGAGATATGGCGAGTACTGCCTGAGCCACCTGAGTTGTGCCGCCGCTGGTTTCGTCGAGCATCAAAAGGTTTTCCGCCAACCACGCCAAGGACCACGGGTTTTGGGTCCTGTTGCCGAAGGTAGGGTCGGGCCCTATGGAGCGCACTCTGTAATTTTGGCTCGCCTCCCCGGAGAAACCCCGTCCTTACTTCTTTCATTCCTTATACGATTTCCCGCCGATAGTAATGGCCTTGTTCAGTCTCCAGCACATACCCCTAACTTGGATAATCCGATACAATATAAGAAAAAGGTCTGTAGCCTACGGGTAACCCGATCAAAAGTGATCCATTGCGCAACTGAAAAGGAGGGACTCCTTGGTGTGGAATTTTTTTAAGCGACAGCAAAACGGGCAAAGTTCCTCGCAAGATATCGGCCCCTATTCCAATTACCGGATGGCCGTGCGGTTAGAATTAACTCAACGCACCGGCGTCTTCGCCCAATTAGCCACCGCCATCGCAGAAGAGGGTGCCAGCTTGGGCGCCTACGATATGGTCTCGGCCACTCGCACCAAAGTGATCCGGGATATTACTCTGGATGTCCAGAGTGAAGAACATGGCGAACGGGTCATGAAACGCCTGAATTCGTTGGCGGATGTTCGGGTCATCGCCTCATCGGATCGGATTTTCCTCATGCATTTAGGCGGGAAAATCCGGGTGGAGAGCAAGTTCCCGGTGAAAACCAGAAATACCCTGTCCATGGTCTATACGCCTGGAGTCGGGCGCGTCGTTAAAGCGATTGCCGCGGATGAGAAAAAAGCCTATTCCTTTACGACGAAAAATAACAGCATCGCTGTCGTGACAGACGGATCGGCCATATTGGGCTTAGGAAATCTCGGCCCTCTCGCGGCCTTACCCGTCATGGAAGGCAAAGCCATGTTGTTCCATCAATTTGCCGGTATTGATGCCTGGCCTCTCTGTCTCAATACCCAGGACCCAGAAGAGATTATCCGGACGGTGCTCGCCATCTCTCCGTCATTTGGAGGCATTAACCTGGAAGACATCAGTGCCCCCCGATGCTTTGACATTGAGCGACGACTGCAAGCCGAACTGGATATTCCGGTCATGCATGATGACCAGCATGGAACGGCTGTGGTCATTTTGGGTGCGCTTCTTAATGCCTTAAAAGTCACACGCCGAACCATCAATGAAATTACCGTCGTGGTCCTCGGATTGGGAGCCGCAGGCACGGCCTGTTGTGAATTACTTTTAGGAGCCGGAGTCACCAGGCTCAAGGGATGCGACAAACAAGGGCTGGTGTTGGATCGCCCCGTGGAAGAACTTCTGCCGAATCGCCATACGCTTCGCAGCATCATTCCGTATGATCAGCCAACCGGAACTCTTCAGGACGCCCTGAAAGACGCCCATGTGGTGATTGGTCTTTCCACAGCCAACATTTTAAAGCCCGAAGACTTAGCCCTCATGGCCAAGGATCCCATTGTGTTTGCCTTAGCCAATCCTGACCCTGAAATCCTACCCGAGGCCGCCATTCCCCACTGTCGCGTCTATGCCAGCGGGCGATCGGATTATCCCAATCAATGCAATAATCTCTTGTCGTTTCCCGGCATCTTTCGTGGAGCCCTTGATGTGCAATCCAAAACGATTAATGAACCGATGCTCATTGCTGCCGCTCATGCCCTCTCCAAGATGATTCCTGACTCCGCACTCAGTGAGGAATATATTATTCCCAGCGTGTTCGACAAACAGGTGGTACCCAAGGTCGCCAAGGCCGTCTCTCAGGCTGCTATTGATTCCGGCGTGGCACGCCGGACAAAGAAGGACATGGAAGAGGAGATGTAAGCGCAGTGAATGCCAGAGGTTAAGGAGACAGCAGGATCTATCTCAAAGAATCCCAAAGAAGAATGCTTATTCCGAGTGGCCACAAATAATAAGAGAATAAATGGAAGTGATCCTGTCTGACGAGTTTAATGATCAACGAAATAGATCCATACCCCACCAAAGCCGCGACGACCATTCCAACCAGATAGACACCTATCGGGTCATGAATCTGATCCATCCCTTTCCCAATTTCTAGGATCGTCGCCCCCACAATAGCAGGCATGGAAATCAGAAGAGAAAACCGGGCCGATAATTCCCGATCCAAACCCAACAACACTCCACTGGCTATGGTTGATCCGGACCGCGAAATCCCCGGAAAGACCGCCACACCTTGTACCATGCCGATCGCCAGGGCATCACGAATGCTCATGTCCTGAATGCCCCGGGCACGACTTCTCCCGTGCCCCAACCAGAGAATCACACCGGTAGCCAACAACATAACGGCCACGACGGAGGGCTGAACCAGCGTTTCAAGACCGATCGATCGAATACCTAATCCAATGATCGCGGTCGGGATGGATGCGATCAGAACATAATGAATGGTGCGTCGCTCAAATCCTTGAAACAGGCTGCCTTGTGTTGTCGTCCATCCAACATACCCCAAGCCCAAGGTGAGGAGATCATGACGAAAATACACCAGGATCGCAGTCACCGTCGCGAGATGCAACATGATGTCGTACAACAAATTGGTCTCACTAAAATGACCAAACCAGTGTTGAGCCAGAACTAAATGTCCGGATGAGGATACCGGAAGGAATTCCGTGAGTCCTTGAATGACCGCAAGCACCACCGCTTCGATGTAACCCATCGTTTAGGACTGCCTTTCTTATCGCTGATGATCAGGGAAAAGATGATTCACAGAACAGATGACGACCCCTAGCCTTTCCACTGAATGGCAAAATCACGAACGCCCTCTTCCCAGGGCGGCAACTTAATCAAAGGGTCCTGTAAAGAGGTCAGCACGGCATAGGAGGGCCGCCGGGCCGGGCGAGGAAATTGAGCCGTCGCTATCGGCACAACCGAAGTTTGAATATCCAACGCCTGATAAAGTGTTTGAGCCAATTCATACCAACTGGTTCCGCCTGTACCGGCCATGTGATAGGTCCCAAACGCATCGGTCTCACCCAATTGGCATACCGCCTGGGCAAGATGAGGGGCAAATGTCGGCGACCCATACTGGTCGCTGACAACTTTCACGACCTCTCGGTCCGCCATTCGACAAATCGTACTGGGGAAATTCCTCCCTACGGTGTGGTAAAGCCAAGCCGTCCGGACAATAAAATGCCGTGGGTTTGCGACTCGCACCGCCTCTTCGCCGGCTAATTTACTGTGCCCGTAGACGCCTAACGGATTCGTACAATCAAATTCATGATAGGGCCGATTCTGCTGACCATCAAACACATAATCGGTGGAAAAATGGATAAGCGTCATCCCCAAGTCATTCGTCACCACGGCAAGATTTCTCGGGCCCAGGGCATTGCCCCGGTATGCGGCATCCTGCTTCACTTCTGCCTCATCCACCTGCGTAAATGCGGCCGCATTGATGACGATGTGTGGTCGTAGTTGATCAAGGGCTTTCCTGACTTCCTCGAACTGCGTGATATCCAAATCCTGGAGGTCCCAGGCCGTGACCTCGTGGTCGGCATATTGCCGTTGGAGCGCCTGCCCCAATTGCCCTTGAGCCCCTGTGATTAAAACTCGACTCTGCCTCATGGTTGATAATCCGGAAGCTGATCGCACAGGTCATCAAGTAACAGCCCGGCAGCATCCTTTGTGGAGAGAAGTGGCTGTTCGATCGGCCATTGAATGCCAATACGGGGATCATTCCATCGAATGGTCACTTCACCACCCGGTGCATAGACATCGGTACATTTGTACTCCACCTCCGCCACATCGCTGAGGACACAAAATCCATGGGCAAACCCCATAGGAAGGTAAATCTGTCTGAAATCCTCTGCCGATAAGGTCACCCCCACCCATGAGGCAAAGGTCGGAGACCCTTTTCGAATGTCGACTGCGACATCAAAAATTTCCCCACGAATCACCCGAATGAGCTTCCCTTGTGGGCGAGTCATTTGAAAGTGAAGCCCACGAAGGGTCCCGAGAACCGACGATGAACAATTATCCTGCACAAATGGAGGCAGAATCCCTGCCTCCTGATACTTTTGTACATGATACGTTTCTAAAAACCATCCACGTTGGTCCCGGTACACATCAGGCTCAACAATCAGAACCTCCGGGAGCCGCGTTGGGAGAAATTTCATATGTTACTCCTGCCCCTGATTGACCAAATGCAGCAAGTATTGCCCGTACCCGTTGTCTTTCATTTTCGAGGCTAAGCGCAACACGTCACCTGGCTGAATGTATCCCATTTTATATGCAATTTCTTCCGGACAGGAAACCATCAGGCCCTGTCGTTCTTGTAAGACTTGAATATAATGGGCGGCCTGCATGAGAGATTCGTGAGTCCCCGTATCCAACCAGGCAATGCCACGCCCGAGCACCCGCACATGTAGCGATCCGGCTTCTAAATAGGTTTTATTCACATCAGTGATTTCTAGTTCATTTCTCGCCGAAGGCTTGAGAGAATCGGCGATACCCACGACCCGATTGTCATAGAAATATAACCCGGTTACGGCATAGGGCGACTTGGGACGGGAGGGCTTTTCCTCCAGGCTGGTGGCTTGCCCGTGATCATTAAAGGTCACCACACCGTATCGTTCGGGATCCCGTACCTGGTAGGCAAAAACTTGAGCCCCTATGGCCTGAGAGGCCGCTTCTTGAAGATAGCTTGATAGCCCATGCCCATAGAAAATATTATCCCCAAGAATGAGCGCCACCCGATCCTTTCCAATAAACTCACGCCCAATCACAAAGGCTTGCGCAATTCCTTCGGGCCGGGGTTGCACTTGGTAGCCGATCGTTAACCCAAGATGACTGCCATCACCTAACAACCGGACAAACCCTTCCTGCTCATGCGGGGTGGTGATCACCAAAATATCCCGGATTCCAGCCAGCATGAGAGTCGACAATGGATAATAGATCATCGGTTTATCAAAAACCGGCATGAGTTGTTTGCTGACCGCGTGGGTTAAGGGATAGAGCCGGGTTCCCGACCCACCCGCTAGGATAATTCCCTTCATCGTATCCTTTTGCATCCCAATGTCTTCATCATCCTCATGATACCCTGCCAAAAGTAGAGAACGTTCACGGCCCTATATTGATGGGACAGAGGCTAACCCGAGTCGTTCCCGTTGATAGGAGTTCGCGGTCACGGCCTGACACCATTGACGATTGGCAGCGTACCATTCAATCGTCTGCTGCAACCCAGACTCGAAAGAGTGGCGTGGGCTCCACCCCAATTGCGAGTGAACTTTGGTGGTATCAATGCCATAACGAAAATCATGCCCGGGACGGTCAGCCACAAATACTTTCAGATCTACATAGCGTGTGATACCCCTTTGAGACAGAAAAGGATTGGATCCACCCGGGGCGACCTCTTCCAAAATCCGGCATAGGGCGTCCACGACATCAAGGTTCGATCGTTCCGATCGCCCGCCCAGATTATATTTTTCTCCAGGCGTTCCTTCCTGAAGGACCAGGAGTAGGCCCTCACAATGGTCTGCCACAAACAACCAGTCCCGTATATTCTGCCCGTTCCCATAAATCGGAAGAGGCTTCCCTTCTAAGGCATTCAAGACCATGAGAGGAATAAGCTTTTCGGGAAACTGATAGGGCCCATAGTTATTGGAACAATTGGTTATCAGGATTGGAAGACCGTACGTGTGATGAAAAGCCCGCACCAAATGATCAGCGCTGGCTTTCGACGCCGCATAGGGGGAATTGGGGGCATAAGGGGTCTCTTCGGAGAACAATCCTGTCGGCCCCAACGTCCCATACACTTCATCAGTTGAAACATGCAGGAACCGAAAACGTTGGCGACGATCAGCATGTCCTTGCTTCAGAAATCGCCTGACCACGTCTAATAAGACCAGGGTACCCGTGACATTCGTATGAATAAAGGGATAGGGGTCGTCGATAGACCGGTCCACATGCGATTCAGCGGCAAAATTCAGCAACCACCTGGGAGAAAATGAATCCATCATCCTGGTCATCTCACCCGCATCGGCAATATCTGCCTGGATAAATACTAGACGAGGATGATCCCACAATCCATCAAGATTTTCTCGATGACCCGCATACGTCAATTTGTCCACGACGACAATTCGTGCCTCGGTCCTTTGAAGGGCCATCCGGACAAAATTGGCGCCAATAAAACCAGCGCCTCCGGTCACAATCATGGTCTCCATGATTCAATACTCTCCACTTGATAGAAGCCGTGAGAACCAAGCAGGAAAGACTCTGGCGGGAAATCGGAAGGACGCCTTACTCAACCGTCACACTCTTGGCAAGATTTCTCGGACGGTCAATGTCTACCCCTCGCAACACCGCAATATGATAGGCCAGCAGTTGAAGGCCGACGGTAAACAGAATCGGAGTCAAGAGCGCATGGACAGCAGGAATCGCGAACACGTGATCGGCAACCTGATCCAAAGCATGATCCCCTTCGGTCACAAATGCAATCACGGGGGCACTCCTGGCGCGCACTTCCATCAGATTACTGACAGACTTTTCGTAGAGCCGATCTTTCGGCGATAGCACAACCACAGGCATATCCTCATCAATCAATGCAATGGGACCATGCTTCATCTCCCCCGCCGCATATCCCTCGGCATGGATATAGGAGATTTCTTTGAGTTTCAAGGCACCTTCCAGGGCAATGGGATAATTAATCCCCCGACCCAAATACAAAAAATTTCGTTTTTGATAATACTGCTGGGCAATCGCTTGGATCGACGCTTCCTGCTTGAGAATATACTCGACTTGGCCGGGAAGCTTGAGAAAATGATCCAACCACCATCGCCCTTCCTCCGGACTTAACGTACGACGCACTCGTCCCACATGCAAGGCCAAGAGATATAAGGCAATCACCTGACCGGTAAAGGCTTTCGTGGAAGCCACACTAATCTCAGGCCCACATCTCGTGTAAATCACCCCATCGGCTTCGCGAGCCAGGGTACTTCCCACCACATTCACAATCGCCAGGACACGAGCCCCCCGGTGCTTGGCTTCCCGGGCTGCCGCCAATGTGTCCGCCGTCTCGCCTGATTGTGAAATGGCAATAAACAAATCGTCTTTTTGAATCATCGGCTCCCGGTACCGGAACTCTGAACCGATATCCACCTGAACGGGTCGTCGAATCATTTCTTCGAATAAATATTTCCCGATGAGCCCTGAGTGCCAGGAGGTCCCACACGCCACGATCCAGATTCGCCTGGCGTTGAGCAACTCCTCGTCGGTCATGGCCAAATCCGGAAGATCCGCTTCGCCCGTTTCATATTGAAACCGGCCCCGAAGCGTATCCATGATCACTTGTGGCTGTTCGTGAATTTCCTTCATCATGAAATCCGGATAGCCGCCCTTTTCGGCCGCCTCAGCATCCCAATCAATGATAACGGGGTTGAAGCTTTTCGGTTGGCCTTCCGAATCAAAAATGGTTATACCAGAATCTTCTAAAATGCCCACATCTCCGTCTTCGAGAAACACCACCTCCCGTATATGAGCTAGGAGAGGCGTGACATCAGAGGCCAAAAAGGCTCCTTTTCCATTCTGACCAATCACCAGGGGACATCCTGAACGACTGACGACGATGCGTCCCGGCTCAGCCAGCGACATCACGGCAATGGCATAACTCCCATGGAGCTCATTGGCAATTAATCTGACGGCCTCTTGAAGCCCATGCCCTTTTATCGTGAGCGAGGATAAGAGGTGCGCAATGACCTCGGTGTCGGTTTCAGACTCAAATCGATAGCCTTCTAATTCCAATCGATGGCGGAGATCGAGAAAATTTTCAATGATTCCGTTATGGACAAGAACAATCTCTCCCGAACGGTGAGGATGGGCATTTTGTTCAGATGGCCGACCATGCGTGGCCCAACGCGTATGACCGATTCCTATTGTTCCGGCAACGGCCCCGTTTTGCAAAACGGCCTGAAGATTGGTGAGCTTGCCAACCGTCCTTCGAATTTTCAACTCTCCATTATGTTGAATCGCAATCCCGGCGGAGTCGTACCCTCGATATTCCAACCGTTGTAACCCGGCCACTAAAATAGGGGACGCTGATTCACCTCCTACATATCCGATGATTCCACACATACTCTAACGCTCCTTACATCGCATCATTTTTTCCAAATAGTATTGGAAAGTTCGGGATGGTATCGATCAGCCTAGATGTAAACACATGAGCCCGGCCAGATATCGCTCGACTTCGTTCATCAAATTTGGCCACTAGACAGGGTCTTTTTGTTGCTGAGGATTCGGTCGGAGTGACGAGTCTGCCTGATCCCCATGCTCTTTAGCCTGAACATGGGCGGCTGAGGAAGAAGCCAGAATTTCTCGCCGTTTCGCCGCCGTACCTTCTTTATTGACTTGCGCGACTCGAGAAATGCCCAATGCATTGGGCGGAACATTTTTTGTGACGGTGGTCCCTGCCGCAATCAACGCCCCTTCCCCTATCGTCACCGGTGCAATTAATTGCACATCGCTCCCAATAAAGACATTGTCCTCGATCTGTGTCCGTGCCTTTCGAAATCCATCATAGTTGCAGGTAATGGTCCCGGCGCCGATATTCACATTCCGCCCAATCACGGTATCTCCGAGATAACTCAAATGATTGACCTTAGACCCTTCTCCCACTTCCGTCTGTTTCAATTCCACAAAATTACCAACCTTGCCTTTTCGATGAATATGGCTCCCCGGACGCAAATGCGCAAAAGGGCCGATGACCGCCCCCTCTTCTATCCTGGCTTCCAGCAAGACGCACGAATCCTGAATGAGGACATTATTGCCGACCAGGCAATTGTTCAGCCTTGAATTGCCGTGAATAACGCAATTGGCTCCAATGACGGTCCGGCCTTCAAGTATGACTCCAGGATAAAGGCTGGTATCCCTTCCGACCTCGACTCCATCGTCAATAATCACCCGTTCCGGATCCAACATGGTGACACCTGCCAACATGAGACGCTGGCAAATTCGTCGTCGCATTTCTTTTTCGGCTATAGCCAGGTGTTCCCTTGTGTTAATCCCGGTCGTCTCTAAATGGTCATTGGTTAACCATGCCACAACTTTCAGGCCTTGCTGGACAGCCACTTCAATCATATCGGTGATGTAATATTCCCCTTGGGCATTTTGCGGACGCAATTGGCTCAATGCTCTTCCAAGGAAGGTACTATCCACGACATACGTCCCAACATTAATTTCAGAAATCCTTCGTTCTTCTGCTGAGCAATCTTGATCCTCGACAACACGACGGATCTCGCCTGATGGCCCGCGAACCACCCGCCCGTATCCACGTGATTCCGGAATGACCGTCGTTAAGATGGTCAGGCCGGCTTTTTCAGATTGATGATAATCAACCAGGGAAGTCAGTGTGGCCTGCGTTAATAAGGGCGAATCGCCATTAAGAATTAAAAATTGGTCGGCCTGCTTAGCGTCGTTCCTGGTACATACTGGATACGCCTGTTGAACGGCATGCCCCGTCCCCAATTGTTTCTCCTGGATCACCACTTCAAACGGCTCAAAATTAGCCTTTTCTTGTTCGAGGTAGGCCTGGACCTGTTCCGATCCATGGCCAACCACAATGGCAACGGTCTGGGTTGCCACTTGCCTGGCTAAGTTCGCGGCATACCACAGCATGGGACGACCGGCTACAGGATGCAGGACTTTGGGTAAAGCCGATTTCATTCGGGTTCCTTGTCCCGCAGCCAGAATCATTACGGCCGTGTTTTTTTTACCACTCATTACGCCTGTCATACCCTTCGTTAAATGTCTCTTCTCATGGGGTTTGGACTTTTGGTGAGTCCTTGAGGGTCATTCTATCTCGTTTTTGTGCAATTTCAATGCTAGAGGATTTATCCGGAGGAGAATAGAACCCGCCTGAAACAATTAGCTTCATGGCTTCCTCAACTCCCATATCTACAGGTATAACTTCACTTTCGGGAACCAGGAGAAAATAGCCAGAAGTTGGATTCGGGGATGTTGGGACAAACACATGGACCAGAGGCTCCGGAGCCAGATTCTGGATTTCCCTTCTGGTTTCCCCCGTAACAAACGACAAACAATAGTTCCCCTCTTTTGGAAATTGAATCATAACCACTTTGTTATATTTTTCCCGTTGCTTGAATGATAAGATGTCCATCATCGACTTTAATGTGGCATAAATACCACGTACAATCGGGACGCGATCTAAAATTTCTTCCCACCGGACGACCAATCGTTTTCCCAAAAAATTTGTGGCAAAGACCCCGGCTGAAAAAATCAATAGCAATAATGCCAAAATACCCAAACCGGGGAAGTAATAATCCGGCAACACCAGGTCCGCTAATGCCGTGCCAAGAATACTATCCACAGTCACAAAAAGCGTTTTTAAGATCAGGATCGTTCCCCAAATTGGGGTAATTACCAACAGGCCTGTCAAAAAATAACGTCTGAGAGAGGCGCGAAGGGTATTCATGAGAAAATCCGCCTTATACCCGCCACACAGAGCAGGCACGGTCTATACGGGAGAGGTAGGAAGTCACCGTAATACTACCGCATCTTACAATCAGGATGGGACTCCTGCAAGACTTTTCTTGCGAATTTCAATGACTTAGACTAGGATCGATCAGGGCAAATTTCCATGAAACCGAGAAAACATGCAAAGGGAAAACAGGGGCTGTCTTCAGGGTTATTCATCACCTTCGAGGGCACAGAAGGCTCTGGAAAGACCACACAATGCCACCGATTGGCACGAGCACTTCGAGCTCAGGGCTATCAGGTATTAGAAACCCGTGAGCCTGGAGGAACTCCATTGTCTGAGGCCATTCGGCGCCTTCTGCTTTCCCACTCTAAAACGGAATCCAACAAGGAAATCATTACTCCAGAATGCGAAACAGCTCTAATTTTGGCTGCCCGGTCCCAACATGTGGCTCATGTGATTCGGCCAGCACTGTTAAAAGGCATGCTTGTTCTGTGTGACCGGTTTTTTGATTCAACTCTGGCCTACCAGGGATACGGACGACACCGTGACATCACCTTTCTCAAGCATTCCCATCAATTCGCCACGGAAGGACTGACTCCACACCTTACGTTTTTACTCGATCTTCCGACCCAAGAAGGGTTGGCGAGGCGACAACAGGCCCGACACCAAAATCGGCTTGACCAGGAATCCTTGGATTTCCATCAACGAGTACGTCGAGGCTTCATCGCCCTCGCTAAACAGCATCCCCAACGCATTCAAACATTGGATGCCAGGCAATCCCCCGAGATCCTGAACACTCTCATTACATCCATGATGACACGCCTCATTCAGTCGTTGCCATCGACATGCCTGGCTCACGTCACTCCTCAACCCAAACACATCATCAAACGAGTCCAGACGAAAGGGACCACTCAGCATGGCGTTTCGAGATCTCGTCGGGCATCAACGCCCAATTAAATGGCTTCAGACAGCGGTCTCCACCAATCATCTTGGCCATGCCTATCTCTTTCACGGAGAACCGACCATTGGGAAACGACTCACCGCTATCGCGCTTGCCCAATATCTCCATTGCGAGGTCCCACAAATCGCACCAACCCCTGATGCCTGCGGCCACTGCCGATCATGTCATCAAATCGCCCAGGCCACCCATCCCGACTTTTTGTTGGTTCAACCTGAAGATACGCAAAAGCAGAATCCCAAAATTACCATTGATCAAATTCGGGACATCGAACATCTGGTCATTTATCGTCCTCTGCTGGGGTCACATAAGATTTGCCTCATTGATCAGGCCAACTCAATGACCACCGAAGCCGCCAACGCCTTGCTCAAGACATTGGAGGATCCGCCAGACCATTGCCTCTTTCTCCTGATCACCAGCCGCCCGGAGCACCTTTTGGCGACGATTCGGTCTCGATGCATTACGTTGCGATTTGCCCCGCTTCCCTCTGCCAGCATTTATGAATTCCTGAAGGAACGGACAGACAGGGAAGACCAGGATAACAGGTTAATCGCGGCATTTGCGGAAGGCCGGTTGGGTTCAGCTTTGGCTTGTGACCCAAAAGAATTAAAGGTGAAAATCCGTCAGTACTGGGCGTTGTTATTTGGGGAAGATACTGCGTCGGCTTCACGAGTGATGGATATGAGTGAAGGGCTGGTCAAATCGAACCAAGTACAGGAAGCGATTCATTGGTTTTGGGCAGGGCTCAGGGACTTGCTATTGCTGACCCTGGATCAGTCCTTGTCTCCCACCTTGTACCAGGATCAAGAAACGGCGCTTCGCGAGTTGTCTCTACAGATCACCCCTTCTTCACTTCTGGACTTAATCCATGAACTCAACCAACTCGAGCGAGGGCAACAACGAAATCTTAATATGCAAATCGGATTGGAACAATTTTTCTTACATCTCCACGACCAATTGGAATTCTCGCATTCACCAGGGCTCGCTTAACCATCAATTACCTGCTTACCACAGTTCTGCGACCACCCGGTCGTTTGGCACATGTGGGTTCTGAGCTAACAGAGGATGTCTTGTCATGTCCAACACGTTTTATGTCACCACCCCTATCTATTATGTCAATGATGTGCCTCACATTGGCCACGCCTACACCACCATCGCGGCCGATGTTCTAGCCCGGTTTTATCGGCTAACAGGCCATGAGGTTTTTTTCCTCACCGGATTAGACGAACATGGGCAAAAAGTCCAGCAGGCTGCAGCCAAGGCCGGAATCGATCCACAGGCACATTGTGACCTCCTCACGCCGAAGTTCAAGAATCTCTGGTCGCAATTGCATATCTCCAACAATGGGTTTATTCGCACCACCGACCTTCAACATCAGGCCACTGTACAACGCTACCTTCAAGCCCTCTATGACAAAGACTTGATTTATCAAGCCGAATACACCGGCTGGTATTGCACCTATGACGAGCGATTTTGGACAGAAAAGGATGTGGAGAACGGCCTGTGCCCGGATTGTCGGCGACCAGTAGAGCAGGTCAGTGAACGAAATTATTTTTATCGCATGAGTCGCTTTCAAAACCGGTTGAAGGAGCATATCCAGACAAATCCCGACTTCATTCAGCCGGCCACCCGTCGCAATGAAGTCCTAGGGTTTCTGCAAAAGCCCCTTGAAGATCTGTCAATTTCCCGACCCAAGTCACGGTTATCGTGGGGCATCGAATTGCCATTTGATCGGGATTGCGTGGCCTATGTGTGGTTCGACGCCTTAGTGAATTACCTGTCAGCCCTGGAGTACGTCCCTCCAACTCCCAGCACCTCAAAATTCTGGCCCGCGTCGCTCCATCTGGTCGGGAAAGATATTTTGACCACCCATGCCGTCTACTGGTCGACCATGTTAATGGGGTTGGAGCTGCCGCTTCCCCAATCCATCTTTGCACATGGCTGGTGGACGGTGAATGGGGAAAAGATGTCAAAAAGTCGAGGGAATGTTGTCGATCCCTATGGCGTGGTCAAAGAATTCGGCGCTGATGCCTTTCGCTATTTTCTGTTGAGAGAAGTCCCATTCGGCCAGGATGGAGATTTCTCCATCACGGCATTCGGTAGCCGGTATAACGCTGAATTGGCCAACGATCTTGGCAATCTGCTGTCCCGAACTCTTACGATGCTGGCAAATTTTTCCAACAATACCGTCCCTCAACCCGACGCCAAACACGAAACCGATCAGGATCGTCAACTCCAGCATTCGGCTTCATCCCTTTTCCCCTCCATTGACACGCACCTTCGCCACTTAGAATTTAATCGCGCACTGGAAACCACGTGGGCTTTGGTCCAGTCAGCTAATCAATATATTGATAAGACCGCTCCGTGGATGTTGGCCAAAGATCCTGGGCATACCCCTCGCCTTCACACCGTCCTGTTTCATCTCACGGAGGTTTTACGATTTCTCACGTTGGCCGTATACCCGTTTATGCCACAGATCGCCGAAACGATGAAGACCCGACTGGGATTATCGATGAATTTTTCCACACCCATGTTGCAAGAATTCCCTCGTTGGGGAGCATACCTTTATACGGGGCAAACCAGTAAAGGTGCTTCGCTATTTCCCAGAAAAGATTCCCGTCCACCGGGCTCCCAAAAGAGTCCCGAACATACAACGCCGATTCACCCAAACAGGACACCCATGGAAACACCTCAGCCCGTTTCATCCACCCAACCCCAGTCCCCACCCAGCGAGGTGATACAGATCGGCATTGCCGATTTCCAAAAAGTCCAATTGAAGGTGGCAAAAGTCTTAACGGCAGAACGTGTCCCAAAGTCTGAAAAATTGCTTAAGCTCCAGGTAGATATCGGAACCGAACAGCGTCAGATTGTGGCTGGAATTGGGAAAAAGTATGCCCCCGAAGAAATGGTGGGCCGAACCATTGTCGTTGTGGCAAATCTCAAGCCGGCAAAACTGATGGGGATTGAATCCCAAGGCATGGTATTAGCTGCAGGAGATCAAGAGGTCCTTGAACTTCTTAACATGTCCCAGGAGATCCCTGCCGGGACAAGGATCAAATGATACCCTCTATGCGTCTTTCACTCAAAAAGTCGTGAGGGATGTCTTCCCCCAAATCTTTCTTGAAAAGACTCTCAAGCTCTTGCACGGAATGAAGAAAATACATACTCAGAAAAATTCAGGGATTATCACGAGGAGGGAAATGCAACCCCATTAGCAAAGTGACTCACATGGGAGAACCTCCGCGTTACCCCATGAAAGGGGAAAGGCTAATACGCCTCCCGATGGATCAACCCCTTCCAAAGTGTCATAATCATAATCTTTACATCCAGCCATAAGGACCAATGCTCAATATAATACATGTCGTAGGCTAAACGTTTTTCCCAAGAGGTATTTCCGCGCAATCCATTAATTTGTGCCCAACCCGTAATTCCGGCTTTCATGGTGTGACGCAGGTTATATTGGGGAATCTGGGCCCGGAATTTCTCGATAAACTCCGGTCGCTCGGGACGCGGCCCCACAATACTCATCTCTCCCTTTAAGACATTCCAAAATTGCGGCAATTCATCCAAACTGGTTCGTCGCAGAAACGTCCCGATGGGCGTCCTGCGTGGGTCGTGTGCTTTTGCCCAGACGGGACCTGTCTTCTCTTCGGCATCCATACGCATGGTCCGGATTTTAACAATATTGAACGATTTGCCATCGAGGCCAACACGAGTCTGCCGGTAGAAGACAGGACCTGGAGAGGTGAGCTTGATGAGTACCGCAATCATCAATGCGATTGGTGAGGCCACCACCAGGGCCACGGCGGCACCACAGACATCAACCATCCGCTTCAAAAACAAATTCCACCCGTAAAGAGGAGAACCCTGGAGAGTAATAATAGGAAGGCCCTCAAACATTTCGGCTTCGGCCCGCAACGTCACGAACTCATAAATGGATGGAATGATCTTCACTCCTGCTGTTGTGGAAGACAGGATTTTCATCAGTCCCTCAGCTTCACATTCCACTTCCGGAGGCAAACACAAAAATACGATATCCACATGGCTGGTTAGAATTTCTGCCGCCTGGTCAAACGTTCCGATAACCGGAATTCCGTCCAACATTTGACCAACCTTTTCGGCATTCCGTGTCAAATACCCGCGAACCTGGAGGCCAAGTTCTGGATGCATTTTGAGCGTATCTCCAACCCGCTGCCCAAGTTTTCCCGCGCCAATAATGACTACCTGGCGTTGGTTGTATCCCATTCGCCGGAAAACCCTGAGAATTTCCCGAAAGACCATACGGGAACAGCCCAGCACCACCAGATTCAACAACCAAAAATACACGATCACCAAACGGGAAAATTCAAACGGCTTCGAGAAAAAGGTCAATGCGACCAGGATCAGAATACTCAGTGTATTGGCCTTGGCAATGTCCACAAATTCCGCAAGATGAGATCCCATTCTTCGAGGCCGATACAGATTAAATGAATAGAAACAAATTCCCCATACCGCGACAATGGGAAAAAGAAGCCAGAGGTACGGGTCAATGGGAGGAATGCCTTTGGTGATGGGAAACAGGGGCACTGAAAAGCGAATGAAATAGGCGCTCACCCAACACACGCATATCACAACCAGGTCGGAAAGGAAGAGCAGATTTTTTAAGAATTCACTGTGGCGTTTTAACATGGCGGGGTACGACGGAAATCGCGATAACGAGACATGATCACTTGCTGAATCCGCTGCTTAAAATGAGAACGATCGAACGGTTCAACATGTGCTCGAATTGCATAAGGATTGAAATCTGTGAGGTTCTGCGTGAACAATTGAATGGCTTCAACTATGGCTTGGACCGACTGTTCATAGTGAAAGACCCCCGTTGGAACAGAAGAGGATCCACTTTCGTGAACACCACGTTCTAAATGATTTTCGCCTTGCTCAGGCAAAGGATTAAGAGGGACGATTGTTTCAAGGGCCCCACCCTTTCCATAAGCAATTACCGGTTTCCCGGAAGCCATGGCCTCTAAAGGCACAATACCAAAATCCTCTTCACCGGGGAAGAGAACGGCTAGGCACCGGCTGTAAAAGTCTCTGACACGATGATCTGACTGCCAGCCAAGAAATTCGACACTTTGACCGGCCATTCGCCTTAAGCGTTTCTCATCTTGTCCTTGCCCGATAATTTTTAATGGAAGCCCAAGCTCATTGGCCGCAGCAATGGCCAGGTCGACTTTTTTGTAGGGCGCAAATGCCGTGACCATCAAATAAAACCCTTCATGGCGATGCGACACGTGAAAGTTCTGCCAATCAACAGGAGGGTAGACCACGCAGGCTGCCCTTCCATACTGGCGTGCAATTCGCCCTGCTACGTTTTGCGAATTGGCAATAAAACAACTCACATGGGCATTCGATTCCACATCCCACCGCTGAAGTCGCCTTCGAAAAAGGCCCATGCCCAGCCTGCCAAAACTCCACATTCCTGTGTTGCCAAAATAGGTATCAAATCCATCCCAGATATACCGCATGGGGGTATGAACGTAGGAAATATGACAGGTCTCGCGAGGCACTCGAATGCCCTTGGCCACGCAATGGCTGGAACTGACCACTAAATCATACTGATGGATTTCCAATCGCTGGATGGCTGAAGGAAAGAAGGGGAGCAAATACCGATATCGACTCTTTGCAAATGGGACTCGATTAAGAAAGCTTGGAATAATAGGATGCCGCTCAATCGTCCGCGACACACTGCCTTTCACATGGAACAGCGTATAAATTGGCGCATCAGGAAACAATTCACACAACGCTTCAAGACACCGCTCACCCCCTCGCATACCTGTCAGCCAATCATGAACCAGCGCAACTTTCACTTGGGTTCAATGACCTGCATGTGAGGCAGACATTTCCTGATATATTTCCAGAATCGAATCCATCATGGTCTCACTGGAGAATTTTTCCTGTATAGTCTCCTGTGCCTTCTTGATGAGGAAGATCCTGAGATCCTCATTGTTTGTAATTTTTTTGACCTTTTCGGCAAGGTCTTCTCCGCTCCTTTTTTCTACCAACATTCCGTTTATCTCGTCATGAATGATTTCTTCCAATCCACTCACATTCATGCTCACAACCGGAACTCCCATGCCCATAGATTCTAAGACCAAAACCGGCAGGCCTTCCCACCTGGAGGTTAAAACGACCACGCTGAAAGTAGCCAGAATGTCCAGAGCCTCTCCATGAGACAACTCCCCCACCATGTGAACCCGTCCACCTAACCCCCGCCTGGCTATTTCCTGTTTGATCATCGGAGCCAAAGCCCCACCACCAACAATCGTGGCCGAATACTCAGGCAAGAACTCCATCATCTCTACAAAAAGGAGGGGATCCTTCTGATGTTCCAATCGTCCGATAAATCCAATATGCAGGAGCCCCTGAGGCAAAGGCCGTGGAAGATTGTTCAAAGAAAGACCGGGATAGATGACTGACCTTTTATCACGACCTGATAATAATTGAAATTTTTCTGCAAGAACCACATCATATTTCGACACAAAAATGGAATGACACGCACGTCGCAAATTCCAACGTTCCGCCATTAACGCCATCCGGCGAATTTTCGGTGACTTTTCAATAAAATGAAATCCATGGACGGTATAGACCATCGGGACTTTCAAGAGAGATACCGTAAAGAAAAACCCTGCACGCCCACCATGGACATGAACCAGATCAGGTTGAAGGGCCATAACCGACGCTCGAAGTTGGAAAGGGATGGCAGGATTGAGCCGACTAATAAAAAATCGAAGCCCCTGACAGGGAATTCCAAGAGCACCGGCTTCCTTCATTAAATATGATTGTTCTTCGGTAATGAGATAAAAAGAAACGGCATGCCGTAAGCCTTTGAGAATCTGTAGAACATGCGTTGTTCCTCCACCTGGTTTTCCATCGGCAACAATTTGGAGGACACGCATTACGTCCCCAATTTCCCAAGTAGATTTTCTGTGATTCTTAGAATAGACACTATAGCAGAGCACGACCTATTCGGTCGGTTCCAAGGCCACGGTACATACCTAATCGAGCATAGATACTCTGCAAAACCCACAAGACCCATGCGACCGGACGACCAAAATGTTTCCGGAAAAAATAATATTGATTAACATAATAAATTTCTTTTTGTTGAGAAAGATCGCCCCCAAATGAAGCTCCGGACTGATGCTCTACAACTGCCTCAGGAACGTGCCACACCTCCCAACCAGCCTGCCTGGCCCTGAGGCACAGATCAACATCTTCATAATACAAAAAAAACTTTTCATCAAAACCGCCGATTTCATTCCAGATTGAACGCCGGCAACAAAGAAAAGCACCGGACACCCATGCCACAGGCTCCGCTTCATGAGGGATGCGAAATTTTGTCGAACACCGGCCTACCACTCGACGAAAGAGCCCTCGAGGCCCTACACGCTTCGCCACCCAGGCCAACGGCTTATCCAGCACAAGGCCAGTCAAAGAAGGTGCATCCCCCATTGATTGCAAAGGCCGGCCAGATGGATCAACAAGACGGCCCCCGACAATTCCTACCCGAGGATGCTTCTCATAAAATCGGATAAGGGTTCGAATGGCCTTTTCCGTCGCAATGGTATCCGGGTTCAAAAATAAGACAAAGGACCCGCTCGAAGCCGCCAACCCGATATTACATGCACGCCCAAAACCAATATTATCGTGAAGGGCAATAAGGGTAACCTGCGGAAATTCATTCTGCAATTTAGCTGCAGTTCCATCCTTCGAATCATTATCCACCACCACGAGTTCAACATCAGAAATGTTGAGTAAGGGGCCCAAACAGGCACCGATGCAGGAGCTGGAATTATAGCTCACAATGATGATGGAGCATTGCTTCGGCGCATTCAGCATCCCTTCCTTTAGTCCAGAATTCGTCATGGCATCTTACTACGTCACAACCAACGCCTATTTTCCTGAAAACTTCCTGACAACCATCCAACCCAGCTGGTGAAATCTATAGACTGTAGACATGCATAACACTTTTTGTTTCTGCGGTATTATTCCCTTCCCATTCTTGGCCATCCGGCGCCATTACTGGAGATAAAGTGTGAGCCTACAGTGAACGCCCACAGACTCAGCAGAAACCAGAAAACTGTATTCGCAGATAAGAGCGTGAAGCCAGGGAGTCATCTATCGATATCCCGTCGGCATTGCCTCCACAAAGGAGGCGAGCCGGCATGCCAAAGGTTTTGACCTCCTCAGTTAACACGATTATTGTTCGGAAGATTGCGGAACCAACTTCTCACCAAAGCCTCAAAGGCAAACAATGAGCATCAATCGAATAGCGAACGCTCTACCAGAGTCAGGCTCAGCTTCTTCATACCTAATTCGTTTCCTAAATCATTTAAATGTCTATCATTCGGCGAAACGACAATTTCGTTACCACCCGGCAAATCAAAGATAACTAAGTCTTCAGAGGAGATGACATCTTTTAACCGGCTTGCATAGTCCAAAGATACTCTAAAAATATTCCCTTGAGAATCCGTCACACACTTAACCATTTGCATTCCTCGCTTATCAAAATCTTCTCGAACAGGATAGAACGCAAGAAATTTCGAATGATGCTTTTCTACTTCCTCTTTAACATGCCACAATAGACTTTCCGTAACAGCCACCAGATATTCATCTCGCCTGGATGGATTTATCATAAAAGGAGAAAAGTGGCTTCTGCTGTTCAGGAAATCTTCCCCGGACCTTACGATGTAACCAATATTACCGTTGAGTTCAAATATCGTATTGAAAAACTCGACTTGATTAATAACTGTCAGTCCCTCACATACATGTTCATTTTCGGCTTTGAGGGTTTTATGAGACGTTGGCATTTCTTGAAGCCACCGACGAAGAATGCGTTGCTCTAATGTTTCATTCTGTAAATTTGCCATCACCGTCTCTATTAATTGGGCAATGGCACTATTATGCAAGTAGGATCCTGCTGTAAAATAAGGACCAGAGAGCTCACCCTCCACCAGCCTAAAGGTTGGCTTCAAGGGTCCCGCCTGCGAAGTCGCACTTCTATCTGGAAACGCATTTTCCCAAAAGTCATTTCCTGGGGTTGCCCACAATAAAACCAAGTCGGCCCTATACATCTTAAAGTATTCTTGAATGGCCAAAAGCTGTTGGTCCTGTCCCCACCCTGAAGAGGCAAGAGAAAATACTTTGACTGGTTGAGGCAACTGACTAGCCAATGATTCCTGAAGAAACTGTTCCGGCATATGGTCCGGCCGACCTGCATACGCTTCGACCTGGCTGTCACCCACAAGCAACACCACATAGTCATCGGTATCATAGTTAATATTTTGCCCTCGATATCCCAATTGGTTGGTTGTCAAAGCCTCATATTTTGATAATTTTCTACCTGCCGAATCTTCCCATCCCCAACCTGAGTTAAGCTTAGCTGGAATTCCCATCCCACGCAGTAAGGCCTCCATTATAAAAATCGCAACAATTGTGGATCCCATAACTATGACTGCGTTCTGTTTCATTTACTTTAAGGATTGCACCGCATTTTCGCCCGCAAGGGGACGGGAACTTTATGTAAAATACGAATATTCATTTTCGATTTAATAATCATCAAAAGGATGCTTTAGAAAATATGTTTGGGAAACCGGTTCAATCTATTGCCCCTGATTAATGAACAACAATCGCAGCAGGAACAAGCTTGTGGTTCCCGGAACTAGATGGACCGAACTAAGTGTATCTTCCTTGGGATGCAGACCAGGCGAATCCACAAAACATGCCCCATTCATTCCGATGTGAAGACGCTTCCCTGACAATCCTAAATGGGCTCGAATGCCAGGTGCCAAGCACAGAACTAAATCAAAAGTTGGAACTATTCCTCACCTAATAGAATGTATTTATGGGGTTCCGGGCAAGCGATAACTTGGTTTTGTAACGACTAATGACTGGATTGGCCATTATTGGCCTGATCATCGGCTAAAATCCTCTTTCTCCAGCGTAGAGCGAATGAAATCCATTTGTTTTGGAGAAAAGGAAAACTCCCATGCTCGGTTGTTTAATGAGACAACAATGAGTTTGATATCACTTGGATAAGGCTTGAGAACTTTCTCCGGGATTTTAATCCTGAACCCACTATAGAACAATGCCTTCTGTTGATGAGCCTCCACGACATCTTGCCTGGAGATTCCAACTTCTGCACTAACCGTAAATTTTCCATCTGCAAAAATGAAAACCTCTTCAGCCGGTTGATTCTTTTCAAGATCAGCAGCCCATCCCTCCACAACAATTGACTCCCCTGAAAGAAGAACACGATCCAGATTCCCAGTCAGATGTTTTTCACCCACATCGACCAGGATCTCCCGCTCACCGGGAAACACAAGTTTTGATTGCCCCGAGGCTTCGTGATGCAAACGTATCATTGTCTGCTCATCACTCAAAGCCCCCTGAATTGCCAAGGGTATGGGAGTTAACTTTGTATCATGATCTCCAATCCGAAAAACCCTCACTTGGTTCTCGCCTGACTGGAAAGCTGAAGGGGGGAATAAAACAGAAAAATAATTCCGTTTCCCATCCCATAAAGATGCCTGGGTAGTCGCCCAAATTCGGCCATTAAGAGAAATGGCAATCGGTAAACTTCGGTGACTCATGCCAATAATTTGTCCGCTAAAAAGAGCAGGCAGGTACCTGCTTTCAAGATCCACCTGATCTAATTGATGAGGATTTTCATTTATATATTTCAGGGAAGTTGAGTGACCAATGACCAAATCGCCAAGTTTTTGTCCAATCAAGTTTGAAGCCGGTCCTTTTGGCACAAGTCGGTCGAGTGCCGTGTGCTCTCCAAAATGATCGACCTGCCACTTGAGACGAGGAAATCCGTTTAGGTCCTGCGATTGGATTTTCCCTACCCCAAGAAAATCTATCTCGTCCCGCGGTGGGATTTCATTGTCCAACATGGAATATCCATCTATTTCCCTGGGAACCTTAAAGCCGAGTAGATCGGCAATGGTTGGCAACACATCAATTCCGCTGACAAGTCGCTCACGAATGCTTCCCTCACGTTGCCCAGGAAGCTTGACGAACATGGGAACCTTAAGAATATCGCTCTCATTTCCTTTTTGTACCTCTCGCATGGATAGTCCACGCTGAAAGGAAACACCATGATCTGCGGTCACAATAAAGAGCGCCTTATCGAAAAGCTCCGCCCTTTCCAGTGAACTTCGCACTTTCCCGAGGAACTGATCAACATATCCTATTTGCTGGAGGTATTGGTGGTACGCCGTAAGAATCAAGGATTCTTTTCCAATCCACCTCCCCCCCCAACCCGGTCCATCGATCCATCCGACAGGAATGAGTCGTTCTTTATTAAAATATTGCTGACCAGACACCAAATATTCATACTTCGTATGAGGTAGGATGACGTGAAGAAAATGAAGGACAGGGCTCGTGGTTTCCTTTATTTGAGAAAGAAAAGAAGTCAGATACGTCTCTCTTGAGGTATTCCCCTTGGTAGCAAGATCAAGATGAAGACGACTCTCCTTCTTCCCAAGAATCCCTTTTTCGAACAATTCCTCACCGAAACCGGTCCATTGAGCATGGAGCGGGGGTAATTGTTTTCCCATTTGTGGCGGGGCAATAATATGTAAATATATCACTGCCAGATCTGCAAAAAAGGACTTGTAACGAAGGGACGAGCCAGCATCAGCATCTTTTCCCTTGCATAATGTATGGGGACAAAGACTTGTCAAGGACTCCACGACATTAAGGGCATAACGGTCCCCCAACACGGTGAACAAATTTTGAGGATGATCTGTTGCCGTCGGGTTGAGTCGAACACCAGCTCTTGGTTGCCGCCCCGTTAAAATTCCAGCCACCGCAGCTGCGGTTTCTACATACGTGGCAACCGCATTAGGAAACCAATGACTTTGTGCGGCTAGAGCGGCAAAGTTTGGAAAACGCACCGGATCGATTCGACCATCCGCATCCAATAACGCGGTGATGTTGAATTCATCCAGCACAATAAGGACAACCGGGACAGGATTGTTAATCTCAATGTCAGCCTGTGGTTCAATGGCATCCGGCATAACCAAACGACCCACAGGGGTAAACAACAAAAACCACAGCGGAAATGCCACCACGACGGGCGAAAGCACTGTAAGAAACAGCCGGACCGCATGCCAGCGAACATAAAGGACCGAAAAGAGAAAGCCGATCAGCAATGCAAACCCAACAATCAAAAGATCGGATCTATCCACCAATCGCTGCACCGGAGGCAGGACTGTGAGGAACGCCAGGCCAAAGACAAATACCACATGCAGGCTATTCCGAACACGCTCACCAAACGGCCAAGCGGCAAGTTCAAACAGCATGAGGCTTAATGCCATCCCCACCGAAAGGACGAAGACCATACCGATGATAAGCTCTGTACCGGCCTTATAAGAAACAAAAAACTCGGGGTTCTGCCCAAGAAGATCATAAAGCGGCTGAGCAACGGCAAAGCCAGCGAGAGCAAACAAGTGCAAAAATTCAATAAGGACCATACGAATACCAGGTATATTTAGCTCATCTGACGAAGTGGTCATTTAGGTCCCTGATGACAGAGATTAGAGCAAATTCAGATGTTTATGGTGAGGATAAAAAGTGTCTTTGAGGAAAGCGTGCGGAAATATTCAAGGCGTTTTTCAGCGACACCTCAGATTTTCCATGATGGTTCAAATGCTCCCGTACATTCAACCAGGGTACGAGTACCTGAATTACATTCGTTTAAACCACACCAATACTCGTCCGCTTTTTGAGACGATTTCATTCTTAATGATTACGGCTTTTTTTTCCAAAAGCGCCATGAAATGTTCGGCGGTGTAATCAGGGAAAATATCCTGACGTAGACTTAACAATTCTTGCACCATAGGATCATTTTTCGGAACAAATTCTATAACTCCCTGTGGCGCAAGTGTGATCAGCCAATTGACAACCTGAACCAACGGAATATTCCTGGCAATAGCTAAGTGATGAACAAGAGCCAAGGCGAGAATGGCATCCGCTGAGGCCCGGGACTGAAGACTTTCCCGCTCGTGACCATTCCACCCTTGATTTGGACTCGGATTAGCCGCATCCATAAACAGAGCTTGAAAAGAGAGCCGCCTCTCGACTGCTCGACGATAACTGCCATCTAACGCTCCCTGATCAAAGTCAAATCCCACGACGTTCCGTGCCCCGCCATTCAACGCCGCTTCCGAATATTCACCCGTATTACACCCAAAATCCCAAATAAGTGCAGGCTGGACTGTTTGTGCAAATTCAAGAATGAATTGTTTTTTAGATTGGATTTCCGTTGAAGAATAGCTACAGGTCTTATCGTAATCCCCCCAGGTGCTTTCACCCTTATTCAGAGGTGTCAATTGGCTGATCCAATGAAACATTTTTTCCAACATCGCTTTGAAAGAAGAAAGCGGGAACGAGGCCTGGGCCAACGAATGATCCTGAAGACTTTTCGTATTTTTAGTGGAGGTTTTTTGGAAAAGATCTTGCAAAACAACGTGGGTCAAGACATTCCACTTCAAGCAGTGTCGCCACTTGAGAAGTTTTCGAATTTCCCCCGTTGTAATACCTTCCTGCGTTCCCCGATACCAGGCGTTGTGAGATATACCAAAAAATGCGCGAAGCAAGAGAGGGTTCAGGAATTGTTCGCAAAATTGGCGATGACCAACCCACATTTCACCGGATAGGTAGCGCCTAAAGGAGAGATGATCAATAAAAACAGGCTGATTTCCCTGAAATTGAATATTGTAGGCCGAGGCATCGGAAAGTGTGACACCGACTGCCAATGATTGCAAATGGATTCGTAAATGCAGGAGTGCGGCGGCCTTCAGTGCTGAAAATGACCATTCATACGGATAGGAGATAAATGGGAGCTTGGGAGTTTCCAAAATATACCGGGGCTTTGAATCTGAGAGGCCCAGAACATCTGACGAAACGATCTCAAACGGAAGCAGCAAGCCTTCGGTCGAAAGCTTTTGAAATAATCCCGTGGAAGTGACAAAATCGAAATCCTGAGAAAAACATTGATTGACCGTCCTAAAGATACGCCCCTTAAACTGATATACGTTCCCACTGGGATCACGGAAGGATCCTGGAAGGGGTTGGACATCACCCATTACTTCTGATCTTCGGAAGTGGAATGTTCGGATTCTTCTCGAGCATTTCCACGAAACAGTCCGACAAATCGCCTCCAGTACAATTTGAGAATCACCACAGCGCCGGCAATGCCACCCAACAAAAGTTGCAACACCATACTTCCGGTACCGGGATCAAGGTAAGCCTGTGCCGAGCTTTCGAATCCGAACACTATTAGAGTAATACTAATTGCAAGAAAACTTCCTAAATGTTTCATTTTGCTATTCCCTCCCTGGCCTATACCAACACCCTGGGTCATTTCAGGTTCGATCCTTATTAGTACATAAATTATCATCAAACAGTATCAAGGCAATCATCCTCCTGGACAAACTCTGATGTGAAATCAGGAAAATTGTAAATCAAAATCAGGAAGACTACTTGAATCCTGTTCTGTTATTTTTTCAATCACTCGTTCTTGAACCTGATAGAAGGGATGGCCCCCTGCCGACTTATACGGGTTATTTGATTTGGTATTATAACAACCGATTAAGGCGATTCTGGAATGGGGAGACACGTTATCATTGGAACCATGCAGGGTATTACAATGAAACATCACGACGTCTCCCCGCTTCAATTCCACGTACACTTCTGGTAAACGCGTTTCAATGACAGCCAGACGGTCCTGACAAACTCCGCTGTCAGACACCCCATCATGAAACACATGGTCAATCCTGCCCATCTTATGAGACCCCTCGAGAATTTTCAAACACCCATTTTCCCTGGTCATCGGGTCAACGGCAATGAGGACCGTAGCCATATCCGGATACAAATTCCCCATTCCATACCAATAGGCATAATCCTGATGATAGCGAAATCCGACCATACCAGGATATTTCAAAGTAATTTTATTATGATACACGTATATAGAATCGTTAAAAAAATATTCCAATCGATCGAAAATCGACGCACGTCGAGTGGCTTTGGCGAAGACATCATTCCCCGCTGTATCATTCCACACAAAAATGGTTTCAAATGAGGGGCGTTTTCCCTGAGAAACTTTATCCATGAGACCTTCGGTCCGCTGTTTCATTCCCTCATGATTCACGATGATATTCTTCAGAATATGCATCTCTTCCTGGTCGAACAGATCAGGAACAATCAGATATCCCTTCTTCCAAAACTGTTCGAACTCTTTTTCAAATCCCATCCCACGCTCCATTATTGCAGAACCAATGCCGTTTAGCTGACCCGAGTAAAAATCACTTCTCTCTGAGCGCGTTCATAGTCGCTTGGCGTGCCGATATCAATAAAATATCCTGTGGTGACGAATGCACGAGGCTGCAGCTCCCGACAATACGGCTGGAGGATATCCGCCTCAAAGGAAAAGTGCTCTCCCCTTCCATATTGAGAAAATATTTCAGGTTTAACAAGATACACCCCTGCGTTTACTAGGCCGGGGCCTTCCTGACCCTTTTCTTGAAACTCTTGGACTCGTTCACCCAGGAGCACGACGGCACCATACCGACTCACATCCGGGACATGCCGAAGTACGATCGCGACCTGAGTTGGGGTCTGTGCATACCAGGCCATCAGGGCCTGATAATCAATGTCAACGAGCGTGTCGGCATTAAGGACCAAAGCCGGAGAAGACTCATCGCCTTTTAGCGCTAAGGCCATCGCTCCTCCTGTTCCTAAAGGATAGCTTTCCCTTGAATATCTGATTGGAAGGGAGCGGTAAGCCTGGCCAAAATGCTCTTCAATGACCTCCGCCTTATACCCAACTGATATAGTTACTTCGGTCAGCCCAGCATCTACAAGTCTATCGAGAATAAACTCCAAAAATGGCCGGCCTCTAACAGGCGCCATGGGTTTAGGCAGATCGGGAACAACAGGCTGAAGTCTTTCGCCACGTCCCCCGGCCAGAACAATGGCCTTTCTGATTCCTACTTGAACCACATGAATCACTCCTGTCTCACACATCAATCAAACACATGCCAGAGGGGGATAACCCCGGCGCAAAAATATCAGCGACTCAGCTTCTCGCGGAATAATTCAGTTGAATACGAATCAGCCCAAAACTTACAATCCCTGTCCGTCGTTATTTTGACTAAGTACATCATCAGCTTACCTCACCAACACATTCGGTTTTTTCAATCAACCATTTAAGGAGGTCAACCGCGGCCTGAAGTCCTCCACACGATTCAATTTAATCTATCTTCCAACCTTGCATCCCGTATTTGGTAAAATGACAGTTACTGACCTGACCGGAGAATTTTTTTAACCCAAAAATTACCTCCATGCGTTTTTCCGGTGGGACAAAAAACATCATAAATCCTCCACCGCCAGCCCCGGACACTTTCCCCGCCAAGGCTCCAGCTTTGACCGCCGCTTCGTAGATTTCATCGATATGCGCGTTGGACACACTCTTGGCTGAACGTTTCTTGCTAACCCATCCCTCGCGCATGGACTCAACCAATCCAGTGAAATCGCCTTTCAGCAGACTTTCCTTCATCGTACAGGCCTCACGCTTCATGGCATGCATGGCAGAAAGGGCCAAGTCCGTGCCAGACTCAACATTGGTACTCTGATCACTGATGATCTTTGCGGAAGATCTGGACACCCCGGTAAAAAAAAGCACTAATGAAGCCTCCAGCTCACAGATGATCCAGTTTTTGATACGCAAGGGATTAACGATCACCCGATTGTCTGCATAAAACTCAATAAAGTTAAACCCCCCAAATGTCGCGGCGTATTGATCCTGTCTCCCACCTTGCAGACCACAATCGACTCGCTCAATCTTAAACGCCAAATGAGCCAACGCGTAGTCATCTAGCGGGACGTTCAGCAATTCCGCAAAGGCTTTAATCATCGCCACGACCAGAGTCGAGGAGGACCCTAGCCCAGAACCTACAGGAGCATCGCAGTAAGTGGTAACTTTCACAGGCAACGGCCGTCCTTCATTAAACTGCTCGACCATGTACAGATAGACGGCTCGATGTAGATCGACACATCCATTGCGTGGAATGGATTCTCCCAACTGATACTCACTAAAATGCTGGCGATCAGCAGAACAAAACTGCACCTTATGGCTCGTCAACACCTCCAGGACCGCATAGGCATATCGATCAATCGTGGCATTGAGCACACAGCCGCCATACAAATCACAATAGGGCGACACATCTGTGCCGCCGCCCGCCAGGCCAAGCCGAAGAGGCGCCCGCGCGCGTATGATCATCGAACCCTCCAGATATCAAAGCGGCTGGTCATTGTGAAACGGTGGTTTTTCCCGGTTGAAATGTTTTAGCGTTCGAAGATCGTCCCGGTACTGGTTCAGGTGAATCCGCACTTCGGCTCGAGGTTGGTCTGAGGACCGACTCCAACGCCCCCCTGCTTCCACTTCCGCGATGGGACGCTTGCGAATGACCATCTCGATCCCGCATTCCCCGACTGAACTCAAGGTCTGGTCGTATCTGGGAAGATTAAACCGATACGTCGAAATGAGTTGTTCAATTTTGACCGGCTCGGCAGCAGAACCAAGGTCACGTACCAAATCCAGAACATTCAGAGACTGTTGACTCCAGGACTGCATCTTGAAAATGGTAAACGTCCATTTATGATCGGCATTAAATGTACTCGGAAACTGGCCTTGTTCATATAAATCTTCATCCGGGACGGTAATGACGAGATGGCCGCCTGGCCGCAAGACCCTAAACCAATTCCGGAGTCCTACGACAGGATCATGCAGATGCTCCAGGCAATGACTGCTATGCACAAAGTCGAATGTCTCATCCGACACACCCTCAAGAAACTGCGCATTGCCATCAATCAGGTCCCATGTTCGCACATCCTCCATCCGACAAAACAATTCCTGATATAACCCCAAGGGATCGGGATGGCCACCGATATCCAGACCCTTTCCGACGAAAAACCGGTTAATGAAGTTTGGCTCGGATAATCGCCGAGCAATCGACTTGCTACATTCTTTCATAATTACGTTGACTTATAATGAAAACGATGGGGATCAACCTCCAGGATATCGAAAGACAAACTGCGGGAAAATTTGCTCACTATGCAAGCGGTCGCGACGAATCACCAATTCTTCTACCGCTTCGGTCGCTCCTAAACAACTTGAGGTGGTCGCATCATCAAACACCACATACCCACCTGGAACCATGAAGGGCTTCACGAGATCATATGAAAAGGCTACGGCGGAATAAATATCACAGTCGATATGGGCCAAAACAATGTTTCCAATCTTGTCGACGGCAGAGGGGCCGGTTTCCTGGAACAATCCTTTGATAAACTCAACATTTCTCACACCTTCCCGATCAGCAAATTCTCGCAACTCCTGCAAATCGACGTCTTGAAAATCTCCTGCTCCGTGGGCATCAATAGCGGATTCGGTTGCGGGCATCCCTGCAAAGGTATCCAGGGCAAAGACTTTTCTGCCAGGGTACAGTTGATCAACCACATAAGCCATAAACAGGGCGTTCCCTCCTTTATACGACCCAAATTCGACAATATGGCCAAAGGGGATATAGGGAAGAAAATATTTCAGAATCAAAAAAATGTTCATGCGGTTATCTTCAGATACCACGGTCCGGCCAGAGGCCAGTCTGTATGCCTCTTGATATAAGGCATCCTTTCGCACAGACTCGCGCAATTGGCCACATTGCAATCCCCATCCTCTGGCATAGCCATCGCGAACATTCCGGGACTTCCTGACGGGGTAGTTTCCCCCGACAGGGGGAACAAATAAATCAAAGACCATTTCCACTTCCCTCAGATCCGGCATCATTTCTCTGTCATCCCCGGGTCACACATCATTCACAGTCATTTCAAAGCAACAATGAGGAACCGTGCCTATCACGATCCATTCCCCCTATGAAAAAGAAGGGTCTCCTCCTTCACAATTCGTCAAGCAGGTTTAAAGCCAGAAGTCGACCTCGATATTTTGAACCCACCGCCTGCGAGCTATGATGAGTTTTAATAAAGTCCGCCGCATGTTGACCAATTGTTTGCGCATAATTCGGCTCATTGACGACTCGTTTCATAAACCACACAGCATGCTCAATATCAGGGTCAGCCCATTTCTGCCCCTTTGCGAACGGATACTCATGTTCCCCGACCGGAATAAGCCGATAATCGACGAGACACGAATTGTGGGCGTTGGTAAAATCAAGATTTCCCGAATATCCGGTCGCAATCACGGGTTTCCCGAGATACATGGCTTCCGCCAGCCCCCGACCAAAACCTTCTGACCGATGCAGCGACAAAAAGCAATCGCACAGCTTCACCAGAGACTTGGTTTCCCGGTCAGTCAACACCTTATCCATCAAGATGATTCGAGGATCCTCACAATCAATTGATTGTATAAACGCCTGGTATTCCTGAGGACGCAAGTCCATCCCATTCATTTTAATCACAATACCCACTCGTGCATCATCTCCATCCGGGAATGCCTGCAAAAATGCACGAATCGCTCCTTCTGGATTTTTTCGTTGGACATACGAGGTGAAATCAAAAAAGAATAAAAACAAAAACCGATCATCGGGCAATCCGAACGATTTCCTGGTCATCCCGTTTGGCTCCGGAAACTCAACGGCCAGCGGCATTCTGATGACGGGTGAAGAGGTCGCATCGGCAATCGCCTGTTCAATGAACCGTGACGGAGCCCAAACTTCATCCACCAATTGAAGCGACGGACGCCACGCATTAGGGAACCGACTCAGCTCCCAGGCCCAATATCCAATATTGTACCGATCGGTAAAAACATCCTTGCCAAGGTGTATTTGCGCATTCATCATTTCATCGGCATTAATGTGAAAGACATTGGCCCGGTAGAAACCATTTTGGGCAACCTTATCTCGGAAGGGAAAATCCTGGTGGATCTCCGCCAGGTGCAATCCATATTCTCCATAGATATTACGAATACGAAATGGGATCTCTGCCGCGGAAAACGCTGAAGCCGACAAGCGAATATGCTCACCCATCCCAAGCACTCCAAATGGATGGCCAAGTAACAGGGCCCCAGGAGAAAGGACAGCCATCCGGGATTCAGATTTTTTTTCAGAATTGTTGGCTGTGTCTAATCGCACTGTTCCATCGGATTCGTGACTGGACGAGAACGTCTTTCGATTAGCAAGCAATTGCCTTACTTTTTTCTTCAGCCCAGATAATCCCTCAAAGGCCAGGACCTGCCAGAGACGCCGAAACACCATGGATACCCCTCCATGATGGCGGACAGCCTGTTTTGCCACATCCACAAAATCCACGAAAGTCCCCATTGATTCGCCTGACTATCCGACGACCCTATTCGGATGCTTCATTCCACTACTTGCATCCAGAGAAATCTTGCCATGAACAAGAGAATTGATGGAAAAGAATTCTGTCCCAATATTCGTTCCATTCACGAACATGAAGGAGCCATGAAATTGTCCTACGGTGCACGACATATCCTCGACAGCACTTTGTTCCGACCAACGGCTATTGAAATGCCGTTTCACCTGCGAGAGCATAACTCCGGCCCTGATAGGATCCAAAGGCATAACGTGGTGGAGGAAACCCGGGGTCCTCATACTGAAAAAAGACATCATGCTGATAGACCTGCAACGTCTCCGGTGCGCAATGAAACACCACACTTCGTCGCGTCTTCTGTGGATTGATTGCGGGTGCACCCCCGTGAGGCAGTTGAGGATGCCAAATGGCAACGTCGCCCTTTTGCAACACAGCCTGCTTTGTATTTCCAATGCCCCCTGATCGGGCAATCACTTCACCATAATAGGCTTCGAGAGCATGGCGCACAACCCATTCATCCGGCTGCTCAGGGTTTTCAGTACGGATACGCCTATAGATCGCATGCTGATCACAAGGAAATCGATGGCCTCCAGGCACATACATCAAGGGGCCGGCATCGGGCTCTATGTCTTCCAGCGCACACCAGGCGCCAACAAAATAGTTGACAGGAAAGGTATGGAAAAATGGTGCATCCCGATGAATAGGCTGCTCGGTCCCATATTCAAATGTTAATGACGTATAAATACCGGCTTTATACCCGAATAGATAATCCAATACCCTCATAATTTCATTATGACATCCGATTTTCATGGCATTCTCGGATGACATATGGAAATTTACCAGCCGGTTATGGCGACCCTTGACATCGATATACTGATCGGCATACTTCTTATTTCTTTTAAGGTATCGTTGATAATCATCGACGACCGCATCGCAAAGACCCGGTTCAATTGCCCCCTTTAAAATCGTAAACCCCTCGTTGATCATTTCCCGGGCCATCCCGGGATAGTGCGAAGGATATCGTGTACCTCTTGACACGGCTTCCTGCTCGGCATCAGGCCGATCCAGCCACAACACTCCCATTTCCCCCCTCGCGCTTTCCGGTTGTTCAGATGGATTAACCATATGCAGGACTCTCCTGAAGGAATGATGAAATCTTTGCCACCCAGGAATACTCATCAAACACGAATCACAATCCGGCAGATTGAAATGCCTCTATTTCACCGCACGAATAATAAGGGGGAGCATATTGCCATATTCATACTCCGGATGGTTATTCGAGACCAACCCAGAAAACACATCGTAATTGACACCAACACGGACATCGCGAAAACCGCACCGGATCAAATCATCCAACAATCCCCATCCATAGTGATAAAACGTCAATGCCCCCTTGGCGTTAATCGGATCACCATGGTACTCAGGCTCCATTAACAGCTCTAGAGACCCATCAGCCAGAATCCTGGCCTTTTGAAGTTCCCGATCAAGCCTAAAGAAAAAGGGGCAGGTAAAAATGAGGCTTCCACCATTTCTCAGCACGCGATAAAGTTCTTCCAAGGCTTTCCTATAATCAA
Source organism: Nitrospira sp. T9 (assembly GCF_052156535.1). Classification (NCBI taxonomy): domain Bacteria; kingdom Pseudomonadati; phylum Nitrospirota; class Nitrospiria; order Nitrospirales; family Nitrospiraceae; genus Nitrospira; species Nitrospira sp. T9. The sequence goes on from NZ_JBQKUP010000021.1 coordinate 82,359, forward strand.
AGACATGCTCAAGCACGTCATTATGAACAATGACATCAAGCGAACCCGATGAAAACGACAATCCCGTAATAGACTCATGCCGGACAGAGATTCCACATACGGTATGAAGAGTTCCACCCTGAACCCCCTCTGCAATATATTCGGACCCGATGATCTCGGGGAAGGTTTCCTGAAGACGTTTATATAAGATCGAGGTTCGCTCCAATATAGCCATCTGCACATCCGAATGATCTTCAGTCTCCAAGGCAATGGCCGAATAGATCAGTCGGTTGCGATTAGACAACCCGCACTCACAGACCAATCCCTCCCGGAGATTCGGGAGAGGCCCGAAATAGACCCCACTGTTGACCTTGAAATTCCTCACTCTCCGACAGGCCACACAATATCCAGGAACCTCCTGTTGCAAAGATAGATGGCGCTCGGCTTCGAGTTGGTACGATTTAATCTGAGTCACATATTGAAGAAAATCGTGTTTTCCATTGAACCACGTAAACATAGTCATTCTTTTAGAGGATCTCGAACCATCCTTAATCCTAGACCGTTTTTAGTGGCTTCCAGATATTGATGGCCGAACTGCCGATCAGGCTCTAAGTGGTTCCCTTCGGCCCATTCATTCCACGCGTTAATAAAGACTAGCCGTTCATCCCCAAAGTGAAGTCGCCGTGTTTGTTCCACGACCTGTCGTAACCAGTATTCGTATCGTTCGGGAGTTGCACCCACAAAAACATGAGAGACATCTTGCCGACGGGCAGTATTGTCCCACGACGGCATCACACCTTTAAAGAGTTTGTAGGAGGGCCAATTTCTCCGTATAAAGTTTTCGGCTGTCTGGGCATAGTCAAACAACACGCCCTGATACTCAGAATTGATCAAGGGTTGTGAGAGCTCAGCTTGTACCGGATACCGATGAGGCGGAAATTCAATAGCCGCATCAAACCCATAGAGACTTGGATCGTCTCCCATCGGCATACGTTCAAAGCTCTGGACATAGGCTAAGTAAATTTCTCCAACCCCTGCATTCACACAGAATTCCCGCCACAAATCTGCAGTCCGTCTGGGATCTGGAAGTTGGCCGATCCGATACACGATCAACAAGGGTTTTCCATGAATCCTGATATACCGTGGATCCAGCAATGCAGGGGCAATCTCCGCAATAAAGCCCGCATGATCCGCCTCGGTATGACTCTGTGCGATAAGGATATCCTCTTCACACCCGTCCCATCGTCTCGTCCAGTTCTCATTGGCCCAACAGAGGCAGAACGGAAAGTCCGGGGCACCGGATTGCAGTACTTCGTCAAGGGGACGGTTCAGAAGTTTCTTTCCGGCAAACCAATAATAGTAATAGCAGAAGGCCGAAATGCCATACTGGCGAGCCAACCGCGCCTGCTCCTCACGCACCTCAGGCATACGTAAATCATAAAACCCTAAATCCGCGGGCAGATGGGGTTGATAATGACCTTTGAAATTCGGTCGCGCTTTCGTCACATTCGTCCATTCTGTAAAACCCTTTCCCCACCACCGATCATTTTCAGGAATAGGGTGATATTGAGGAAGAAAAAAAGCAATCGCTCGAACCTCATTCAGCTTCTTCAGCTCATCGCTCCATCGTTGAACAAACGTATTGACATTCCGAGCCACCAGAGGCATTTTTTCGTGACTGGAATCATTGGTACTGACGCTGAGATGGTGCACGACGACGGAACGTGGTTGATAGAAGACCCGTTTTCCCCTTTTTCTGACCCTGAAGGCTAAGTCAGAATCTTCACAGTAACAGGGTGCATATAGCTCATCGAAGCCCCCCAGGACTTGGAATAACTCGGCCTCAATGAGCAGACAGGCACCCGAGCAATAATCAACCTCCCGCACCACATTATATTCTGGCCTGCTTGGATCTCCATTTAATCCCACCAATTCCGCTGAACCATCTGGCTTAATGATGGCTCCAGCCTCCTGGAGCACACCATTGGGATACAGCAATTTTGAACCCACAAGGCCAACCTCTGATTGTTCTTGAAACGTGTTCACCAATTCATCAAGCCATCCTTCAAGCACCTGCGTGTCATTATTCAGAAACAGCAGATATTGGCCGCGAGCCAATGTTGCACCCCTATTGCAAGAACGGAGAAATCCAATATTTGTCTCATTCCTACAATAACGAATATTCTGAACCTCCGGGAGAATGTTGGGGGTCTCATCATGAGACCCATCGTCAACGATAATCACCTCAAAACTGCACTGAGGCACATGCCTCAAAATCGAAGCCAAACAACAAACGGTGTATTCCAGGTGATTGTAAACAGGGATCACGATGGACACCAAGGGCTGCTCCACATCGGTGAAGTTGAATGACTGAATGAGCGTGGTCATCCCACCCGGCTCAAGCTGAATAAGAGAAACCGGCTGACGAGGAGGATTCTGGGCAGAGAAATGCGGATTTCCAGATTCATGAAGGACAGGCAATTGCATGTCCTTCCACCGCCGATAACTTTCCGTCTGTTGAAAGAAAGAGCCGAACCGTCCAAAGACAAACGACACCAATTGATGTTTTCGGTGAGGGGAAACGGGCAATAGGGATTTTGCACTCGTTAGGACTCGATCAAGCGACTCACCAGTGGATTGCCGACTTTGAGTCCCAGGATGATCTGAGCCCTTCAACCAATGCACCAAACTTGCGCAAACCCTTCCACGCCACGAACCCTCTGGACAAAGGCGTTCCCGTAGGTTCCTTACCTTACTGATGTTTCGCCAAAGCAAGGATGAATGCATGCGACGTAATTCTTCCTCCTTCGTCAGCAGTCGGGTATACAGACTGCCAAAACGCTGATCGCGTTCCTCAATGACACGGGCATGTTCAGCCATGGTATTCATCAACTGGCTTTGAAGATGCCCAAGCTGTTGATCGCGTTCTTCAATACCAGCCTGCAAGGCCATGTGCTGATGCCAATATTCAGGAACCTCAGGAACAAATATCCCAGAAGGAAGGAGGGGTAACTCTCCGTTCCCGACGATAGCCACGAAATAGACAGGCTCAGGAATACTCAGAAACTTATGGGCTCGCCCTTGGGATAATCGAAAGTTTGCTGAAGGCGTGGAGGCGTTATGGAGTGGACCAATACATGATCCATACCGGACTCGTTGGCCATAAAACTGCGCATGCCCGAAATAATTTAACAACAGTTCCTGAAACTCTTCGAAATAGAGTTCCTTCACATGAAAGGAATTGACGAACTGTGGTTTATCGGAATATTCAGCCTTATCAGGGCTGGAGATGAGGACCAGACCGTCTGGGCGTAAGACTCGAACAAATTCCCGCATCATTTCATGATGCTCATCATGGTGTTCGATCGTTTCAAAACTCACAATAAGATCTATACTGGCATCAGGGAGGGGAATGTGACCACAGGCTCCGTGCTTAAACTGGACGTTCGAACGCTGATAGCGTTCATTTGCATAGCGTATAACCTCATCCGAGGCATCCACGCCCACGACACTCCTGGCAACTTCAGCTAATAGCGCGGTACCATATCCCTCTCCGCATGCGATATCGAGCACATCCTTTCCTAACGCCAGTTCGCGGGCGAGGTAATAGCGATGCAAATGCTCTAGCTCAATATCTCCAATGACTCCCGGAACATAACGTTCGCCTGTCCACGGAAGCTTTGCCTGTTCTATCATGTCAGCCATGATGCCCTGCTTTCTTTCAGTCGAGGACAAAGGGCTTGAATCGGATTCAATAACATCCATTTCCCTGCCGGCACCCCCTAACAATGGTGTCCTCCCTTTTGAGACTTGCTCCTCAATCTTTTTCATGATTTGGCTCTATGTAAAACTGATTACCACCAAGCCGGGGTTACAATGACGTCCTCACCCCCAAACCCACCGAAATGTGCTTTCGGATGGTCACCAATATAAAACACCTCTAAATCTGTTCCCATATCACTGCGCTCTTCTCACGATGAGGCCAAGGGCATCACCGAGGAATCAAATTCAATCGCCAACATGGGAATCCCAATAAGTCCACGTTGGACGTGGCTTGAGTGGACTCGAAAAAACAGGGCATCATCAATCCAATGATGAAGAGCATGATTCTCTGGTGTCCCTTCGGCTATCGCCGCGATCACCGAATAATCACCGGTAGGGAGATACGGTAATTGAAAACGAAACATCGCGTGAAATCGTTGCCCCTTTTCAAGGGAGCGGTCGACGTCACGATACATCAGATACGTATTGTCGCCAAACAAATACTGACCTAAGCGATCCTTGACATAAAACCCCAGGATGGGCCGTGCTAAGGGTTGTTCCGATACACACCTGATGATCAGCGTGACTTCCTCTCCACCATCTAACGTTGTCAGGAGTGAACCATGTTGGTCGGAAATCGCCACTTCGCAAATACTCGCTCCACGCTCACCAAACCACGGAGCATTCGGATCAAAATCGAAAATCTCCAACTCATTTCGACGTGAAGAGTTCTTTAACATCTCACTTCGTGGATCTTTCACCTGCATGGCTCGATCTGTTGGGGCTTTACGACTTCCGCCAATACGAAAGGTGTTAGCATTTTCTTTTTCGTGATACAGCGCAGCGAGAAAATTATGACAGATCTCTTTTGCAGGACCAATTTCCCGGACGACTCCATTGTCAAGCCAAACAACCCGGTTACACAGATTAGTCACCGAAGCCGTATCATGAGAGACAAACAGAAGCGTACCTTTTTCCCTGAATTGATGAAGAAAGCGCATACATTTTTGAGTGAACGCGGCATCACCCACGGCAAGGATTTCATCAATAATCAGAATATCGGCATCCACATGTGCGACCAGGGAAAATGCCAACCTCGCATACATTCCACTCGAGAAAATTTTGACGGGATGATTAATGAAATCTCCAATGGCCGCAAATTCCGTTATGGATTCGTACCGGGCATCTATCTGTTCACTCGTCAGACCAAGAATGGAAGCAGCCAAATACACATTTTCCTTTCCCGTAAATTCAGGATTAAAACTTGAACCCAATTCCAGCAACGCCGCAACGCGGCCTTTGACCGTCAACTCCCCACAGGTCGGCGATAGCGTGCCACACACCAATTGCAAAAACGTCGACTTCCCGGATCCATTTCGACCAATAATCCCGACCGTTTCTCCTCGATACACGCTCAGATCCACACCTTGGAGACCCCAAAACTCTTCATAGAACTGTCGGTGCCCTCTCCATAGCATCTGTTTTAATCGATCCTCAGGCTTTCGAAAGATCTGATAGGCCTTCCCAAGTCCTTGGACGCGTATAGCCAGATCAGACGACATCAGCAAATCCTTTTCGGGTTTTTTGGAACCATGCAAAGCCCAACCAACCGACCATCCAAAAAACAACCGTATACAGGAGCCAGTCTACCCATTCCGGCATTTGTCCCCAAAATATGACCGATTTCGATGCATTCAGGACAGGTGTCAACGGATTAAGCTGAATCAATCCTCGATAGCTTTCAGGAATTGCCGATAGGGGGTAAAATATAGGACTGAGAAACATCATCATTGTGGTCATCACGCCTACCATTGGCTGGACATCACGCAGAAACACCCCCATGGAAGCCAGAAACCAACCTAATCCTACAATCAATAGGACAAACGGAAAAAGTACTACCGGCAACAGGAACACCGTTAGGGGTGGAAGACCATGGACTATGAGGTAAAAAATCAACAAAATCAACAGACTGACGGAAGCATTGAAAAGTGCCACCAACATCGATACCCAAGGCATTATCTCCAGAGGAAACACCACCTTTTTGATATACGACACATTTTCGAGCATAAGACCAGGAGCACGAGTGACACATTCGGAAAACAGATTAAAAATAATCAACCCGGAAAATAATAACAGAGCAAAGGCGCCGTTTTCCTCCATAGGCATTTCCCATCGAATCCGAAACACGACCGAAAAAACAAACGTATATACCCCTAGCATTAGCATCGGGACGACAAAAGCCCAGATTAAACCAAGCAACGACCCCCGATAACGAGCATCAATCTCTCGCTTGGCAAGGCGAGCAATCAAGGTTCTGTGCTGCCAGGCACAGATCAATGGTGAAAAAGGGTTGTACATATTATTCATGCATAATTATCTTTGGCTCTGCACATGGAAAAAATTGCCCGAGCGTAAATTCAAAGGCTAATTATCCCTCAGGCAACCCATTTTTTTTCAACACTACGCTACCAAATATCCCAACATGAAATTCTCACATTCATAAGATAGACCTCGACTCGAACCATCCAGTTAGTTTCTCAATGCCAGTAAATAAACCGATGAAATCACAGGGGTGGGCGACCAGGAAGTGGAAAAAATTCTAAAAATAAATTTTGGGGTATGCGTCAGAAAGAAATGACCTACTCAAGCTTCGGGAAGATTCCAGTTACATGACTGAGGGGGGAAAATGGCCAAATAGGGCAAGGAGAACTTATATCAAAATCAATACCATGCCATCAACCATCCAGCCGGAGGCCATTAAGCCTTCCAAGGCTTTTCAAGATGTCGTTGCCAGCCTTTTGGCAAAAAAGAGATGCACCTCCAACCTCTGAAGCCTAATTCCATCCTCGTCCGTGCTCAGACCAACACGCAACCAGCCATAGTATATAAAAACAAACACCTAATTGGAGCTCAACTTTCTGGTCACGGTTGCATACTCCGAAGCATCTCCTCCTGCAGGTAGCCGGGCACCGGCTCAATCTCCATCGGTGGATAGGCTGTGGCTGGAATGATTGGCATGTCCGGTGAGTTGGCCGGCGGCGTCACCTGCATCCCACTAGCACTACTTGGGGGCACCATGGGCATCGTGGTTCCAGCGGGCACCGGCTGAATATCCATGGGAACACCCACCACCGGAGCTCTTAAGCCTGGGCTTTCTCCTGGAGATGAGAAAGATGAGGAGGCTGGAGCAAAATTGTCACCTGGCTCTCCTTCCTGAGACAGGAATGAACGGGTATCCATCTCTTCTTGCCCAGGATCCATTTGCCGGTCTGAACTCAAACCCGATTCACCCAACCCATCAGATGACCCAATATCTGTTGGGTTCCTCGTCTCAGAAACCGCTTCCCTTGGTGGAGCTTTTGGGGTTACGTAGAGATATTGCAAGCGTCCCGCCGAATTGACCGTAAACGCATAATCCCACTGCGCCAGAATTTTGGCCAAGGCCGGGAGTATTTTGTCTTGCTGTAGATCGACCGAAATGACTCTATTCAGTTCTTCGACAGGGGCCTCATATTTTATACCCAACTGTTTCTGTAATTGCTCCAGCACCGTTCGTAAGGTCACCTGTGAGAGATGACCTGTTAACCGATCACCTTCAACCTGGATTGGGACTTCCGGGGACAATGCCATCCCCTGTCCTATGAGTACTCCAAACATTAAGAAGACCATTAGCAACAATCCTCTAATCCATCTCGGAACTCCTTGTTTGGATTTCATAGTGAGTCTCCTTATCTAGCAGTGCACACGGAAAAGCATGGACTCATCCCATCCACGAACATTTCGCATCTCGTCCCTTAGTCATTGGTGCTTTCTTGCCACAACAAAAAAGATATCACTATCGGGAACATACGAAAAAATTAAGGGATTTCTGGATCTATCAATTGGTAGAAATCCTTGCCAAGGACTTCACCCCATGTTGTTCAAAGGGGACAGGAGGACTACCGCCACGAGGCGATCTCAATAACTCACAAAAATATTAGTACCAAAAGTGGCGAAGGTCAAGAAACTGTTTCGAGAGAATTGGATGAATCAAAGGTGCATTCCGTTCTACTAGATTATTCCTTGGATCGAAAGCATGAACGTATTGCTGTTGAAATCAAAATTGGCGATATTTGAAGTTCTCTTTTCGAAAATATAATCAAAGCGAAAGCCCAGCCATTTAACCGTACGGTATTCTGGTCCTATCCTTAAGCGAAATCGATCATCCGTTCTATTCGTATTAAAATTATCGTTGGCGTAATAAAAATTCCCTCTAAGGGCCAGACGCTCAGTAAAGGACTGTTTTCCATAAAAGTCGACGCCTATTCGTTTATACGTGGAAGTACCCTGAACCGCTGACTGATTAATTTGCGAAAAGGGACGGAGACGAAAACTTAACCGGGAAGTAGGGTTCCAATCCAAGTTTCCTCGCATATAAAAGAATGTCCGTTGCTCCGATCCTAAGCTTAATCCCCTTGCAAGGAGGGCCTGGCCACGGGCTGAGTCTTCATCGATGGGCGCGTGGTCAAAATTTAAAACCTGGTACCCGATGTTGAATTCCCCTGAGAGCTGGCGGGTAGGTGCCAGGCTGAAGCCCGTATACGCTCCGTAACCGAAACTATTCTGTTGCTTATTCGTATTATAATCATTATTGACTATTCGAACGCCAAGGAGGGCGCGGGTTGAGTGGGTTACGGCGACAGATACGCTCAGATTGGCACCAATACGGTTCCGGTCACGCGGGGCGGCTTGTCCATTGTTGGTGTAATTTACATCATCAAAATTCGTGCGAAGACGGATACCAGCCTTTTGCCCGGAGAATTCAACTTGGCCTATAAAGTGATTCACATTCCATTTGGTAATATCCCTTTGTTGGGTATCCACTTCCGACCCTCTCGGGTCAAACCCTTCTAAATGCCCTCCCTGCAAGTCTATTGCTAGACCACCAGGATAATTCAAGCTGACGTGGCCCAGAGCATCTTGGGCCAGGGCATTATTTTCAGTAAATTTTGCATAAAGAAACTGGGCAGCGCGGTAGTCAAGAAGGACTGAATGCTTACCTCCGCCAAACGGCATGAACGCCTGAATTCCAGGGGCTATGGCCGTAAGAAAGTCACTTTTTGTATTTGTATCTCGTCTAAACACATTGTCGGTATATACTTCCGATACGCCTAAAAACGGGCGGAGTTGGACCGGACCGGCTTTGATACCATCCCCTAAACCATTTCCCGTCATATATTCACGAAAAAGCCCCCCCCGATTCAGAACAGGCCGGTGAGACCCGGTAAAATAAAATAGTCCCATATCAGAAAAAGACTGAGCCCGTCCCCCGACCGGGGAAAATACCTCACAGGCAACCAGAACAGTCAGAATAAGAGCCAACCGCCATTTCCGCTCACGCAATGTGACAAATGGGGAAAGACGCACAGCTCTTGTTTTTCGCCATACGGAATTAATCATTACAATTACCTTATTATTTTCAATTCGATGGAAGTGCGGGGGGGTGGAGTCAGAAGAACACTCTATAGTTTTGGGCATGACGAACTCTTAGATATGGTGCCCTCATCAACCTGTTAAGTCAATTGCAAGGTGAGTTCCCTGACAAGGGGTGGACCTTACCATAGGAACCCGCACAAGAAACAGTCATTCTAACTTAAATAAGAAGGATTTTTTTCGTAGCCCGTTTTTCCAGATGGGGATGAATACCAAAATTACAGGATAAAGTCGATCAAAGGTGGGGGAAACAAATAAAACTCTACCGGGAAGACTTCAGTTTTAGATACAGGGAAAATGCAGGACTTCATGTAAATTTCTTGAGAACAGTTTCAAAAATCTCGACGGAGTGAGACTTGAGAAAATCGCAAAATATTAATGAGATTTCAGGGCATCGACCCTGTCCTCATATTCATTATTTAACGAACGCCGGAGAAGAATTTTTTATAAACAGGACATTCACAGAACATCCTCGTTCTGCAAATCTCCGTAGAGGTAGGGAGACTTCATTATCACGGAGCTCGCTTCACAAATCCCGGGTGAAAACGGCTTACGACATTTCCGTTGATGCATCCCATCCAAATACAATCTATCTGTGATCATTTTTCCCAGAAAACGAATTTCAATAAACCTTTACATCCTTAGGAGGAGCAGGACGCGCATTAACGATAGGCAAGGTAACACTCACCTGATTCGAAAACGGGCTTTCAATTTTACGAGCCCGGTCGTAAGCTTTTACCGCAAAATAATAGGTTTGACCGGGATTCAGGCTTGTCACTGTATAAATGGCCTGAGCTCCGACATCTTGAGTCTCCGTATAACTACCGCTTGAAGTCCCGTAGGCGACAATGAATCCACCATATTCTGCGGAAGGAGGATTCCAGGCTAGGGTGACTTCTCCCGCCAGTACATTGGAGGAAAAAAGGCAGAGAAAAAGAACAACGGTCCATAATGAACCAAATGCAAATCGAAAGGAATGGGTACGGGGAAAGGTTATTCGAGAGAAACCTTGATTGTGTGACATACGAGATCTCCTTTATGCATGTGAGTCATGCCGAGCGAAGCCACTCCGCTCATAATCAAGGAGATTCTGTGGCTTGCCTGGCAACCTGGCAACCTTATCTTAAAATCCGAGACGTAGGCCCATAGCTTTGCGTCCCACCCTTTCAGATGGTTTGCTTTTTTCAGGATACAACCGTTTTTAATTCTGGATGCTTCATCGGAATCTTTGCCAGATCCTTGAATTCTGGGGAAGAAAACTTCCAATTTCTCAAGAATTCATGAAGCCTGCCAAACCTTAATCACAATAAAACAAGAATAATTGTAGAAAAATGGATTCCATGATCTATAAATCAATCTTATGATTAAACAGACGCAATGTATTAACGAACCTCCAATCTTATGAACCACAGGAAACCCTGGCAATTTCCCAAATCCCGCTTGTCAGAAAAATCGGCCTCACATGAGTCGGGCTCTAAGGAATCAGTAAAGTAACCCAATTTCTCTGCGACGGAGGCCAACACGTGCGTGACGATTACAAATATCAACAGGTCTGTGTATGTCCCACCCCGTGATTTGATCAAAATCAAGTTTGCGTGCGAGATAAACGCTCACAAAGAAAATGCAGGGGATCACTGCGCATCATTGTGATCAGTAGTGACATCAAGTATTCAATCGGAGGGGGTCGCAATCTACCGCATCGATGAGCTTCAAACCCCCTATATTTCTCTTTTCTACTTTTATGTTGAGGGTCACTACTGTCCGGTTAACTGAGTCGCCTTTCGGCCTAAGCGCATGAATGAATTACATGTTTTGGCAAATTTGGATGGTGTCGACTTGAACGGCGACCCGCCTTCAGGTGATTGTCCCCCGGGTAACCCCCGGAGGATTCAC
>NZ_JBQKUP010000022.1:0-109380 GCF_052156535.1 Nitrospira sp. T9
AACTTCGCCTTCCCCGTATCCCCCATCACTTTCGTCAAGGCCGACGTCAGGGTCGTCTTCCCATGGTCAACGTGCCCGATCGTCCCCACATTGACATGCGGCTTCTTCCGCTCAAATTTCGCCTTCGCCATGCCCTACCTCTTCCTTAAAAATGCTACGAAATAATTCTAAATTGTATCGTTGCTGGAGCCCACGACGCGGATCGAACGCGTGACCTCGTCCTTACCAAGGACGTGCTCTACCAACTGAGCTACATGGGCTCTTTCACTTTCTCGAGAAGATCTTTGCCTCAATCAGGCACGCAAATCTAAGCCCACCCAAAAAAATGGAGCGGGCGACGGGATTTGAACCCGCGACAGCCAGCTTGGAAGGCTGGAACTCTACCACTGAGCTACGCCCGCAGCTTGGTCTAAACCCTATATACTGAGAAAATTTTCCTTCAACAGCACATCTTGTCGTATCCACTAGATCCCGTCCTTTTCAGTCAGTCATGGTGGGCAGGCAAGGGTTCGAACCTTGGAAGCCGATGGCAGCAGATTTACAGTCTGCCCCCGTTGACCGCTTGGGTACCTGCCCTTTGAATGAGTAGGACCGTCTTCTACTTAAACCGCTTTGGAATTACATCATGGAAATTATTAAGATGAAGATCTTTTTGAAGTGAAGACAAACAAGGCAGAAATTAGCCCCTGCATGTACAGATCATCAACAAAAACATTCGTATTTTGTTCTAAAAACAGGAGCAGAACAAATTCACTCTTCTTGTAAACGAATCATTATAATTTCCAAAGATGGTCTGGTCAAGACCCTCGCGTGGACTTTAGGCGCTTACGACAAGAGAAAATCTTATTTGACAAACCCGCTCTCCTCACGCCACATTCCTAGCAATGCATTCCCGCATGAAGTACCATCGCCTCCCCTTAGGATGCCAGCAGAGAAGCCAGGTGAACTTTTATTGCTTGATCTGGGTAGTCATCGTGCCCTTTTTCTTAAGCATGGGCTTAATCATTGGATCTCCCGTAAACATTTTTGGCGAAATAAAAGACCGACAGGATAACGGGCTTGCAAGTATCACAACACCTAAGGGAGCAATGATCTACGCAGAGGTGGCAGATACCTCAAATAAAAGAGCTCAAGGCCTAATGTACCGGACGACCATGGAGGAGGATCATGGTATGCTCTTTATTTTTCCAGAATTGGGGTATTGGACTTTTTGGATGAAGAATACCAAGATCCCACTTGATATATTATGGTTGGACAAAAAGGGAACCATCATCCACATTGAAGCAAACGTCCCTATTTGCACGAGAACAGATGATCACTGCCCACGCCATTATTCATATAAACAATCATGGCAAGTCCTTGAACTCAATGCCGGAATCGCAGAAAAGCTCCAACTCCTACCTGGAAGCCGATTAACCATCTCATTGCCTCCCCAGAACCATAACCCCTCTTAGTTGCCCATAACATTCCCGTTACCATCCTCGCACTCGCTTAGCAGAAAGAATGCCGTCAACTCGTTGAATTTCCTGCAGTATCAGTTCAAGGTGGGCGGTATTTTTTACTTCAATAACAAAGTCCAATACGGCCTTTCGATCCTCTCTGGTAGAAATCTCTGCCCTGGTAATATTAGCTTGACATTGAGAAATTCCAGCGGACACCTTAGCCAACACACCAGTTCGATCCAAGGTCAAAACTGATACTTCAACTGAATGCGTGCCATCTAGCTCCGAATCCCATTCCACCTCTACTAAGCGATTGTGATCCCATTCTAATGATTGAAAGTTCGGACAATCGATCGCATGAATGGTCAACCCTCTCCCCCGAGTAATATACCCACGAATCGGCTCACCAGGAACAGGCTTGCAACACTTGGAGAGTTGCATCAAAACATCTTTGGTTCCCCCAAATTTCACAGATCCCTCCCGAAGGAGTCCTGGGAGCTTTTGCTGAGAGGGGTGAGGGACGACCTTCGAGGGAGACGAAGGCCCTTGCTCGGCACCATCGTGAAAGTGATTGACAATTTGATCCGGAGACAAACGACCGAATCCAACCTGCCGAATCAATTCATCCACCGTTTCACTGCCCTTTGCCTTAGCCATTGATGAAAGGCGATCAGATTTCAAGGATTGTGCGACAGGAAGATTATGTCTCCGAAATTCTTGCTCTAACAGTCGTCGCCCAAGTTCCAGTGCCCGCTTTTGCTCTTCAACTTTAAACCAATGCTTGATTTTCGTTTTTGCCCGGGAAGTTCGGACAAATTTCAACCAACCTCGATGAGGTACCTGCGAGGGGGAGGTCAGAATCTCTACCATATCCCCACTGCTTAATTGATAACGGAGAGGAACTAATTTCCCATTAATCTTTGCTCCCACACAATGATCTCCAATTTCCGTATGAATCGCATAGGCAAAGTCTAATGGAGTGGCCCCAACAGGGATCTCCCGCACTTCCCCCGTTGGCGTAAACACAAACACAACATCATGGAATAAATCCAATTTAACCGAATCCATAAACTGGCGGTTATCGGCAAGATCCTTGTGCCATTCCACAAACTGCCTGAGCCAGCTGAAGACCTGTTCATCCCGTTCGCCAACTTTTCCAGGCTCCTTATAAAGCCAATGGGCTGCCACACCGTATTCATTTATTCGATGCATATCCGCCGTCCGGATTTGGAATTCCACATACTCTCCTTGTGGGCCAACAACTGTCGTGTGTAACGATTGATACAAGTTCGAACGTGGAGTCGCGATATAATCTTTAAAACGACCAGGGACGGGAGGCCAAATGGAATGCAACAACCCCAAAATGGCGTAACAATTCATTTTGGTGTCCGTCACAATACGAACCGCTGTCAAATCAAAGATTTCGTCAAAAGATACGGACCGGCGCTCCATTTTTTGATAAATGCTAAAGAGATGCTTAGGACGTCCATCTATCTGTCCTGGCAACCCTGCGTCCAAAAGAGCCTGCTGAGCCAGGTGAATCAGGGATTGAATATATTCCTGACGCTCCTCATCCTTTTTAGCCAACCGTAGCTTTAAATGAGACCAGGCATCCGGTTCCAAATATTGGAAGCACAAATCCTCTAGCTGCTGCTTAATCCAACTCATACCAAGCCGGTTAGCTAGCGGTGCATAAATTTCCATTGTTTCTTGTGCAATTTTTCTCCGTTTTTCGTCCGACAACGCTTCAAGTGTCTGCATGTTATGCAATCGATCCGCTAACTTGATAAACACCACTCGAATATCATCAGCCATAGAGAGAACCATCTTGCGGAAATTTTCCGCCTGCTTCTCTTCATCAGTTTTAAAAGGAATTTGCCCAATTTTGGTGACGCCCTCCACTAAACGAGCCACGTCACTTCCAAATTCTTTTTCTAACTCGGCTCTCGTCGCTACGGTATCTTCGAGCGTGTCATGTAAGAGTCCAGCCACAATCGCGGGAACGTCCAATTTCAAAAAAGTTAAAATCCCAGCGACCGCTAAAGGATGCTGGACATAGGGTTCGCCCGTACGTCGAGTTTGCCCTTCATGAGCCTTCGCGGAATAATCATAAGCTCGTTTGATGAAGTCGGTATCAGCCTCGGGGTAATAGGCTTTTACCTGATCCATAAGTTGTGCAATATCGGTCAAATGCGTCACACCCATTTTTTAGTCTTTCATCCAATTGTCTTGGGACATTGCCGACGAATCATAACAAAAAACAGAAAAAAATGCTTTGCCTTTCCCTTTCAGAATCTGTAATTGGCGCCCCACATCCCGAGGGACACAAAAAGGAAGAGGCTCAATTTCCCCATGAAGAGACAGGTCACTCAAAAGAGGCATTCATCGGACTGAACCTGAATAAATGCGATGCGAAAGGTTTGAGGCCGGAAGACCTTCACTGAAAATGACCTTAAGAAGAACAGAGAATGCCAAGAGAGTTAATATATCCGGCGAGTGAAAAGGGCAGGAGAGAATTTCTAAAAATCAACGAACCTAATACATTTATTCTCCACCTTTTTGTACATAATTTTTGACAAATTCAGCCGCATTTTCTTCTAAAACTTTATCAATTTCATCAACCAGTTCATCCATTTCTTCTTTTAGACGTTGACCTGTCTCCGCAACATTCGGATCAGCCTGAACGTCCTCTGTTTCTTTGGGAGAGCTTGGTTTTCGAGGCTCGTATTTACGCTCTTGCTTGTCCATGGTGCACCTCCTTGGTCAAGTCGATGAAATACCTATTAATTCAGGGTACTCCACACTTTCTCCTACCGTCAAGAAAACTATTATCATCCTCGCGGACTTCATTGCAGCACTCCCAGCATTATGATAAATTGCCTCCCGCGGGCGATTAGCTCAGTGGAAGAGCGCTTCCTTCACACGGAAGAGGCCACTGGTTCGATCCCAGTATCGCCCACCATGATACATCCTTTCTGGATCAATTTCTTCCCGGCACTATCGTTGTTCACATCATCAGCAGATAAGAGCGAGGCCTTCTTGATCCTGTATTTTTCACCCACGACTTAATTCGGACCCCATTTCCCTAGTCGAGTTATTCTACAACACCTCGATCATTTACTCTCAAGAGCCGGTAGTAATGGTACAACCGATCACCCATCATAATCGACCTTACGCAAAGCCGACAAATGTCCTGAATGTGTTTTTGCTTTTCTTCTTACTCCCACATTGCGCCAGCACTCCCCCTGCCTCCAACCTTCCACCCTCCGAAAGCGACCTCCATCTCTTAGGAAAGGCCGCCTTGTGCCAAACAAAAACAGAGGTTCAAACGGGTTGGCTGCAATCCGTGGGACAGGAATCTCCCTGGGGAGGGGGCACCGAGGTCTTTCGTGAAACCGCATCACCCAAGAAACACGTACAATGGTTCATGTTTAATGAAGATCAGACCCTTGTGGGCGTCATCACCGTATTCCCACGCGGCCTGGCTTTAGAAGACTATCCGAAACTTCGTCATACCCTGAGTCAATTACCACCGGCTCGCGAATTCTTTTTTCATTCTTCCCAGCTTCTAAAAGAACAAACCCCTGACTCTGGTACTCTGCATCGGACCGGAGAAGCCACGACCACGCATCAATATTTCATGCGATACACTCAAGGGAAACAAGACCAACTGGTCATGGCCGTTTTCGTTCTTGATCCTTATGAAACGCTTTTAGATGGCAGCCATTCAAAATTTCTTTCTTATGTTGAAGGTCCAGATCCCCCGGAGAAAGACCTCCCTGGTACAAAAGGACAATTAGGCTCAGAAGAGGAATTTTTAGGACTTCAGCAATTTGCCAGAGGAGAGATAGCCTTATTTGCGTCGTGTGGCAACAAGCAGCCAGAACTAGCCGTTGACGCCTATCAGAAAGCCATTCAATATGGTTTATCTGATCCGAAACAGTTGGCGGAAGCCCACCATCGTCTTGGATTGGCCTTAAGAAACATGGGCAGACTCCCAGAATCCGCAACTGCTCTGGAACAGGCCCTGACCATCCAGCCATACTCAGCAGTCATCCTCAATAGTTATGGCTCAGTCTTAGCGCAACTTGGAAAAGTACCAAAGGCTATCGAAACCTATGAGCGGGCTTTATCCTTGCAGCCAAACTATGCTCAGGCCCGATTCAATTTGGCTGAAGCGTATGAAGTACATAACCCCAAACGCGCCATTCAAGAATACGAAACATTCCTGATATTGGCAGGGGATAATCCTGAGGAAATGACAAAAATTGACCTGGCCAAAGGTAGAATTCAGACCTTACAAGGCGGATCCAGACAGTAATCAAACTGCAATTAATTCTTATGAGACATACCCGGCTCAAGCACTAGTCATATCAAAAGATCTTTGCAGTGAATAATCCACGCGTTAAACCTTCATGAAATTCTATGCCGTCCGCCGCGGCCGCACCATTGGCATTTTTGAGAGCTGGGATGCCTGTCGTGCCCAAGTTCATCATTTTCCCGGAGCCGAATATAAAGCCTTCCCCAACCGAGAAGACGCGGAAGCTTTTCTTTCATCTCGTTCAATACGCCAACCAACCAAGAAGAAACCCGCGACAGGAACATCATCCTCAATGATCGAAGTTTGGGTCGATGGATCCTGCTTCCCCCAGGGCGATGGCTCTCTTCGACTGGGATGGGGAGTACTAGTCAAAAAAAATGGTGTAGAAATTCACCGGGACAAGGGGAACGACATTCCGCAGGCAGCCATGAATCACCGAAATGTCGCTGGGGAAATTCTTGCCATCCTCAAAGCCATTAAATGGTGCCAATCTCAAGGGATAACAGAAATAACGATCTACTTTGACTACCAAGGACTGGAAAGTTGGGCAACCGGAGCCTGGCGCACCAAACTACCATTTACCCAAGCCTACGCACAGGCGGTCAACGAATCAGGCATCACGATTCACTGGGTCAAAGTGAAAGCTCATTCCGGCAATCCGGAAAATGACCTTGTCGATCAACTTGCGAAAGAAGGGGCCAGGGGGAAGTAAGAAATTGGGAATTTCAAGGGGAATACCAACCGCACAACCAGAAGAAGACGAATCGAATATCGGTTACAGCTTTCCTTCTCCTTTTAAATAATTCCTGAACCGGGTCATCAGTTCATCACCCAATACACCAACATCAGGCTTTTTCTTCATGTAATCCTTAATCTCATCCAAGCGATGCTCTGCCTGCTCATTCCCCTTTAATCGTTTAACTTTTTGCATAGCATCACCGAACGCATCAAAGGTCAGCTCCTGATAGCCAAAACTTCGAATCCGCTTGACGGCTTTCATCATCGCCTCATTTCGAAAGGTGGTGAGGTGTTCGGAGTCGATAGTGGTTAATCCGAGTTTTCTCGCACGGCGTTCTGCGGCTTTTCGAATGCCGCTTCGGACAAAATCCGGTGAGGTATGAAGACGTTTCCAGGCCTCATCCGTCCATGCCACCTGTGTGGGCGGATCCTCCCAGAGACGGATCAAGGTTTCAGCATCAATCTTCGCGATCCCTTGTTCCCTGGCTAGATCCTCAGCATCCCGCTTTAACATATCCGTCACAAATTCCATAGCAATCGGAGGTGAATCCTGAATACGCTTATTCAACAAAGCCAGAGCTTCCTCGGTCCATTCCATGGGTACGTTTTTCTCGATCGGAATATCCCCTAAGGCTTCAACCTTTTCAAATAATTCCACATTCACTTCCATATGACCGCGTTCTTTAGCCACATCTTCAGCGATCTTGCCAATCATGCTTCGCATGAACTCTGGAACGGCCTCTAGGCGCTTCCGCGCCTCGGCGGTCCAGGGGAGTTTGCCTTGAGCCATATCCTCGGCCGCTTGAGTCATGCCGGCCGCGCCCCCCATCGAGCCCATCATTTGCTGTTTAAATTGGTCTAAAGTTTCAGCCGTAATTTCTGTATATCCCAATTCTTTGGCTTTTTTTTCTGCAAGACGGCGCACCATACCTCTCAGGAACAAAGGAGCGCGTTCCAGTCGAGACGAAGCCTCTTCCGTCCAGGGGATCTCGTGATCTGTTTGAGATGGCTCGGTAGTAGACATGGTTTAGACAGGTGGTAACTCAGGGTTTAATAATTCTTTGATCTCTTTACCGGCTTTAAAAAACGGCATGCGTTTTTCAGGGACCGACACCGATTCTCCAGTTTTAGGGTTACGCCCTTCTTTGGTCTGACGGTGTCGAAGACGAAAACTCCCAAAACCACGGATTTCTGTTTTTTCTCCACGCTTTAAAGAATCACGGATAGAATCAAAAATGGTGTTGACTACTAACTCGGCTTGCCTTCGACTCAATTGGGGAGCCTTTTCCGCCAACTTTTCGATGAGATCCGCTTTTGTCATCCGATCCTCCTTCTCACAGAGACTCGCTTTTTGAACCTTGAGTTATGCCAATGAGCATCGCTTCTCAAAAGACGTAATTGATCCATTTTGCTTGTCCGGATCAAGCCACCCAAAGGTACAACAACGGGGTGGGAAAATGAGTCGTGGCAAAGGTGCGAACACTTCCAAGAAATGTGTTTTCAAGTAAATCCCTGAATGAAAACGGTTTGCTCACCTCCAGGACACGTGGCTCCCCCTCAATCCCGCCTAATTCGCCGGCTAACTTAATGGCATCGTGCAAATCACCGATATCATCAACTAACAAAATTGATTTGGCTTGCTGCCCCGTAAAGACACGCCCATCGGCTAGCTGCTCGACTTCCGCCACATCCAGGGATCGCCCATCGGCCACCGCATCGATAAATTGACGATGGACATCATTCATCACCAACTCTAAGACCTTGCGATCTTCCTCATTCATGGGACGAAAAGGAGAGCCGATATCTTTATATTTTCCACTTTTGACTACAAGATTCTTGACTCCGATTTTTTCAAGTAGCTCGTGAAAATTTGCCAATTGCATGATGACGCCAATACTCCCCGTCAAAGTACCCGGATTAGCGAGAATGCGATCGGTGCCCACGGCAATATAATAGCCTCCCGAAGCCGCCACCGTACCCATGGAGGCGATTACCGTTTTATTCTTTTCTTTTCTCACTCTCTTAACGGCATTATAAATTTCTTGAGAAGGCGCCACGCCCCCACCCGGGCTATCAATTCTCACCACAATCGCTTTGACCAAAGGATCGTCAGCAAAGTTTTTCAGTTCCTCGACAGTCTGATAGGAATCAAGAATGGGACCCTCAACCCGAACGATGGCCACACCATCCTTACCTGCTAACAATAATTCCGGAATCAGGCTTTTCCCAACACTAAACAGGACAAGGCCTCCGAGAATCATCCACAGCACGCGCTTCCATCGAGGATACCCATTACTCATAATATTCGGGATTGGCCATAAGTCCCGCGCTCATCCAAACCATTCTGCCCATGAAGCCTATTCGCCTTCATCCCCTTGATCTTTCTTTTGGACAACTCGCCCAAGGGTTTGATCAACGCTGCCTTGAGAGCTATTAAATTCTTCCACCTCGGTTTGTTCTAGGTCCTTCAAATGCTCCCAAAGACTTAACGCAATTTTTCGATCGTCACAATCAACTTTAACGATTTTCGCTGCCACTTCCTGACCAACAGCAAATTTTTCCTCAAGGCGTTCCTGCACATCCGGCCCGATCTCACTGATGTGAATCAACCCTTCTACGCCGCCTTCCAATTCCACGAATACCCCAAAGTCGGCGATTTTGGAAACTTTGCCGGTAGTGACTTCGCCGACATGATATTGCTGGGGAATTTCAGAGACCCATGGATCCGAGATCAACTGCTTATACCCCAAAGATAAACGTTCCTTTTCTTTATCAATTTTTAAAATAACGGCTTTGACCGATTGCCCCTTCTTAAACAGCTCGGAAGGATGCTTAATATGCTTGGTCCACGACATATCAGAAATATGGATCAAACCATCGACACCTTCATCCAAACCGACAAAGGCGCCAAAATCCGTGACACTTTTTACTTTGCCCTCAATCTCCGTGCCTTCAGGGTACTTGTCTTCAATAATATCCCATGGGTTAGGAGCAGTTTGTTTCATCCCAAGAGAAATCTTCCGGCTATGCTGGTCAACATGGAGCACCTGAGCTTCTATGGTGTCGCCCACAGACACGACCTTTGATGGGTGGCGAACCTCATGGGTCCAAGACATTTCCGACACGTGGACCAAACCCTCAACGCCTGGCTCCAATTCGACGAACGCACCATAATCGGTCAGGCTCACAACTCTCCCATTCACGCGACTTCTTGCCGGATATTTTTCTTCAACTTTTGTCCAGGGATCTGGAGATTTTTGCTTAACGCCCAAGGATATACGACCCGTTTCCCGGTCGTATTTCAATACTAAGACTTCAACTCGATCCCCAATGGAGAACATATCGGATGGATGTCCCACACGGCCCCAGGAAATATCGGTAATGTGTAACAGGCCATCAATACCTCCTAAATCAAGGAAGGCCCCATAATCCGTAATGTTCTTCACAGTGCCTTCAATCAACTGCCCTTCCGACAATGTCGACAATGTCGACTGTCTTCGTTTATCCCGAGTTTCTTCGAGTAGCGCCCGTCTGGAGACCACTACATTCCCCCGACGATGGTTAATTTTAATAATTTTAAAGTTATACGTTTTCCCGACCAGACCATCCAGATCTCTGACCGGCGTCAAATCAATTTGCGATCCTGGCAAAAAGGCCTTCACGCCGATATCAACGATCATGCCGCCCTTAATACGAGAAATGACTTTCCCTTGCACTTGTTTTTCATCTTTGTGAGCAACTTCCAAATCCTCCCAAACCTTCATCTTGTCGGCTTTTTCTTTGGAGAGGAGCAAATTGCCATCCGCATCCTCACATTGCTCGATATACACTTGAACCGGGTCATTCACCGCCAGCTGTTCCAACTCTTCCGGAGAAAATTGGTCGGCAGGGATCATGCCTTCAGACTTATAGCCAATATCCACCACCACACGATCTCGCTGGATATCAATGACTCTGCCCTCGGTAATCGTTCCTTCTTCAATATTTTTAAACGTTTCGTCGTATAATGCGGCAAGAGTTTCGCGATCAATTTTTTCAGGTTGTTGAGTAAGAGTATTCATCCGACTTTTGTTACCTCCAGGAGAGTTTGGCGGGTTAAATGGTGATTGCCATGATTATTCACACAACTTGCTTTTTGAATCTGCTTCATACGCATCCTGGGCCGGAGAGGGAACGCCACCCAATTGCGCAATATGATCCATAACCGTTATCGATACGTCCTCATAAAATGACTTGACACTCTTCCCCTCATCTTTACAAAATTTCAACGGTTTTCCAAAGCTGACCCTTACCGGAAACAGCCGCGGCCATCGAGCCTGAATGGGAAGAACTGTAAAGGTACCAGAAATATACACAGGAATCACCTGGCATTGTGATTCAGCTACCAAATAACCCAGGCCAGGCTTCCCGATCTGCAAGGACCCGTCTTCCGTTCTTGTCCCCTCGGGGAAAATAACTACGGGTTCACCTGCTTGCAGGTGAGAGAGTGCCTGCCCAAAGGCTTTCCTGTCCAGTCTGTGCGTTTTTAAAGGGATCCAGCCTAGCTTTTGCAAGGCCCAATTCAGATACCGATTGGGAAATAAGCTCGCTCTCCCTAAAAAAAAAACCCGCCGCGGAATCGCGCACCCTAACAAGGGAATATCAAAGTAACTGGCATGATTAGCCGCAACGATAATCCCTCCAGTCTTGGGAAAGTGTTGGGAACCTTCTGTCCGAAATCGAAACAGGAGGCGCGCCAATCCATTAAACAGGATCCATAACAGCCCGTAGGCCACTCCACTCACGAACGATCCGCTATGAATTGCATCATGTGGCCGACAACTTCTTCAACAGATTGTCGGGAGGTATCAATCATGATCGCCTCAGGCGCCGGACGTAAAGGGTCGACCATTCTTGTCCGGTCACGATCATCTCGGACGGCCATGTCGTTACGCACGGTCTTCAGATCAATAACTTTCCCTTGTTGACCTAATTCTCGTTGCCGTCGGTTCGCTCGAATCTCCAATTCCGCATCGAGAAAAAACTTCACATCAGCACTGGGGAACACTCGCGTCCCCATATCCCTTCCTTCAGCAATAATCCCAATTTCACCAACAACTTTCCGTTGAATCGGGAGTAACCAGTCCCTGACGGACTGAATAGCTGCAATGCAGGAAGCCAACTGGCTAATTTCTGGCGTTCTGATGACCTCCTGATTAATTGCTTGCCCATCGACCCAAATGGAAAGGACATCCCCACTCAGGACCAGTCGCAGATTGGTCCGCGCTAGAAGTGCTTGGATGTAAGCAAGATTATTCGGGTCAAGATGTTCTTGTTGAACTTTCCAGGCAATCGCACGATACAAAGCCCCCGTATCCAGATAAACATATCCAAGACGGGTAGCCAAACACTTGGCCACAGTACTCTTCCCGACTCCAGCTGGACCGTCAATAGTGATCACTAACCGACGAGGTTGAACGGCCCTATTCTCCTCTTACGAACTAATTTCTGGAGCATTATAATGTTCGCTCAGAATTTGTCAATAAATCCAACAGCTTATCTTTGAACCCCGGGAATGATGTCTCAACGCATTCCACATCTTCAATGGTAATCTGAGACTCCGCCACTAATCCGCAGATGGCCAGCGACATCACAACCCGATGGTCGCCATAACTCTGACAAACCGCACCCTTAATCAGGGAACCGCCATTGATAACTAAACCATCCGGCTGTTCCTCAACTTCAACGTGGAGACGGGATAATTCTGTCGCCATGGCTCGAATGCGATCGGTCTCTTTCACCCGAAGTTCGTGTGCTCCGGTAATGCGTGTCTGTCCATGGGCCATAGCGGCAGCCACACACAATATAGGCAATTCATCAATCGTTTTGGGAATGAGTTCAGGCCCAATAGTCATTCCCCTCAGCGGAGCAGATCGCACACGGATATCCCCAACCGGCTCCCCAGATATTTCTCGTTGGTTGACGATGGTGATATCAGCTCCCATCTCGAGGAGAATATCCAAAATACCCGTTCTTTCCGGATTCAATCCTATTTCAGTGAGCAGGATATCCGAATCAGGAACGATCGATGCCGCAACAATAAAAAACGCCGCAGCCGAGATATCTCCAGGAACCTCAATTGGCTTTCCATCAAAAGAGGGTCCGCCTTGAAGTTGCACGGTGGACCCATCAACCTGGATGGGAACTCCCAAATAGGATAAGAGACGCTCCGTATGATCTCGTGATCGTCTAGGCTCCTTCACAATGGTCGTCCCTTCGGCAAAGAGCCCGGCCAAGAGGACGCACGATTTAATTTGGGCACTGGCGACAGGAGATTCATAGAGAATCCCCTTGAGCCCGGTCCCTTGAATAGCCAAAGGAGCCAACTCACCGCCACGTCTTCCGGAGATGACGGCTCCCATTTGACGAAGAGGAGTAACCACCCGGCCCATCGGACGACTTCTCAGAGAGGAATCCCCAGTCAGAACGGAAAAGAAATTTTGCCCGGCTAAGACGCCAGCCAAAAGGCGCAAACCCGTCCCGGAATTTCCACAATCCAACACATTCGAAGGTTCCTGCAGGCCCCAGAGTCCTTTGCCGGTCACCTCAAGTCCCTCAGGCGTTTTCTGTACATCAGCGCCTAAGGCACGAATCGCATCAAGGGTATTCAGGCAATCCTCGCCTTTAGAGTAGCCCACAATGCGTGTTTGGCCCTGCGCCAAGGCTCCAAAAATGAGGGCGCGATGCGTAATGGATTTGTCCCCCGGTACCGACAGGCTGCCACGAAGGGGTTTTTTGGTCGGAAGAATGGTGAACTGACTCATATCAATCGTTCTCGTGAGGCTTTGGCCCGAGCAATGGCCTCGTACAATCCAGGTGCATCCCGTTTGCTCAACAAGTCCCGAAAATCTTGTAGCTGTTGAATATACCGATCAACCATCTCAACCAAATTCGCATGATTGGCGATACAAATATCCCGCCACATTTCAGGCGAACTGGCCGCAATCCTCGTGGTATCGCGCAACCCTCCCCCAGAAAAATTCAGCAAGTCCGCCGGCTGAGATGTTCGTCCTTGCAATGCCTCCAAGGTGTGCATAAGAGAAAAAGCCGCGATATGAGGCAGATGACTCACCGCACCGAAGACCCAATCGTGGTCCATGGGATCCATCGACGCCATCACAGATCCGACAGTTTCCCAAAGGTGACAAACCCTTTCCAGGGCCTTGGCATTCGTATGGGGAGTCGGAGTCAGAATACATCGAGCGCCTTGAAATAAATGCGAATCGGCGTGCGCCACCCCCGATTTTTCTTTCCCGGCAATCGGATGGGCCCCGACAAAAAATGTCGAGGGAGGCAACCTGGCTTCAATTTTTGAGACCAGTAAGCCCTTCACGCTCCCCACATCACTCACGATAGCGGACGGAGCCAGATCCTTTCCCCACAGGTCAATTTGGGAGAGGTAGGTCTCTACGGGAGTGGCCAGGACAATTAAATCCGATTGGCTCACCGCCCGATGCGGCTCCAGGGCAAATTGATCAATGGCACCCATTCGAACGGCTAGTTCGAGATTTTCTTGTCGACGACCGATCCCCACGACCGTTTTGGCCAGGCCCTGTTCCTTCAGTGCAAGGCCGAGAGAGCCTCCAAGCAGGCCTATCCCGATAATGGACACGTGCCGGAACAGCGGTTCTGAATGGGAAGGCGACATGATGGAAGGCAAAAGTGTCGGAATCACAAGAGAACAATCAAAGTTCCCGGCCGACAGCCTGCGCCACCTTTTGTAAATCATTCATGAGTTCGGTAAACCGGCTGGGCTTCAGGGATTCCTCTCCGTCGCACAAGGCACATTCCGGATTAGAATGTACTTCAATCAACAAGCCGTCAGCTCCAGCCGCAATTGCGGCTTTGGCCATAGGGGCCACAAGCTTCCAATTCCCGGTTGCGTGACTTGGATCAACAATAACGGGCAAATGCGTCATTTCTTTTAGCGTGGGAATCGCACTTAAATCGAGCGTATTGCGATACTGAGGCTCAAAGGTGCGAATTCCCCTTTCACACAGCATGACATTCCGATTGCCACGGGACATAATATATTCTGCGGATAACAGTAACTCTTTAATCGTGGCCGAGAGCCCACGCTTCAACAAGACGGGTTTGTCATAGGCACCGACCTCTTTTAACAGTTCAAAATTTTGCATATTCCGGGCGCCAACTTGGATCACATCCGCTTTTTCTAAAAAATGTCCGAGATCACGAGCATCCAAAATTTCACTCACCACCGGAAGGCCGGTTTGCCTCCTGGCCTCAGCCAAAAACTCCAATCCTTCCTGTCCCAACCCCTGAAAGGAATAGGGCGATGTACGAGGCTTATACGCGCCGCCACGCAAAATGGTGGCACCGGCTCTAGCCACTTCTTGGGCGATGCCCACCGTAATTTCTAATTTCTCCACCGCACAAGGACCGGCCATAATCACGATCCGACTTCCCCCAACTTTTACGCCGGCCACGTCGATGACGGAATCGTGTTTTTGAAATTCACGGCTTACTAACTTCCAAGGCGCTAGAATCGGAGTCACACTTTCCACACCGGGAAACACGCTCAAGGGTTGCCCTTGGAGTACCCGGTCATCGCCAAGCACCGCCACAATGGTCCGTTCTTTCCCTTTCGTGATTTGCGTGACCATTCCTAATGAACGAAGACGATCAATCAAGTGATCAACATTCTGCTCTGTAGCTTCGGGTTTTAAGACGATAACCATTAAATAAATCTGAATCCTTGCGCTACGACAGTGTGGGAAGCACTCGGGCCAACGATTCAAGAAAGCGCCGATTTTCGGTCGGTTGCCCAATGGTCACTCGGAGCATGGGCCCACGAATATGCCGAACGATGACGCCTTCACGAAGCAACGCGTCATACGCACGCCTTCCATCAATCCCTACATTGAAATACAAAAAGTTGGCTTGACTGGGAACGGGCTCTAAACCCATGGTGATGAGCCTTTCTTGCAGAAAGGTCATTTCGGCTTCATTCATAGCCCGGCTTTTGGCCACATGATCGTCATCGGACAGGGCTGCACGTGCGGCTTCTTGTGCCAAGCTATTCACGTTGAAAGGGGGACGAACACGATTCACATATCCGGCGATTTCTTTGGTCGTATACCCATAACCCACGCGCAACCCTGCCAATCCATAAATTTTTGAAAACGTCCGTAGTACCACAACCGGCCGCCCGTCACGAACATACTGCAAGCTGTCCGGAAAATCGGGATGTCGCACGTATTCATAGTACGCCTCATCAAATACGACAACCACATGATCGGGAAGTCGGGAGAGGAACCCATCAATTTCCCGTGCCGTCAGCATGGTGCCCGTGGGATTATTCGGATTGCAGAGAAAAAAGAGCCGCGTGCGGTCGGTGACCGCGTCAACCATGGCCGCTATATCATGGACCCAATTTTTCAAGGGCACTTCTACCGGCACACCATGCCCTCCTAATACAGAGAGCTTGTACATCACAAACGTCAGATCGGCCATGACCGCTTCATCACCCGGAGAGAGAAACGCGCGAACCAAAAGACTAATGATTTCATCTGACCCATTGCCAACCAGAACCTGATCATCGGAAACCTTCCACCGCTCAGCTAACGCTTGCCGAAGGTAGTGAGCCCCGCCATCCGGATACCGGTGAAGCGACGCGGCTGCCCCCGCTAAAACCTGTAGCGCATTGGGCGAAGGACCCCAAGGATTTTCATTAGAGGCCAGTTTAATGGCCTGAGTAATTCCCAATTCCCGCTCCAATTCGTCCAAGGGCTTCCCTGGAGAATAGGGGGTTAAAGAGGCGATTGTGGGATGGACACGCAGTGGCATGGGTTTCCATTCTTTCTTTTGTGCACATGCGGGAAAAATCGAAAAAACTTCATATCTACCTGGGACGATCTTTTGCCCCAGCCCCTTACGGATCTCCATCCTTCAAGGGCATACAGGTTGGGCCAGAACCTACTGATGAGAAGAATACGATCCCAGAACCTTCATCATCAAACAACGAGACCTGACTTCCTCAAGGGCCTTCTTGAGGCGATCATCGTCCTGATGTCCATCCAAATCCATATAAAACAGATATTCCCAGACTTTTCGTCGGGTAGGCCGGGATTCAATTTTGGTCATACTAATGCCGTGCGATGAAAACGGGCGGATCAGGTCATACAAGGCTCCAACCCGGTCTTTTGCTGAGACAATGATCGACGTTTTATCACGACCGGTTGGTTCTGCTCCCTTTTGGGATAAAATGAGGAATCTGGTGAAATTATTAATGTTATCTTCAATTCGTGATCGCAGAATATTCAATCCATACAACTGAGCAGCCAATTCGGAGGCAATGGCCCCAGCGGTTGGATCATTCACGCACCGCTCAGCAGCCCGAGCCGTACTGGGCTCTTCCGCAAAATTCACAGAAGGCAAATTGGTTTCCAGCCAGTTCCGGCATTGGGCAAGGGCATGCGGATGAGAATAGACCGTCTTGATTTCTTCTAATTTTTCCGCCTTCGAAAGAAAGTGATGGGACACTTCCAGCATCACTTCACCATAAATCAACAAGGGTGAGTCCACGAACAGATCTAACGTATGGTTGACCACCCCTTCCGTTGAATTTTCTATGGGAACCACGCCAAACCGCATACGTCCCCGCTCCACTTCATCAAACACATCCTTAATGCTATTGACCGACACATAGTCGGCCGATCCCCCGAACTTCCGCATGGCAGCCAGATGCGTAAACGTGGCAGGTGGCCCTAGATACGCGACCGTTTGTGTTCCCTCGAGAGAAAGGGACGCCGACATAATTTCCCGGTAAACATGACGCAGCGCTTCACTAGGAAACGGCCCGGGATTCTTGCGCATCAACCGTTCCACGATCGCGACTTCCCGACCAGGGGTGTGAAGATGGGCAGACGAATCCTGTTGTTTTTTCAAATGCCCAATTTTAATGACGTATTGGGATCGCTCATTCAATATGTTGAGAATGTCGTCATCAAGCCGGTCGATCTCTTGACGGCATTGTTGCATATCCTCTGGAAGCTCCATGAGACTCATCCTTTATCCTGAAAAATCTGCAATTTAGGCAGGAGCATACAAGGAATACCCTGCTGTGGCAAGCAAGCGTTTCCCCCTGTCAGCTTGCGACTTTCCTTCATATACAGGGCTACATTTTTAGACCACCTACGCTGGGTCTTTCCCGGTCAGCGCGGCACCAGAAATACATACCGCTGAAGACGATCACTCAAACACCGATCGGTCGCTTTGATCGTCCAGTCGGGAAAGGTGGCCGTAATCCAGTCCAAAGTCATTGAGGAATCCCCGTAGGTGACGTCACCGTCGATCGGCGCCCAGTTGTGTGGATTGAAGGCGAAGCCTTCCTCGCGATGTCGAACGGCTAGGGCCACTTTCTGCTCGGGTGATGTATGCGGGTCATGCTCCCAGTTTTCGACAGGACGAATGGTCATGGCCAACAGCCCATCATCCGCAATATATTTCCGCAAAGTGTTTAACGAGGTTATCATTGCCCGTCGGGACAAATGAGTATACACAGAGAAGGCATAAATGAGGTCAAACTTCGCCTCCCCAACCGGTAGGGACGTAGGCAAATACTCGGATACGGCGAAATTTGAGCCTAGTCCCGACTTTCGGCAAAGCTCAATTGACTGTTCCCGAGGATCAACACCGAAGGTTTTTTCCTCGGCAGTGAAGTAATAGAGCAATTGCGCGATGCGGCCATAGCCGCATCCAAAGTCTAAGACAGTGGCATTATCCAATTGTCTCCCGGTCACGCGCGTATAGTTGTAACTCAACGCGCGCACGAACGCGGTAGTTTCCTTGAGCAATGCCACTCCATGGTTCCCCGTCCAGCTTCGCTGAACCTCATCACTCGCCATAGAAGGAAGTAATCGTGAAAGCTTGGGGTACACAGGATCAGGCATGGACAATATAACCAAACCGAAGTCATCAAGACTGAGTTGACGAAGACCGGTTATGGCATCCTGGCGAGTGACAACCCCCGGGTCATTCTCCAATGCACGCATGACTTCCCTGATATATCCAAACATATGGTCTTTGGTGGAATCCACACTCACGGACACGGAAAATGCGGAGGGAAATTCCTTCAACAGTTTCAATCCATAGGGTCTTATTATTTTTTTAATGAAATTTTTCATCGCCTGTTGAACATGCTCCCCATTCAATTTCCTCTTGAGACCGTTGACCAGATTGTAAGTCGGTCCACTGCAACCCCTGTCTACCACACAGGAAATAGGACCCTGGCGACAAATAGTAGATTAGCCAGACCTATGAGTGACAAGTTGTACCACACTCGTGGCACCGCAAGGGGCAACTGAAAAAGAATTCCTAAGCCTTTTAGTCTGCTCATACACTCCGATTATGTTTACGCGCCGGCCACGAAGAATACCTACAGATGGATTTAGTCATGTCTAGATTCAAAGAACGCCGTATATACTGCTACGTTAAAAAGTTCCCTCGTAGATTTTATACCGGCGATCGAATAGCTCATGACGCAGCCTAGAACGATCGGTGCTCAACTGACGCCATGTGATCACGGCTACCAAGAATGCTATTACAGTCGTCGCTATGGCGTTAATAGTCTCAATCAACATTTTTGTTGTTGTCGTCCTACGCTTATGTCGGGTGGCCTCCCAGCGCATCCCCTCCCTCTTGCACGGCAGGAGGCATTCTACTCGGTTCCCATCCCGTCTTAAACTGTCCCTTGCTGCGATCCCAAATCAAATCGTCAGATAATTGGCCTGTGATTCGTCTCACCCACTGGGCAGGCATACGGTCTCGAACCAACTCAGGGAAACCGTGATCACTAGGTTTGTAAAGTGGCGGTTCCTCCCAGGCTATCGTCTCGATACCAGTCTCTTCATTTTTGGACACGCATAGTTCATGAACGATACGGGCATGCAACCACGGATTATGTCCACACGTGATATCCCCATTGAACTGCCGTTCCGAACGATAGGGATTCCTGGCTGGGCGACCAGCATAGGCCGCAAGCTCAGAAGCAGTCGAATTACGTTTCGCATACAGGAACTCAAGGATACCAGCAACACGCTCGGGAGAGTAGCGTGGGTTAAGGATCGCGGCCACTGCGTCAGCGACACCCGCTGCATCCCCCATCCAATCCCAAGTGATCAACCAAGCGTTCATATGGGTTTACAACTATGTCTTTAGTACCTATATAAATTAAACTGATTCCCCCTCAAATGCACGGTTCCGGTTACCCCTCCAGACCGCAGGATTCCTATCTGAATGCGTGTGAACCCCTTGCATTGAATGGCTTACTACCTGTCCACGACCTATCACAATCTTATGCGGATCCGCATCCCACCACCTTCTGGAAAGGTTTCATAGCCCGACTGCCGGACTGCAAACGCCCGCCGATCTCCCAGGAGAGTCACCCAAAACCAATGTTTTGGAATTGCCCTGGGAGAATTTTTGGTCAACTGACGAAAGAAGGCAAATTTTCAGCTTTCTTTGTCTGGTCTTTTTGACCATGCCTATTGGTCTGGGTAAATTGGGGAATCCTTGAAGGGGAGATGGGAGCTGAAGCCATTGCAAAGGACAGGATTGCTGACGGGGGAGGACAATTAATAAGAAACGGCAGGGAATCAAGTTATAGGCTGCGGTTAGCTTGAAATAATTGAAGGTCTGCAGGGTGTGAAAAACGTTCAGTCCAGAGTTTGAGTGGAGTACGGCGTGAAGGTTCTTTTAATGATAACTTTCAGCATCGGTAGGGAATTTTCCGCATTCAACTTCTTCTTTATACCGCCGGAGCGCCTGCAAGGCATCCGCCTTCAGATGTGCATAGGGTTTGACAAATTTCGGGACAAAGTCATCGAAGAGGCCTAACAGGTCGTAAAGCACCAACACTTGCCCGTCACACCCCTGCCCGGCGCCAATACCAATGGTCGGTATTGAAAGGGCTTCTGTGATGCGTTGTGCCAGCTCGGTCGGCATGCATTCCAGGACCACGGCAAATGCCCCGGCGGCTTCCAGTGCCTTGGCATCACACACAATAGTTTCAGCTTCATCCTGCGCCTTCCCCTTAACCGAATATCCGCCTGATTGATTCACTGACTGTGGTGTCATGCCCACGTGACCCATGACGGGAATGCCAAAACGAGTCATGGCCTCCACCCGATCAATCACTGCTATTCCCCCTTCAAGTTTCACGGCGGCGGCCCCTGCTTGCAGAAAGCGCCCCGCATTCCGCACCGCATCTTCCACGCTGGCCTGGTAGGACATAAACGGCATATCTCCAATCACCATGGCCCGCTTGGCGGCCTGGGCCACCAACCGCGTGTGATAGAGCATGTCTTCCATGGACACCGATAAGGTATTGGCCTGACCTTGCACGACCATCCCAAGGGAATCGCCCACAAGAATGACGTCCAGCCCGGCCTGCTCCACAATCCTCGTGAACAGCGCATCATAGGCGGTCACCACCGTTAGCTTTTTGCCCTGTTTCTTCTGTCGTGTAAATTCAGGAATCGTCATGTGCGCCAATTTTTATGACCTGAGGGTTATGTGCCGACATTCCGTTTGGCTGATTCCACCGTATTCTGAAGCAGCATGGCGATTGTCATCGGGCCTACACCACCTGGAACGGGTGTGAGCCATCCCGCTCGTTCTTTAACCCGGTCATAATCCACATCACCGACTAATTTTCCATCGGCTAATCGATTAATCCCGACATCAATCACGATCGCCCCCGGTTTCACCATCTCTGGGGTGACGAAGAGAGGTTTCCCGATTGCCGCAATCACGATGTCGGCTTCACGAACCACCGCTGGAAGATCTTTGGTGCGTGAATGACAGATGGTGACGGTGGCATGTCGATGTAAAAGCAACATGGCCACGGGTTTTCCTACAATATTACTACGACCAATCACTACGGCTCGTTTCCCGGCAATGTCTTGTCCGGTCGACTCGATCATCTGAATAACCCCTTTGGGTGTACAAGGGATAAACACCGGGTCGCCTGTGACTAAACGCCCGACATTGACCGGGTGAAACCCGTCGACATCTTTTTCGGGGGAGACGGCTTGCAAAATCGCCTGACTGTCCATGCCTGGCGGCAGGGGGAGCTGGACCAGGATGCCGTGAATTCGAGTATCGGTATTCAGTTGGTGGATCAATTGCAATAAGGTCTCTTGGGTCGTGGACGCCGGCAGACGATGTTCCTGAGGATAGAGCCCGGCTTTTTCACAGGCTATTTTCTTGTTCCGCACATAGACAGCCGAGGCCGGATCGTCTCCCACCAACACGGCTGCTAATCCGGGCTTGACCCCTGTGTCTTTTTCCAGAAGGCGGACCTCTTCTGGAATGCTCTCTCGGATCGCCTGGGCTAATGCTTTGCCATCAATTATCTGTGCGGGCACGTCGACTCCTTCTCCTGGAGTGTTGAAAAATGCCGCCAGCGGCGTTCTCGCCCCTTGGCCGTGCTCACGTACTCCTTCGTACGCTCCGCCCGTCCAATTGGCTGCGGTTTTGTTGGGTGGACATTTTTGAACACCCCATTATTTTGCTCTCGGATACTCCCATGCGGATTAATTGCAAAATATTTCAATTATTGAACAGAGCCTTGCATTGAAATGGTTATGCAGCTCATTAGGGTAATTTTACGATATCAGGCAGGGAAAATCTTCGTCAACAAAATGACTGCCTCATCCTTCCTTGACACCCTACAAAATCCTCACTTACCATGCCACTTCAGCTTTTCCTCTAGGTATCCCTTGTCGCTCTGATCGTCATCATCGTCTCAGCGAAAGTTCGGTTGTTTCCATGAAGCCATATTATCTTGCTGCCTCCTTCAGGAATACGATCCTCACCAGTCTGTTGCTGCTGAGTTGTTGGACGGCCATCTATGCCGAAGAGGTGACGAATTTAGCGTTCCCGCAAAGCATGATTGCCGATGGAGGACAGGCCTATTTCATCGCCAATGCCAACGGAGACCCTGGAACACGGGAAAATAAGGGTTTTATTAGTAAAGTGACGACTGAGGGTAAGATGATTGACCTCCACTTTATCCAAGGTGGGCAAAAGTCGGTCACGTTGAACTCACCGAAAGGGATGGCCCTAGTGGGCTCAACCCTATATGTGGCCGATCTGGATGTGGTCAGGGGATTTGACAAAAACACGGGAAAATCCCTCCATTCTATTCCCTTCACACAATTTCACAGTCAAACCCTTGCCGGGCTGGTGGCGGATCCTCACGGAGGGCTCTATGTCTCTGATGCCGATTCCAATACCATTTATCACATTGATGACCCCGCCCACGATCCAACCGTGAAGGTCTTTGCCCAGCATGAAAGCTTATCGCACCCGCGTGGACTTACCATTCATCCCAGGAATGGGCATGTGGTCGGTGTCGGATGGGAGGATGGTAAGATTTTTGAGATTGACGAAACCGGGACGATTCAGGAGTTGTTCGCCAACACCTTGTTTACCGGTAGTTTCTATAATTTAGACGGTATTGATTTCGACAAATATGGCACCATGTATGTGTCTGATTTGACGGCAGGGAAAGTCTGGAGAATTTTAGCCAATCACAAAAAAGAGGTGATTGCGGAGTTTCTGTTGTCCCCTTCGGGAATCGGGATTGACCGGGTCAATCATGTGATCATGGTTCCCTATTTATATGTGAATGGTGCAGAGATTAATGGTCTTGAGCGTCCCTCCAATGCTAACCCTAACAAAAAGCCCCGATCCTGGTCGGATTATGGAATGGGCTGGCTCAAGAAAGATTCCGGCGAATGAGTAAATGCCTCTATTGTCATCAACGTAAAGGCAAACGGGCTTGTCCCGCACTTGGAGGCGTGATTTGCAGCCAATGTTGCGGCACAAACCGAATCACGAATATCAGTTGCCCGACATCCTGCGCCTTTCTCGAGAGCAATGATGACTATCAGCAAAAACGTGTGGGGAACAGATTTGAACTCGAACGTCGAGGATTCTATCGACAATTATTGGATCTCGGAGGGGAACGGGCGACTGAAATATTTTATGTCTTTGAGGCTCTCGCCTATCGATTTTTTCAAGATCGGCGTGATGCTGAAGATGCCGAGGTGCTGGAGGGACTCCAAAGCCTTCGACGAAGTTTCAGCCTGATCCAGATACCAGAAGCCGGCCTGCCGGCCTTCGGTGAAGAATTACGAAAAGAATTTAAGGTCTTCGGCGAACGACAACCATTAGAACCCACGCTGGTCACCAACGTGTTGGACCAAGCCCATACCTTCATTCAAAAATTTTCCGGACCAGGGCTTCGTTCCCATCGCTTTTTACATGGATTACTCGGCTATATTCGGGAACGCCATCCCGATGTGGCAGAACAACTCGCCCGCCAGACCGGTGCGGGAGGGCGCATCATTATTCCCAGTGGATTTGATTATGCACCTGACCAACCTTCCACCGAACCGGTCAATTGATCGGCATTTTCCATCCACATTCCGGGCCACCCCCTGATTTACTGAATCAGGTCTATCGTCATTTCAATTCGCTCTAGAGGATTATCCTTCAGATCGCGGGGCTGGCTCACGATCGTATCGATGACATCAAGACCTTTCACCACTTCCCCAAACACAGTGTACTGGCCATCCAAATGGGGAGCCTTATCCGCCATGATGAAAAACTGCGATCCCGCGCTATTGGGATCTGCCGTGCGGGCTGCGGAAAGAATGCCTTTTTCGTGAATAATCCGATTAAATTCTGCTGGAACCGTATAACCAGGGCCTCCGGTTCCGTATCGGCTTCGATTGGCTGGATCTTTGGTCAAAGGATCTCCCCCTTGAATCATAAATCCAGGAATGATCCGATGAAAAATGGTTCCATTATAAAACCCTGACTTAGCTAATTTGAGAAAACTTTCAACATGCTTGGGTGCTAAGTCCGGAAATAACACGGCTTCCATTTCTCCAAACTTCGTTTTGATCAGAACGTGAGGTGCCTTGGTCTCAGCCTTCGATGGTTCTTCCGCTGCCGCCTCGTTTGGGACAGGAGAACCACCGGCAGTGAATATGGTGAACAGTCCCATCACCATCATGAGCTGACGTAGACCGCTGGCTAATAAAGTCCGTGGCTGCAACACACACCTCATAATTCCTCCTCCATGGCTATTCTGTTGATTTCTTGATTGAATGATTGGACTCGACTGAAACATCAAGCCCAGCCTGTGCCATCGCTTGCGCTGCCGCAATTTGTTCGGCCTCTTTTTTTGTCCGACCCTCTCCCTGACCCATTATTTTTCCTTGGATTTCCACCGTGACAACAAAAACTTTTTGATGATCCGGGCCGGATTCCCGAACAAGTCGATACTGGGGACTTGCTCCAAATTGTTTATGCGTCCATTCTTGCAAACGGCTTTTCCCATCCCACCCCACTGAGGACACAGGATTGTTCTGTAATGAAGAAAATTCCGTGGTCAAAACTTTTTGAATAAAAGCTCTCGCGTCATCCAACCCCCCATCAAGATACACCGCCCCAATGATCGCTTCAAGGGCATTGGCTAACAGCGATATTTTTTCTCGACCCTTGGTGGCTTCCTCCCCCCGACCCAATCGTAACCACTTCCCCAACTGGAGACGACTCGCTGCTTTCGAAAGAGTGGATCGGCTAATTAATCCCGCTTTAATCTTGGAGAGTTCGCCCTCTGTAGAATGCGGAAACATCGCCGCAAGACTTTCGCTCACAACCAATCCCAACACCGCATCCCCTAAAAATTCTAACCGTTCATTGTGTGGACTCACCGCCTGGGGTTGAGTTTGAGAAAATGAACGGTGGGTGAGCGCCTCACATAGCAGGGCTTGCTGCTTAAATTCATACTCCAACGATTCCTGAATGTCTTCAAATGCAAGAGCAGCCACGAGATCTACAAAGAATTGGTAATGTTGACATGCATGATCGTTATTCTCTTATCTCTTGAGCAAAACGTTGTATTATATCATATCGTTTCGGGGCGGGGTCGAGACAACTGCTTCCGACGTCCTGAGAGGCACCCCTCTCGAAACAATCTAATCAGGAAAGGACCATGCTGCCTATTCGCCCTTCCAACGCCGGAATACCAGACAGGCATTGACCCCACCAAATCCAAATGCATTGGATATGGCTACATCGACGGCACAGGATCTGGCATGAGTCGGAATATAATCCAAGTCGCATTCGGGATCTGGCGTCTCCAAATTGATCGTCGGAGGAATGATGCCATGATGCATAGCCATAATAGAAAAGACCGCTTCAATTCCCCCGGCAGCCCCTAAGAGATGGCCGGTCATGGACTTGGTAGAACCCACAGGAATGGCATAGGCCCGGTCCCCAAAGACGTGTTTGATGACCTGCGTTTCAATCCGATCGGCGAACGTGGATGTGGCATGAGCATTAATATATCCCACAGATTCTTTGGCGATTCCTGCATCCTGAATCGCACGCTCCATACAGGTCACCGCACCGGCCCCATCATCTGGTGGAGCGGTAATATGAAAGGCATCGCTATTCATGGCATAGCCGATCACCTCGGCATAAATGCGCGCGCCTCGAGATTTGGCGTGCTCCAATTCTTCCAGGATTAACACACCGGCACCTTCCCCAATGACAAACCCGTCACGGTCTTTATCAAAAGGCCGACTGGCCCGTTCCGGTTCATCATTTCTCCTGGACAACGCCTTCGCCGCGGCAAATCCAGCAACCGCTGTAGGGCAAAT
Organism: Nitrospira sp. T9; assembly: GCF_052156535.1. Taxonomy (NCBI): domain Bacteria; kingdom Pseudomonadati; phylum Nitrospirota; class Nitrospiria; order Nitrospirales; family Nitrospiraceae; genus Nitrospira; species Nitrospira sp. T9. Next base: position 26,244 of record NZ_JBQKUP010000022.1, read on the forward strand.
GGTCGATTCCGCTCCTCCCACCAGCATCACATCGGCCTCTCCACGCTGAATCAGTCGAAACCCGTCCCCAAGACAATGATTCCCTGTAGCACAGGCCGTGACCGTACAGGCATTCGGGCCCTTAGCACCAAAACGGATCGCCACCTGCCCGGAGGCCAAATTTATAATGACCATCGGGATAAAAAATGGGGAAACCCGGTCGGGGCCACGTTCCAGCAACACCTTATGATAATGTTCAATGGCCGGAAGACCTCCAATGCCTGCTCCAATATAGACCCCCACACGGTCCGCCTCATCCGGGTTTACGACAAGCTTGGCATCATCCACCGCCTCCTGACTGGCGGCAATGGCAAAATGGATAAAGGTATCCATCTTTTTGATTTCTTTTTTCTCAATAAACGTCGAGGGATCAAAGTTTTTGACCTCCCCCGCAATCTGCACCGAATACTGACTGGCATCAAAACGGGTAATGGGTCCGATTCCGGATTGGCCTTTGCATAATTTATCCCATGTATTAGATACACCAATATCCAACGGCGTAACCAATCCCAATCCAGTCACAACCACTCGTCGTGGTCTCCATTCAGTCATTGAAGCACTCCGTACATATCATGGCTGGAAAACCCAGATAATGATTCTGAGGCTTTACCTCCTCGACCCCCGTGATCAACTTTGGACGAACCGCAACTTCGCACAGTACTCGATGACCTTTTCAGACTTTTTCTTTAATAAAATCGATGGCCGCCGAGACCGTTTGAATTTTTTCTGCATCTTCATCCGGAATTTCGATCTCAAACTCTTCTTCTAAGGCCATCACCAATTCCACTGTATCTAAGGAATCAGCTCCAAGATCTTCCACAAACTTGGCCTCAGGGACCACGTCATCTTCTTCAACACCTAATTGCTCCACAATAATTTTTTTGACACGTTCTTCAACTGCCATTGTTGGCTCCTCCTCCTTGCAAAGTTTATCGAATGACACATCCTATTGCGCATGGGCTAGGACGCCATATGCATCCCGCCATTCACATGTAACACATGCCCGGTAATATACCCGGCCTTCTCTGAACTCAGAAAACACACTGCATCGGCAACATCCGAAGGTTGCCCTAACCGCTTTAATGCAATTTGATTCAGTAATCCCTCTTTAATTTCTGGCGAAAGATGTTGGGTCATCGCCGTATCAATAAATCCCGGAGCCACGGCATTCACTGTAACATTTCGACTGGCATACTCCCGGGCAATTGTTTTGGTGAGACCAATCACACCCGCTTTTGACGCTGCATAATTGGCCTGGCCCATGTTTCCGATCGCTCCGACAATAGAAGCAATATTGACAATACGACCACTTCGCTGCTTGCTCATGGAAGGCAGAACGGCCTTTGCACAGAAAAACGTGCCGGTCAAATTGACCTGGAGGACGGCAAGCCAATCCTCCTCTTTCATCCGCATCAGCAAGCCATCTCGCGTAATACCTGCGTTATTGACCAAGATATCCACTCGTCCCCATTCTTTAAGAACGCGTTCCATCATTCCCTTGGCCTGTTCCCACTCGCCAACATTGACTGAAACCGCCAACGCTTTGCGACCCACTTGTTGGACAAGATCCACGGTTTCTTGACAACGTTCGGCATCAAGATCGGCGACCACCACATCTGCACCTTCCATGGCCAAGTTAGTCGCAATCGCCTGCCCGATTCCTTGGGCACCACCCGTCACTACTGCAATTTTTTCCGTCAACAACATTACTCAAATCCTTCTTGAAAATTCGATCCCGTTTGTCCTTAGGCACAGTGCGACAGGACGTGAGCGTAGGATTCCTGATCCATCACATTCCACGTGGTGGCCTCAGGAGCAATGCGCTTCACTAATCCCGTCAAAACTTTCCCTGGACCGATTTCCACGAAATGTGTGATGCCCATCAGCGCCATGGCCTGGATAGTTTCCTGCCACCGCACCGGGGAAGGTAATTGTCGAACAAGGGACTCACAAACCTCCTCCGCTGACAACAAGGCTTTCGCTTCCACATTATTAACCAACGGTACCTTTAAAGCAGACCACTTCAGAGAATCAATATCTTTTTTTAGCCTGTCAGCAGCAACCTGCATCAATGGAGTATGAACGGGAACACTGACCGGAAGCGGCATGACCCGCTTCGCTCCACGCGTCTTAGCCAATGCCGCTGCATGCTCCACTGCAGCCTTTTCTCCGGCAATGACCGTTTGGCCTGGAGAATTGAAATTGGCTGGAGCCACAATGCCCATAGATCCTGCTTCCTGACAGACACTTCGGACATCCTTTTCCGAAAGGCCTAAAATCGCGGCAACTAACCCACTTCCAGGAGTCACGGCCTCGGCCATATAACGCGCGCGCTTCTGCACCAGATTAACCGCTTCTCCAAAATTCAACGCGCCGGCCGCCACTAATGCGGCATATTCGCCTAAGCTATGACCGGCAACCGCAGCGGGACGAAGGGGGCCATCACCAACCTGTTGAAATGCTGCGAGACTGGTCACCAGCAATGCCGGCTGCGTATATTCGGTTCGATTGAGTTGTTCTGACGGCCCCTCAAAACACAATGCGGCGATATCATACCCCAAAATATCCGCGGCTTCCTTATAGAGGGCCTGAACCGCAGGATTCCTATCAAAAAGAGTCTTGCCCATGCCAACAGACTGAGAGCCTTGCCCAGGAAACAGAAAACCAAAAACTGGCTTCATGCTTTTCGCTCACCCTTTAAAATGCCATGACTCAGGACAGTCCGCCACATGGCTCCTCCCACTTTCTGAAGCTAGTCAACAATAAACTCTCCACCATCCACACAAATCACATTTCCAGTGATCCAATGAGCTTTCGGATGACTTAACAGGCCTAACGCATCGGCGACATCTTGGGTCGTAGTCAGCCGGTTTGAAGGATTTTTTCGTTTGGCTAATGTCAGCATTTCATCAGAACCGGGTATTTTACGCAAAGCCGGAGTATCGGTGACACCTGCCATCAGCGAATTTACCGTGATACCCAGAGGAGCCAGTTCCAGGGCTAATTGCCTCGTATGAGATTCCAGGGCCGACTTTGCAGCGGAAACCGCCCCATAGGTTCGCCAGACTCGTGCGCCTCCGGCGCTGGTCATGGAGAAGATGCGACTCCCTGTCCCCAAAAATTTTTGTGCCACTAAATCCTGTGTCCAATACACCAAACTATTAGCCATGACATCCAACGTCATATCCATCTGGGCTTTATTAATGGCCTCTGCATGGGATTCCGCAATATACGGCTTCAGGGTCCCAAAAGCTAACGAATGCAACAACACCCTGACACAGACTGGCCTCCCGGATTCTTCCCCCCGTTGCTTCAGTGCCTTCAAAATATCAACACGCTTTTCGGGATCGGCCGCATTGACATTAAAAAACAGGACCTCTCGGCCGAGTGAGCGAATCTGCGAGGCAATGCGCTCCGCATTCGCTTGTGTTGATTTTCGATCAAGATGCACACCACAGATATTCAATCCTAAATTGGCCAACTCCACAGCTGCCGCCTCTCCAAATCCACTAGAGACTCCTAGAATCAGCGCCCAATCATTTTCACCCCATGAGGTCGTTCCAGACATAATTCCCCTCTCTTTAAACCCCCAAAATATTCTGGCTTGCTCTTGTTGGAAGCCTCAGATTCTTCCTCTGCTTTTATGGCATTGATCTCATTCAGGAAGGAAAAATCCGCCAGCAGTCACATTACCAACGAACGACCGCTGAAGCCCAGGTAAGACCTGCACCAAATGCAGCCAACAACACCACACTTCCTTTATGAATTCTTCCCTCACGGACAGCTTGATCGAGCGCCAACGGAATTGATGCTGCAGAGGTATTACCAAATCGATCTAAATTTATCATCAACTTTTCTCGCGCCAACCCCAATCGCTGACCCACGGCATTCAATATCCGCATATTGGCCTGATGAGGAATGAACAGATCGACATCGTCCATTGCTAATTTATTGGTCTCTAATGCCTCTTTGGTGGCCTCCTCCATTGATTTAACGGCGATTTTAAAAGTTTCATTGCCCTTCATTTTTATAAAACACCGTTTTTCTTGAAGAACCTCTTTGGATGCCGGTTCCCGCGATCCGCCTCCAGGCACCTGAATCATATCAGAGAGTCCGCCATTGGCATGCAAATGGGTGGAAAGGATCCCCGAACCTTCAGTACCTTGTCCTACCACCACCGCCCCAGCCCCGTCGCCAAATAACACGCACGTATTACGGTCAGTCCAATCGGTTATCGCCGACATGACTTCGGAGCCAATGACCAATACGTGCCGCATACCATTTTTCACATAGGCATCTGCAATAGCCAACGCATAGATAAACCCACAACAGGCGGCGGAAATATCACACGCCGCTGCCCGATTTGCTCCTAACCGATGTTGGATAAGACAGGCAGTGGAAGGAAGAGGAGAATCACCTGTACAGGTGGCTAAAAGGATCAGGTCGATCTCCGATGGGGCCACATCAGCAGCGATTAACGCACGCTGAGCCGCCTCAACAGCTAAATCTGAACAGGCCTGTCCTGGGTCAACCACTCGACGCTCTTTGATACCTGTCCGTTCAATTATCCAGGTATCCGAAGTCTCAACCATGCGCTCTAAATCCGCATTGGTCAAGACTCGCTTGGGAACATAGGCCCCTGTCCCTAAAATCAGACTATTCATACATTAAACACCGCGTTGAACTCACATGCACCCTTGGGCAATGTCACCTCGAATTTCCTCAATCAAGCCACCTTCCGCCAAAGCCTGGGCTCGAAGAATCGCATTCTTGATCGCCTTCGAGGAGGAACGACCATGACAAATCATACTAATACCTTCAACCCCTAAAAGTGGAGCTCCGCCGAATTCGGCATAATCAGTTTTTCGCCGTAACCGCAGAAGGGGTCCGGCCACAAATAGATAGGAAAGCCGACCCAGAGCTGACTGGGCAATTTCTTTCATCAGCATTTTTTTAATCGCATCCGCCAACCCTTCAGAAATTTTCAAGGCCACATTTCCAATAAATCCATCGGTCACAATGACATCGGCATTCCCACTATAGACATCTCGTCCTTCAACATTACCGATGAAATTAATAGGGCTATCCTTCAATAATTTAAAGGTTTCTTTGGTGACTTCATTCCCCTTGGTATCTTCTTCCCCAATACTCAATAGACCTACCCTTGGACGATCAGTTCCCAGGAGATGCCTACCATATTCATGCCCCATTATCCCAAACTGGAAAAGTTGGCGAGCCGTACAATCAACAGTGGCACCGACATCCAGCATGATTGCCTTACCCTGGCGAGTCGGCAATGTCGCAGCGATTGCCGGTCGTTCTACCCCTTGGATCAATCCCAGAAGAAAAAATGCTGACACCATCGTAGCACCCGTATTTCCGGCACTCACCAACGCGTCAGCTTGCTTATTTTTAACTAATTCTGTGGCTTTCCATATGGAAGAGTCTCGTTTTTTTCTGGCTATCAACGCAGGAGATTCATGCATATCCACAACCTGTGGCGCATGAAAAATCTCAATGCCGGCTTTGGTGCCGCCGAGTTTGTCCAGATGAGATTGGAGAGACGGTTCGTCCCCGACCAGGATAATCGAGAGAGAGGATTCCCTTGTAGCCTGTATGGCTCCTTCGACATTGGGAGATAATCCATGATCCCCCCCCATCGCGTCCACGGCTATTTTCATGGGTTTGGTGTTAAAAGATGACGGACTCGAGAAGGAAAATGCCGTTTATCCCTCTTCAACCGAAATAATGGCGATGCCCTTATAGGTTCCACAATTTAAACATGTCGTATGAGATGGCTTGGGCTCATGACATTGAGGACACGTAGACAAATTTGGCGGGGTGAGCTTGAGATGAGATCGCCGCTTATCTCTTCGGGCTTTAGAAATTTTGTGTTTAGGATTTGCCATAATAGTCCAACTTTTCAGTTAAGAGGTGACTGATGCCTTCACGATCCTCTTCGAGCAGAAATAGAGGAACGCTTTGATGGATTTTTTTTTGATATTGTTTGCTGAATTGGCACTGGTGCTGAGCTAGTCACTGGGGTACAACACCCACATATGCCATCATTTAAATTACTCCCGCATACTTGGCACAACCCGAGGCAGTTTTCATTGCATAAAGATTGAAGGGGAGTAGCAAGAATGACCTGCTCTCGAATAGCCGGAAGAAGGTCAATTTCATTTCCTGTAATAGGGTATACATCTTCCTCTGTCGCATTCTCATCGACGGATTTGTCACGCCCCTTTGCCCATTTTCCTTTATCCCTGTGCGGCACAATCACATTGACTGCTTTCACGGTCTTTTTAAATTCCACCTCACACGATAGGGATAAATCTTCCTCAAATTGATCCAGGCAACGTACACATTCCCTAGCCATTCTTCCGGATATTTTCCCTTGAAAAAGCGCTGACCGCTCCCCGGTCAGAAATAGATCTCCATGACAACTTAAGTTCCCAATAGGGATTCCCTCATCATGGGAGAACAATAAATCCGAGGGCCTCACCTCATGATGAATTTGAAGACCTGTGGGGGGAACATCAAGTAGATTGATGGTTATAGACATTTAACAACCACACCTTTCTACCTGCCCCGTTTCGAAGAACACTGGACCTCAGTGTTCTTCTGCAAATGAAAGGATAGCCACATGCCTGGCACGCTTAATCGCTTGGGTTAACTTTCTTTGATGCCGCAAGCAATTTCCCGAAGTCCGACGAGGAATAATTCGTCCGCGTTCCGTGAGAAAATTCCTTAATAAATTTGCATCCTTGTAATCCAATGGCGTCTTATCGAAGCAAAAGCGGCACACTCTTTTCCGCTGAAACAATCGTCCTTTTTCCACAGAAACCTCTCCTAGGCTAAAAATTAGGGCATGGGGTCTGGATAATACTCTTCCGGATCATAGTTAGACTCCTCACTCACTCCTGCCCCAGAGGTACCAGAGGAGGACTTTTTCGGCAAGAACGTTACTGTTTGAGCAACGACTTCATGTTTGCTTCTCTTCTGCCCGTCGTCCGTTTCCCATCGCCGTTGTTGTAGGCGACCATCAACGATGGCCCCGTCACCTTTATTGAGGTACTGGCCACAATGTTCAGCTTGTCGTCCAAACACGACAATATCAACATAGCAGACCTCTTCTTTTTGATCATCGGCCTGACGATACCGACGATTGACCGCTAACGGGAAATTAACCACAGGGGTGCCGCTGGGTGTATACCGAAGCTCGGGATCTCTAGTCAGATTTCCAATCAATATGACTTTATTGAATCCCACCATCTTCTGCTTCCTCCGCACTTGCTTCACCTACCGCTACCAAATCACTTGGGTTCAGCCGCACCGTCATGAATTTCATCACCTGGTCTTCCATACGCTGAAAGCGCTCCAACTCAAAGACGACCGTAGGGGGCCCTTCAAATTGAACCGTAATATAGGTCCCTTTTCGCTCATGTTGAATATCATAGGCCAGCTTCTTTTTCCCGCTATTATCCAACTTTAAAATATTCGCTCCAGCCTGATTCAGGACTTCCTTCATTTTTTCAATCACTCGCTCATTTTCTGTTTCCGCTTGAACGGGACGAAGAATACACAGTGATTCATACAGTTTCATACGTAACCTTTCCCTCTGACAGTATTTTTCTAGTTTTCAGGCAGAGCAATCGTGTTGTATCACAAAAGGGGACACAAGCTACCATAGGGTAAATTGGAGTGTCAAACCTCTCTCAGGAATAGAACCTGCTAATTCAGAACCTAAAAACCCACATTGTTTTTAGTGAAATTGGGCCGTTTCACTAAAAACAATCGGCAGACTGTCGAATTTTGATATGAGACCCAAAACGGTATACAGGTCCCTCTCCAAAAGAGGTGCACTTTATAATGAACAGTCGAAAGTCCACTCACCCCTTCATCTAATCTCAATGTCCTACTGAATGCTAATTCATGTCGGCGATATTATATCCGTTCCAATTCAAAACGTTTTGAGGTACCAAGGTCATTTTCCAAATGCAAAAAGCCTGGAAATGAGAGAGGCTGCCTCAGCTCAACCCCACGAATTCCAACCGGATGGTTGATCCGCTTTTTCCAGGCAGAAAGGTCAATTCACGAATATTTACAAACCTGTTTCAGAGGGCCGCACATGAAATCGATTCATGGCAATAGCCGGCCCTTCACAAATAAGACATTCCAATGCATCAACGGCTTTCGGAAGAATTGAGACAACCTGCTCCCACTCTTCTGAAAGAAATGGTGAAAGCACAAAATTCGCCAGGCTTTCATTGTTCTGAGGGCGCCCTATGCCAATCTTAACCCTGGAGAATTCTTCCGTTTCCAGGCAGGACGAAACAGAACGCAGACCATTATGGCCACCAGCGCCACCTCTGGTTTTGATCTTGATCATTCCCAGAGAAAGGTCTAGATCATCGTGGACAACAATAAGACGAGACGAGTTGGGAGACAACTTCTGAAGAACAGACCGAACGGCAACCCCAGCTTGGTTCATCCACGCAAGGGGAAGAAGAAGCAAAACCGGATGGCCCTTAACTTCACCTTGCCCGAGAAACCCATCTTCCTGCTTGGACCAAGTCACACGCCAACGATCAGCCGCCTGCTCAAGAACCATCCAGCCAAGGTTGTGTCGTGTGTATTTGTAGGACTCTCCTGGATTTCCAAGTCCCACCACCACATGCAAGGGCTACTTCTTGCCTTCCTTCGCTTTACTGTCTGATGCGGCCTTCGTTTTATCTGCCGTAGCCACAGCCCCTCCGGTGGCAGCCCCCTCTGCAGCTTTTTCTGCTGTGGCAACTGGAGCTATCCCTTCAGCCACCTCGCGAGACAAGAGGGACTCTAGCTTCGCTTCGGACATCTTCGTGGCAACATGAGCAACCATGAGATCCTCATCATCCAAAATCTTGAGACCTGTCGGGACTGTAACTTCCTTCACATGCATACCATCACCAATCCCAAATCCTGACGCATCGATTTCAATATGATCCGGAATTTGAGCCGGCAAACACTCAATATGAAGTTCGCGCATCACCTGATGCAAAATTCCCCCCTCTTTCACGCCAACAGGGACTTCTCCGATAATCGTCACGGGAACTTTGACGCGAATGGCTTTTTTCATCGAGACTTCAAAGAGGTCAACATGGAGGATCGCCCCGGTAATGGGATCAATTTGGTGGTCTTGAAGAACTGCGATCCGTTCCTGCCCGCCGGAAATCCGGACAGTCAGCAAACCAGTATGACCAACCTGAGAAATCACCAGATTGCGGGCCGTCTTGTGGTCCATGGCCACAAATTCAGACTTCCCTCCTCCGTAGAGAACTCCAGGAATTTTCCCTTGACGCCGTAGTTGCCGCGCCACGCCTTTTCCAGCCTGATCCCGTTTTTCAACTTCAAGTTCATATTTCATCATCTTGCCCTTTTCTAAATAAGAATGAATGAACAGTTAGCTAATTTATACGAACAAGGATGTCACCGACTCTTCACGATGAATCCTCAAAATCGCCTCACCCAACAAAGGAGCAACTGTGAGAGTTTTCAATTTTGGACATTGCTGATCCTTCCCATTTAGTGGAATGGTGTTTGTTACCATTACCTCACGGAGACAAGACGATTGCAACCTCTCCAGTGCTGGACCAGACAGGACTGCATGGGTACTCCCAGCCCAGGCCGACAAGGCTCCGTTATCCATACAGGTTTGAGCTGTCTGGACAATGGTTCCCGCCGTATCAATCATGTCATCAAACAATAACGCATGCTTATCCTGAACATCACCAATAATATTCATCACTTCAGCCTGATTCGGCGATTCCCGCCGTTTATCGATAATCGCGAGAGAGGAATTCAGTCGTTTGGCAAATGCTCTCGCTCGCTCGACCCCTCCCGCATCAGGGGAAACGATTACCAAATCAGAGACATTTTGCTTTTTAATATAGTCCAACATCACAGGCATGGCATAAAGGTGATCAACGGGAATATTGAAGAATCCTTGAATCGGTCCGGCATGAAGATCCATGGTCAGAATCCGATTCGCGCCGGCCGCGGTGATCAAATCCGCAATTAATTTGGCACTAATGGGCACTCGGGGCTGATCTTTTCGATCCTGCCTCCCATATCCGTAATAAGGAATGACCGCCGTGATCCTGGAAGCTGATGATCGTTTGACCGCATCGATCAGGAGCAACAGCTCCATAATCGAAGTATTCACCGGGTGGCAGCAGGATTGAATCAGAAAAACATCGCCTCCCCGCACATTCTCATCAATTCTAACCCTGATCTCCCCATCACTAAAGGTTGTAACCGTTGCCTGACTCAAATCCTGCCCAATATACTGGGCAATTTCTCTGGCCAACGCAAGGTTGGAGTTACCCGTGATCAATTTTAAATCTCTGAGCATGGTGGTAGTCTCAACTTGCCTAGGTGAACCTAAACCGTAGCAGATTTTCAGGAAAAAAAGCAGAGCAAAGGTAATTCTACGATTGGTGCCTTGTCAACTCAAATCACTGAATTTACACGTTGGAAACCTGAGAAGAGCCAACACGGAACGGGGCATGAGGTAAATCAGTCGAACCCATCGGGATATCAAAGATTCTCCAGCTCGTATCACGACGCAACCGAGTGGAAGCCTGCCGAGCTTCTTCATGAGTGCGGAAAATCCCAAATACGGTGGCTCCACTACCTGATAATAGTGCGGCTTGAGCCCCAAAAGAAAGCAACGTGTCTTTAATGAATCCCAAAATCGGATAAAACGGAAACAACGGCGGTTCAAAATCATTTTCCATTATCCCGATCACTTCCTCCCAGGAAAGGCTCAATTCACGATCTATTCTATTCGTAAATTCACCTAAAGGTCTGACGGCCTTCCGTTGGGAGGACAGCTGTTTATATGCCCATTTTGTCTGTATCGGAAAGCCGGGATTGACGAGAACGACCCACCGTTCGCCTTTGAGAGAACAGGCCTCCACCTCTTGGCCCCACCCCCGAACCACTGCACAAGGTGCTTTAAAAAAAAATGGAATATCACTTCCAAGTGTTGCACCCGCCTCACACAAGTCAGATAAAGTCCAATTTAACCCTAGCAAGTGAGTAAGGCCATACAGAGTGGCAGCGGCATCACTACTCCCACCTCCCAGACCAGCCGACAAGGGGATAACCTTGGTTAGCTCAATATCAACCCCTACATTCTTTTCAGAACGCTGGAGCACCAATTCAGCCGCACGATAAACCAAATTTCCCCTATCCAAGGGCAATGGAGCATCTTCACACGTTAAGACAAGGCCCTCCCGATCAGGGTTAAGCCTAATTCGGAGAAGATCAAAGACATCGACCGTATGCATGAGAGACCACAAATTATGATACCCATTGGGCAATCGATCCAATACCCGAATCAACAGATTCACTTTCGCCGGTGCCCGCACGACGATTTCGGTCACAGACATATCATTCCCACTCATGGCGAAAAACCTCCAGACTCACCCAATAACTGAACCGATAGAAAAAATGGGAAGATACATCGCCACAACGACAAGGGCAATCCCACACCCCACGACCAAGATAATAATGGGCTCTAACACCGACGTTAACGTGGCTACCGTCCGATCGACCTCTTGCTCAAAAAGATCCGCAATTTTTTCCAGCATAACATCAATGGAACCGGTTGATTCTCCCACTTTAATCATTTGGGGAACCATCGGCGGAAAAACCTGGCCCGTTCTTAAGGTCTCGGAGAGAGGTTGTCCTTTTTGAATCGCTATGGCCGCCAGCTTAATGCTTTGCTCGAATGTTTTATTACCAGTCACCGTTTCCGCCACACCCAAGGCCGACAGCAACGGAACCCCACGACGAACTAAAAACCCTAATGTTCTGGAAAAACGCACCGTTGCTGCTTTTTGGATCACGGACCCCAAAAGGGGAACCCCTAAAACCCACCCATCAATGGCCTGTCGACTTTTCGGATTTTTGAGAAACCAACGGATACCCATACCCAAACTTCCACAAAATGCCACCAACAGAAAAAAGTGATCCCGAACCCTCTCAGCCACGTCAATCACTACTTGCGTCAACCAGGGAAGCGATTCGCCCATATCTTGGAATAAGCCAGAAAAAAGAGGGACCACCCAAATCAGCAAAAAGACCAGGACAATCATCGCCACAGCCACAAGCAAAGCCGGATATGCTAATCCAGAGAAAATTTTCGCCCGCAACTGAGCCTGTTTATCAAGGTACACTGCCAGTTGGGTCAAACTCTCATCCAAGCGACCTGTCGTCTCTCCTACTTCCACCATACTCCGGTAAAATTCACTAAAGACGGTCGGGTTGCGTTTTAAAGCATGAGCTAGCAAGGTTCCGCCCTCTACATCCTCTCGAATATGCTTAACCACTTGTTGCAAGGTCGGGTTTTCAGCTTCGCTGGAGAGAATGTCCAGACATTCCAAAAGAGGCACACCCGCACGAATCAACGTTGCCAGCTGATGGGTAAAGACCACCAATTCTTTACTGCTCACGCCTCTCCAGCTCCACCCGCGGCTCCAGCCGGTCAGCTGACCACTGAGATTGAATACCCTTTCAACTTTTTCTTGCAGACCGGTTACCAAGACATCCTGCCTACGAAGAAGTTGCAAGGCCTCACTGGAAGAAGCAGCCAAGACTTCTCCGTGGACCGTCTGTCCATCCAAATTTTTCGCACGATATTCAAATCTCGGCATTTCGAATTATTGCTCGCTTTCTCTGTGGGAGATCAAGAAGGCTCTTAATGCCATTTACATCCGAGGCCGCAACCTGGCCAAAGACATTGCCCCGGATCGCTCCCGACCCGTACGCTCCAATAGCTTGGATAACTCATCAGGAAGCGTTGTGAGTCCCATAGCGAGTTCAGAGGATATCACTCCTTGGCCAGCCAAGTCGGCCAAGGCTTGATTCATGGTCTGCATGCCATATTGAGCTTGTCCCGTTTGCATCATGGAATACATTTGATGGATCTTGTCTTCCCGAATCAGATTCCGAATTGCCGGAGAGGTAATCAGAATTTCCAAAGCCAGAACCCGGCCCCTTCCCTCTGAACGTGGCAAAAGTCTCTGTGCCAGAATGCCTTCCAGCACCATCGACAACTGGATACGAATTTCTTGTTGCTGGTTGGAAGGAAACACCGAGACCAATCGTGTCAGCGTGTGAATCGCAGAATTCGTGTGCAAAGTAGCCACCGTCAGATGTCCGGTTTCAGCCATGGTGAGAGCCGCCTGAATGGTCTCGAGATCTCGCAATTCGCCCAAAAACACCACATCGGGATCCTGCCGTAAAATACCTTTCAGGGCGGACTGGAATTCGTGGACATCGGATCCCACTTCCATTTGAGATACCAAACTTTTCTTGTGCGAATGCAGAATCTCAATGGGGTCTTCTAACGAAATAATATGTGCAGACCGCGCTTCATTTATATGATCCAACATCGAGGCCAATGTCGTACTTTTCCCGCTACCGGTCGGCCCGGTTACCAAAATCAGCCCTTGGGGCTTCCTCATCAATTCCGCAATAATTGGCGGTAACCCTAATTCTTCAAACGTCGGAATCTTCCCGGACACTGTTCGAATGGCCATGGCCAAGGATCCCTGTTGGGTATAGATATGGACCCGAAACCGCCCGATAGCAGGCACGCTGTAGGCTCCATCCCAGGCTCCGGTCTGCATAACCTGATGTTGCTGTGCTTCCGTCAACAGACTCGCGGTTAACTGAGACAGGTCCTGGCTGGTCAATATCGGAGACTCCATCGGGCGTAAATGCCCGTCCACACGGAGGCGAGGCACACTGCCGGAAACCAGGTGCAAGTCCGATCCGCCCTGCCGGCACAATTCACCTAGGAGTGCAGTCAATTCCATTGGGTATCCGGTCTTCTGACGTCCCTACACAAAAGCATCAGATCTCGTTTCGGCAAACACCTCACCCACAGTCGTCAAGCCACCTTGAACTGCCGCCATCCCCGCTTGTCTAAGCGTGCGAAATCCTTCGCCTATCGCACAGGTTATCAAGTCATTGGTGGATGCCCGTGCCAAAATTTTTTCATGCAGTCTTTCAAAAATAGGCAGGGTCTCAAATAACGCCATGCGTCCTTTAAATCCTGTCTGATGGCAGGACACACACCCACGCCCTTTCATCGCCTGAACCGCCCCGAGCGCCTCATCATCAAAACCCAACTCCCGCAGCTGAAATTGAGATACCGGCTCCAGTTCCCGACAATAATCACAAATTTTCCGTACCAAGCGTTGGCCCACAATGAGCGAGACGGCGGAAGACACCAAAAACGGCTCAATGCTCATATCGATGAGCCGGGTAATGGCCCCTGGGGCATTCATGGTATGCAGGGTCGAAAGAACTCGATGGCCAGTCAGAGAAGCCTGAATCGCGATTTGCGCAGTTTCCCGATCACGAATTTCCCCCACCATCATGACGTCAGGATCCTGCCGCAGAAAAGCACGCAACCCGGCGGCAAAATTCAATCCAATCTCTTCATGAATTTGCATCTGATTGATGCCCTGGATTTGGTATTCCACGGGATCTTCGACGGTGACAATATTCATCTGAGGAGTATTCAGAAATTGTAACGCGCTATAAAGGGTTGTCGTCTTTCCGCTCCCCGTAGGCCCCGTCACAAGGATCATCCCATAGGGATTTTCCAGAGCCGTCGTCAACCGGTCTAAATCAGGTTGGTTAAGCCCGATATTGGTTAAATGTAACGCAAGCCCTGACTGATTCAAGAGTCGCAGAACCGCTTTTTCGCCAAACAAACAGGGCAGAATGGCCACTCGAATATCGACGTGGGGAAAGCCCTCTATCTTCATCCGTCCATCTTGGGGTAACCGACGCTCCGCAATATCCAGATCGGAAAGAATTTTCACCCTGGCGAGTAATGCCTGGTGAAGGTCTTTAGGCAGATTTTGAATCGGGCACAGGACGCCATCCAATCGAAAGCGAACCCGGATCATAGTCTCCATCGGCTCAATATGAATATCACTCGCCTCCATTTCAATGGCCTGCTGCACAAGCCCATTCACAACTTCCACAGCTGAGGAATCTTTATCAATTTTCACATGACGCTTCAGTCGAGACATTTCTGCTTTGTCATGAAGCATGATCGATCTTTCTTGATCATGCAAACCGTTAGCAGAGGCACAGACAGGGCCAACAGGCTTTCCCATCGAATCGGGTGAAATCCGGTCGCCATTTCCCCAGCTTTTGAAAGTACCCTCCTCATCGTTTTTCATAGATTCTGTAGTAGAGGAAGATCCATCTGGGCCCTGGCCATATAGGTGGGAAATCGCCGTCCGTAAATCGGATTCGGTAGCTACCATGGGGATGATGTGCAACCCTGTCCGGAATCGCAAATCATCTAACAAAGACCCATTCGTGGGGTCGGCCATAGCCAGACTCAGTCGTGAAGTGGTTTTCCGCACCGGCAAAACGAGGTGCCGACTAACAACGTCATAAGGAACCAATCCCCGAAGACTCCCGTCAATCGAGCATGTAGACAATTCTACGGTGGCAACTCCATAGTGCTGGCTGAGAAACTCCAATAAGGTAGATTCAGACAGAACCCCCATCCGAACCAGAATGCTCCCGAGACGCCCTCCTTCTCCCTGCTGAATATCAAGCGCTTGAGACAAATCATCTGAAGAGATCACTTTCGCATCCACTAACTGTAGGCCCACCCGCTCTCGATTCAACTGCATCCTCCTGTTTACCCTTATTTCTTGCCTGACGAATTGAGCCGTTGAATTCCCCGGAATAGGTAATGCACTCCAGAACCGGTTGTCAGGATAACCATTACCGAGAGAAAAGGAATGATGGCTTCGGAAGGAACACGCCCGGTCGCAAAAAGTATCACTATGATGACATAACAAATTTGGGCAAAAGTGGTACCCTTTCCCAACCAGGTGGGAGTAATATCAATGTCGATTTCCGTTAAATTAGCCAATATGGTCCCCGTGAGGAGAATGGCGTCACGACTCACCACAAGAATCACTGCCCAGATCGGAATAAAATGGAGAACCGATAAGGTCACGATGGCCGACATAAGGAGTAATTTGTCAGCCAGAGGATCGAGATATTCGCCAAGGCGAGTGCGCTGATCGGTGATACGGGCAATGGCCCCATCCAGGCCATCGGTCACCGCCGCGACTAATAAAGTTACGAGGGCATAATCATAGTATTCGTAGAGCAAAAACCCAACGAAGACCGGAACAAGGAGAATTCGGAGGACTGTGAGGCTGTTGGGAAGGTTGATTGGAATGTCGGCACCCGATAACTTGCGGACCATTTCGCCACAACCCCTTTCCCACAAACGTATTTTTCCTGAGCGTAGGGAAGGTTACGTTGGGATTCTGAGGGAAGTCAACCACGCTTGCGACCCCCATCGAGGCGGCCTATAATCGATTTTCACAATATACCTCTACCCATCGTTAAGCTGGAGCCAGAGCACATGACATCGCTTCCCTTATCCTTTCGAGTCAGAAATGCCGTCGTGGAAAAGCATCAATTGGAGGGCATGGATCCTAGTGACCGATATTTCAATCGAATGATCCCAATTAAACGGGTGGAGCGCGGATACTCGGGAACGGTCATGTACGAAGCGCTAAATCTCCAGTCCCAGGTCTATCGAACCGTGCAGGAAAGCCTAAAGGACCTCATCGATCAACTTCGGGAATTAGGTTTTACCACCATGCGCACCCGCCTCAATTTCAAAGGCCAACAATACCTGGCGGAAAAAGAAACCTGGGTTGATTATCCGGAAGCCAAAATTTTGGGCTCAAACCAAACCACATCATGAGGACCTTTCTATTCCAGAACCCCTTCTCGATCACCGACAACTAGCCACCTGTTCCTTCATTCGTTGAGGAGTTGCCGCCACCGCACCCGGAACCGAACGGCCTGGACGAACCCCATAGGAGGCTTCATGGAACGCTGGCTCCCCCAAAAGCTCCAGATACCGCCCCTCACCACTCCCTGAGCCATCCGATCTCCAATGATTGGAATACCGAACTGCCTGAAGCCTCCCCTCCGCTTTGGATCTCACCTCGAAGCGCGGACGGTGCCACCGTACTACCCGACGACATCCGGGACCAGATCTTATGCCGCGGATTTATGAGATCCGCTTCAGGCTTCTGTCGAATTCATGCTTTCCTCCCCACACGAATTGGACCATGATTCCATTTAGATGACGCAGCCCCTTCGCTCCCTGATCGTTCAACCGCTTCCTCACTACGATGGGCGGCTCAGCTCCTGTACACCCCCTTGAGTCGGTTCTCCTACTATTTCGGGGTGGCGGTATCCCCGATTTCGAGCGCCCGACAGGCTTAAAATACGAAATGGCACTGCTGTCTTACATGTTGCACGGCTTCTCACCTAAAGTCGGGGGAAAACTTTGTCGTGTTTGTCTCATTTCTCACCTCGTTTGTGTTGAATTTTTTCGCCCTCACGAATGTCTTAGCCGCATGAGGCCTTAACGCCAAGCTATGCCTTCTTGTCCCCTCAAAATTTTTCAATCTCAAGTGGCAAAGTTCATCTGTCATATGTTTTTCTTCCCGCTTTGTTCTCCTCTATCTTTTCTGACATTTTTCTGGTTAATTCATCTGATCCGGCACGGCAAAAAAATGGAAAACCTCCCAAAAAGTCTTTCCATCAATCACAACGGGGCAATCAATTTATACCACCTCAAAGGAGCACCACCATGGATCTTTCAACGGTCCTGAACGGATTGGATCACTTTTTCACCTATCCCTTATTTACCGTCAACCAGACCCCGATTACCCTTTCGTCCCTTGCATTTTTTGCGTTCATCATGGGTGGCTTTATGATCATCAACACCCTGATACGACGTTTTCTGATCAACCAATTACTCAAACGCTCCAAGATGCCCAAGGCGACGCAATACACCTTAACCCGCCTCATTCAATACTTCCTGATTCTTATCGGGACCGTGATTGCCTTTCAAGTCATCGGCGTCGACCTGAGCGGTCTGGTCGTCATTTTTGGGTTTCTCTCCGTCGGAATCGGATTCGGCCTGCAAAATCTGACGTCCAATTTCATCGCGGGACTCATGTTGCTGTTCGAACAACACATCCAGATTGGGGACCGCATTACCGTGGGAGACACTGAGGGAGATGTGGCAGAAATCAACATTCGATCCACCACCATTCGCTCTCTAAACAACGTGGCCATCGTTGTTCCCAATTCCGAATTTATCTCTTCCACGGTTATTAACTGGTCGCACGGTGATCCTAAAACCCGTTTGGAGATTGAGGTGGGAGTTTCTTACAATTCAGATTTGGACAAGGTGATACAGTCACTTTTGGAAGCGGCCAAAGAAAACCCATTGGTTTTATCGCACCCAGTGCCCAAGGCCTGGCTGATGAGTTTCGGAGATTCCGCCTGGAATATGCGTTTATTAGCCTGGGTGGAGGATCCACAAGGCAGAAGGCAGATTCAATCCGATATTAATTGCGCCATCGTCAAGAAATTTCGGAAGAATGGTGTGGAAATTCCCTTCCCTCAAAGAGATCTTCATGTCCGAACCTCCGTACCTTTGTCCCTCTCATCCTCATCGACCTGAACATAGAGCCCAAACCTCAATCGAAGCAGGAAGGTTTCCGACGGCTGTAAGAAATGCTGGACGTTACTCGTCTTACATGCCGCTTCCACATTACCCCCATGATATTTGAGAAGCTCTCATAGCATTGCTAAAATGAAAGGAAGATGAGATTTCTCAAGAAAATGAATACATCCTCATGACTTTCTCGCCCGGTTTGACATGGTTCAGCCATTCTTTTAAATGTTGCCTAACGAACATTCAACTGATCACGATCTAGTCGCCATCCACGAGATCCCTAACAATTGCAACACTTCAATTTTAAGTGAACGAAATTACTGCATGACCGGAAACAACCAGTGTGGCTGGAAGTCGTTCATTTTCACGCAGAAAAATTCATTTTCGTCAAAGTCTTTGTATTAAAAAGGAAAGTGCCCAAAAGTCCTACTGTAACCGCGGAGAAAACGTGAATGAAATCCTTGATGGTCTACATTGTGGTGTTTGTTCTAGGAGTAGGATTGGGCTTAGGGGCACCATTTCTCGCCGCCCGATATGCCCAACCCTATTTGCCCCAATTCCTTCAGGAAACCGTTCATCCCCTGACGGGGACCGTCACACATAAGGAACGCCAGCAGGACCGATTGTTAATGACCGTCACCACGCCAAATGGCACCATCCTGGCGACCTTTCGGAAACAGGTTCCAGAAATTGACCTGCTTGTGGAAGAACAGGACTCTGTCACGTTGGACGTCAAGCAATATGAACCCTTTGTGACTGACCCACCGGTCATTAAAGTCAACAAACTCACACGGCAGGTCCCTGAACCGGCCCAACCCTCACAATCTTCGATCGAACCCGAACCTCTGCCGGACTCTCCGTTGAACCAGGTCCCCGCATCAGGAGGGCCATCTGAGGACACAGAACCTTCTCATCTCCCTCTCAATTAATGGCTGAGGGCCCAGGGGAAGAGAAAACCCCACGGGAAAACCCCACGGGATAAGATGTGGGCTCAGCAACATCACGTACCTGTCCGGTAAGGACATTTTCTCTCAGGATGATCGAACGCCACGTGAAACTTCTCGGTCCAGCCGACCCAGGAGCAATTTGGTCTCTCTGATCGACCAGCCCGTTGTCGGAGTGTTTACCGTATTTCTGCTTATTTATTTCTAAGGAGGTCAATCCCATGGATATCACCCTTTGGACCGCAACCCTTGAGGAATCGTTTGAGTACAGTTTCAAGCTGTTTATGGCCTATCTCCCCAAAGGCCTCGGGGCCTTGATGTTGTTAGGCCTGGGAATCCTCTTGGGAAAAATCGTTGAAGCGGGAACGAGCCGTGTGTTGCATCTGATCGGGGTCGATCGTTTGCTGGGCGGCACTGGTGTTCTCACCCTGCTCAAAAAAATCGGTAGCCATAAAACAATTTCACAAATTGTCGGCCTTCTAGGATTTTGGCTGGTCTTTCTCCTCTTTCTGATTTCCGCCACCGAAGCCTTAAGTCTCGCCCTGTTGTCCGAAACTTTAACCGGACTGGTCCACTATCTGCCTAAAATCGGCATGGCTACCCTTATTCTCGTTCTGGGCCTCCTGGCCACGAACTTTTTGCGCGACCTGATCTCTGTTGCGTGTGATTCTTCAGGAATCCGGCAAGGCACCATCATTGCGCAAACGGTTTATATAGCCGCGACTCTGCTTGTTCTGGTGACGGCCATTAATGAGTTGGGGATTGACACGTCGCTGCTTAATCAAATCATTGTCATTCTCATTGCCGGACTCATTGCCGGAGCCGCCTTATCATTCGGAATCGGTTCTCGTTCTGCCGTAAAGAACCTGATTGCCGCCCACTACATTCAGCCCATTGTCCGAATCGGGGAAAAGATTCAGGTCGGCGCCTACAATGGCACCGTCACAGCCATAACTCCCATGGTCGTCGTCCTGGATACGGCCAAAGGACGGGTCGTGATTCCTGCCGCGCAATTTACTGAAGTCACCAGCATTCTTTCTCCAACGGAGGGATAAGCCGATGAATTTGATCCAACAGCTCCGGGAAACCTTTATCCAGGAACATCCATTAGAGGCCGCACGCTATGTGGAGGAACTTCCGGCACAGTCGGCGGGAGAAATGTTGCAGACCATGGAACCTCAACATATCGCCGCCTTTCTGGAGTATTGTCTTCCCGGCCCAACGGCCGAAATTCTCAAACAGTATCCACCGGTAACCAGCGCGGTCATACTCAGCCGGTTATCCTCCCGTTCGGCACGGGCAGTCCTTCGACAGTATGATTCATCCACACAAACGTCTCTCCTGGATCAGGTTGACCCGGCCATCGGGGCACATCTTCGGCGATCAATCAATTTGCCGGATCATACCGCCGGCAGCCTCGCCGATCCGCATGTCCTGACACTTCCCCCGGACATCACTGTCGCCAAGGCCTTACAGCGGGTGACCCAAACCGTCGGGCAAGCCATCTATTATTTATACATCATTGATCATCAGACCATCCTGCGCGGAGTCATCCTCATGAAAGAGCTGCTTGGAGCAGAATCGACGATCACCGTGTCCTCCATCATGCAGCAGGACGTGAAAGCGATCCCGGCCTCGGCCAATGCCCTCGACATTGTCGCCCATCCCGCATGGGCTCAATACGACAGCCTTCCGGTCATTGATCAAGACCGTACGTTTATTGGGGCGCTTCGACATCGAACACTCAGGCAATTTCTCCTGTCACGTTCCGGCGAGTATCAACCGGCATTTCTCTCCGATGCCCTCCTACAGCTGTGGGAAGCGTATTCCCTCTCAGGAATTGGCCTGATGACCGCCCTGGGAGAATCCCTGAGCACATCAACACCGCCCACCTCTCCCCGGAAAGAACAGGAAACACCATGACAACACCTGCAACGACTGAACAGATGCATCAGGTTTTTATTGCCAAATTTCCGGATGAAGCCGCCCATGTGTTTGAATCCTATGATCCTCAGGAGGTGATCCCCATACTTGCCGATCTCCCCCCCACCATGATCGCAAAGGTCCTCTCGGTCATGTCACCCTCATTGGCCGCCGACCTTCTCGGAATCATTCCGCAACCGTTACTTCTGAGTGCGCTTCCTCACCTCCAACCCGCGGTGGCCGCCTCTCTCCTCCAGCGAATGCCCGATGAGACTCGTGTAGCCACTTTGAATGCCCTACCCCTGCACGTCTCAGCCGACATTGGACCATTCATGGAGTATTCGGAGGATTCGGTCGGCATACTCATGGATGTCAAATTCTTTGCGCTCCCGGAAGACCTGACCGTCGAGGAAGCCATCCGACAGGTTCGCACCCATGACACCCAGCATCTCAATGAAATCTACATTATCGATCGGCGCCAGATCCTTGTGGGCGTCCTCTCCCTCAGGGATCTGTTTTTAGCCCCTCCAAAAAAGAGCCTTGCAGTCTTGATGAAACGAGAATTACCCACCATTCATCCCCTGGAAAATCAGGAACAAGTCGTAGAAATTTGCAACGAATGGAAGGTCCTGACTATTCCAGTCACCGATTTGGACGGCCGCCTCCTCGGGGTCATTAGCAGTCAAGACATCATTCAGGTCGAAAAAGAAGAGGCCACCATCAGCATGCAAACCATGGTGGGTGCCAGTAAGGACGAACGAGCCCTGTCGCCGCCGGGATTCGCCATTCGTAAACGTCTTCTCTGGCTGCAAATTAATCTCCTCACAGCCTTTTTGGCAGCATTTGTGGTGGGGTTATTTGAGGACACCATTGCCAGATTTACAGCTTTGGCAGTTTTGCTCCCTGTCGTAGCCGGGCAATCGGGGAACACAGGCGCTCAAGCGCTCGCGGTAGTCATGCGTGGTTTAGCGTTGCGGGATATCCGTCCTTCCCAATGGCTCCGCGTGACCTTGAAAGAATCTTATGTCGCCTTGGCCAATGGAGTGGCAGTGGCCGCGACGACCTGTACCGCCGTATTTGTCTGGAGCCAATCCTGGGGATTAACCATGGTCATCGGCGTCTCCATGATTATCTCCATGGTCATGGCGGGATTTTCCGGGGCGATCATTCCCATCATCCTTCGATCCCTGAAACAAGATCCGGCTCAATCATCATCAATCATCCTAACCACCGTAACCGATGTGGCAGGGTTTTTTAGTTTTTTAGGACTGGCCACGATTTTTTCCAGTCTTTTGGAATAATTGATGCTCAGAGAATTTTGAGAAATACGGTCACGGTCTGAAAGCAGGATCTCCGGCAAAAATCAACCGAAATGAAGACACACCTGTCAAGTAAACGAAACCTAGAGCAGGGAAGTTCAGGATCGGCACGCCCTCTTCCCTTGACAGAAACCGCGGCTTTGATACTCTCGCATTACAGGAATTCTTGTTAGGTCAAAATGACTTAACTCTCGTGAACGGACAAAGAAATCGCTCCACGATATTCCGTTTCCCAAGCCCACCATCGCAAGAAAAATACTGTGATTCATAGTAAGGATCAACATAGGGAGAAAAACCCCCACTTGATAGGAAAAGGACACCGTGCAAAACGTACAAACCCAAAGCTCTTTTTTGGCCTGCATCATCCTCTGGAGTCTGCCTTTAATGCTATCCGGTTGCTTTTCCCCGAAGGCTCTGGAACATGTGGTCATTGCGTACGACCATTCGGTAACCAGATCACTGGTCGAACAATTGCTCCTCAATATTGCCAGATCCCATCATCATCAACCAGTGCATTTCACAGCCATTTCGAGCATTGCCGCCACCTTTAATTATCAATTTTCGGCCGGGGCAACCCCGCCGCTCGGTGGGTTAGATGGCGGATTTGCATTGGCGCCCGTCTTTGGGGGCAGCATCGCTGAAAACCCCACGTTTACCATTAGCCCCATTGAAGGAGAAGATTTTACCCAACGTCTCCTAACCCCTCTCCGGGAAGGAAAATTGACCCTCCTGCTGAGACAAGGAGTCGACATTGATTTACTCCTCAGGCTCATGGCAGGGGAAATCCGTACGACCACCAATAATCAGGAAACCGCCTACTATAATCGACCGTCGGATCAGATCGGATATCCCAAATTTCGACAAATCGTCCTTCATCTTTCCCGTTTACAGGACAACAATCAGCTCTATATAGAACCCTTGGTATATGACCGGGAATGGATCCTGCCATTATCCTCATTTTCTGCCGGAGACTTTCAAACCCTGGAAACTAACTATCGCGTCATTGTGGATGCGGATAAGCAGATCTTTACCATTCAAAAACGGTCGATCGGGCATACCGTGATTACGAACTACGACCCCACCACCATCTCCAATAGAGAGCGGTTGGCTCTGCAGGCCAAGGCGGATCGTTGGCCGCCGAACGATATCCTGGTCGATATCCGACCCGACAACCCGGGAGGCGAATACCCGATACAAGGGGCCTTTCGGCTCCGGAGTTTTCACGGCATTCTCAATTTTCTGGGTCGATCCATCGCGAGTGAGCCGGAGTATCATGTGGATCCGGATCCAGGAACGGGAATCGTCTCAGAAAATCCGGTCCGGGTCTTGGACATTATCGAATCCACTATTGAACGCCCTAATACCAAACTTTCCGTCACCCATGAGGGACATTATTATTCCATCGCCGATGAGGAGAAGCGATCATGGAATCAGGAAGCATTTCGTCTGCTGTACCAACTATTTCAAATGACCGTCACCGATGCCCCACGAGGGAATGTTCCCAGTATCACCATTGCGAAATGAACTCTCTATGCGATGGATAGGAGATGGAACTTCTTAGAGAAATGGGTCTCGTATTGAAAAAGAAAGAACGATCCCTCTGGATCGGAACAACGCCATAATACCAGCCCCGTGTCTATGGTGTTAGGCCAGCCGCAGTTGCGCCAGCGACGCGAGCGCGGGGCTCCCACTGGTGTCTGGTATGATGCTTAACTCGAGCACCGTGACCGCCGGGAGTTCGACGTGGTGGTCTTCCGTCTGGCTTGTTGCGCCGTCGGGACTGAAGTTCCACTGCTGGCGCACGATTTCCCGGAACGACTGCCCGCCATCAGACGACCACCGCAACACATACTCTTGCGTCCGCCCGATGCGGGTTTCCAAAAAGTTCAGCCAGATCCTCCGGAGCGGTTGCGGAGTGGCAAAGAGAAGCCGGATGGTCTGCTTGCCCGGCCCTGCGGCACGCCACCCCGAAGTCCCACCGGGCACCAACGCTGCCTCAATGGGATAAGCGGCGTCTTCCGAGGTGATTTCCACCTCCGCAAGCTCCTCCACATTCAGCCAATCCCCTGGCGGTTCGCTTCCGTCCTGAACCTGGCCGATCACTCTCTTGCGCATTCGGTGTGCCTCCTGATTGCAAGCTGGAAAAATATTCAACTACCTCTCTATGGATGATTTGGTTCCTTATGAGTCTACCGATCTGGTCCACCAGCAGCAAATGTCTCCGTGGCATACGAAGTCACCCATCGTGTCCTTCACCACACCAAGTTGAGCGCAGCTCGTGTCGACGGCTGGAGCGATTTTGGAGGCGGGTGCTTCTCGAAATCAGGCAAACAACCAGCGTTGGATCAGTTTGGTGTAGTGCGGCATCACGAGATAGACCATGACCCATACCACCGAACCGGTGCTAAGCAGCAAGTCCAGATAATGATTGTGAGGTACGCCCAGTTGCCGCAGCCCCAATGCCACGACCAGGGGAATGACGAGCACCAACGGAAAGATGGCGGACCATGTGACGAGAAATTGTTTCCAGCGGACAGGGACCTTCGCCCTCGCGCCTTCGGGCGTGAACCAGAAATCCAAACCACTGCGTATGAAAAAATCATCATCTTGAGCAAGGAGCGGTCGCACCTGTTCGATGAGTCGTTTCCGATCCTGTGAACTCATCCATCCCTGGAGGTGTTCCCTGGTATCAAACCGGATGATGACCGTATAGGTTGACGTGAGTCCGGGAACCGGACGGATAATCTGCAAATCCAGGTGACCCGGATAGCTACTGCATAGCGGACCGATTTCGTTCAACCAGGCGTCGTAACCCTCTTGTTGACCATCGCGGACGCGATGCGTAATCACAGCGGTGGCGCCCCATCCAAACGTGGTCGAAGAAGAATCTTCATGATTCACAGTGTCGACACCTCATAGTGTTAAAAAAATACGAACGCATAACACTTGTACCATGGGCATGGTGCACGGCAAGACGTTTCATACAACGATATGCTAAAGGACAGGATTCTGATATTCATAGCCGGTCAGGAATAGGCAAACCATGTAGACGCAGAAATGAAAGCTTGTCCCAATATCCTCGTTGGAAGACAATCTTATCATCCAGCACCTGAAAAAACCCGCACCCCCGCAACCCAAGCGGGTCCCGCCACTCAAGAATGGCCCAGTCATCGATTTCAAAAATGCGTTCAACGATGCAGCGCATCTCAGCCTTGGCAAATTCCTCCGCGAACATCCTATGAATGGCCGCTCGACCCACGACGGGCTCATTCGCCACCTGATGATTCACCGCGTCATCCGCGTACAAGCCGGCAAGCGCCTCCGCATCGGCACGATTAAATGCCTCCACCCATGATCGAACTAATTCCCCTGGTTTCATATTCGCCCGCACTCCTGGATAAAGGCGACCCGCGCTACGGTGTCGGCGTGAATGAATGGTTATGCACTAGCCCAACTCACGCATCCCATTGTTATCCGTCACGTACTGCCCTCTCGCGGCAAGGTAATGCGCCCACAAGATTCGCGCGGCAACCGATCGCCACGGCACCCAATGGCTGGCCAAGAGTTTCTGCTCATTTTTCGTCGGGAGGTCAGTAAGGCGTTTCACTTCACGGAGCGCGACGGCCAGGGCCAAATCCCCTTGAGGCCAGACATCGGGACGTCGCAGTGCCATAAGGTAATAGATGTCCACGCTCCAGGCCCCGAGCCCTGGAACCGCCAATAGGATCTGACGCCCCCGATCATCCGGACCGTTGGCCACCAAACTAAGATCAAGACTACCGTCGAGTATGCGCGCGGCCAGACCATAACAATAACCGGCTTTCTGCCTCGTCAGCCCGAAATTCTTCAACCCATTTATCTTGATGGCATAGACCGCTTCCGGAGTCATCGCACCCAGGTGGCTGGATAGCCGCCGATACATCGTGCGCGCGGCGGCCAACGACACCTGCTGTTCGAGAATAATCTGAATGAGAGTAGGGAATCCCGGTACTCGCCCCCACATCGGAGGTTCCCCCAGTCTATCCAGGACAGCCCCCAGATCAGGATCCACCTCCGCCAACTCCCGTGCCCCTCTACTAAGCGAAGCCGACGTCAGCCGCCGGGGAGTCCTAATAGGCAATGGCATTTGGATCAACGAACCAGTTTTATAACAGTTGTCCAGATAAAGTTTAAGCTAAGCAGCGTGACCCGAATTGCCGGTGATGGTCCTCTTGCATGTCCGACGGTCTGTTCTGCCAGCAACACATTTGTCTCTGTGGCATCTGAAACCACTCCTCGGGTCCTGCGCAACTCCAAACTCCTCTATCGCATGCGCTGGTATAATCGAGATGAATTTTTGTGGGATCATACATAATCACTAGCCCCCTCGTCGAAGGAGTTGGGAATGAAAGGATTGATGGCCGATTCCCCAACTCTTGTATCAACATGATGTTCTGTGATGCCGGGTTTCGCCCCGGCAGACGAGGACCATTTGTTTCGGCAAAAGGTCCCAAAACCATTGACGCCCCGTCTGGCCTCATAAGAGGGGACGGACGCTAGCTTGCGGAGGGCGGCCCAACTCGCAAGGCTCAAACAAGGTCCGCCAGCCGATGAAAGCGTCCCTCCCTTTGGCCAGTCGGCAGGCGTCGACCACAGAAGACAACATTTAAGGATCTCTCATGAAAGAGCGCAGATCTCTCCATCAAGGATTCCCCAATTCTTCATGACCAAGAAGCTCGGTCAAAAAGACCAGCCAAAGACGTCCCAAAAATTGACAAATTTCTTCAATTGACTAAGAATCCCCACATGACCATTCCCGAGCGTTCGCTTGTGGTCAGGTGTCCTTCGGGATTGCCAGTTGTTCATGGGCTTTGAACCCATCCAAGGAAGTGGTGTTAGGCCACACAACCCGCCGTCCGTCGCGTTCTCGCCGGGGAGGCAGGTCACCATCCAAGAGCGAGGAAACTATGCCCACACCACTGGACAAGTCCCAAGAGCTGTTTTGCGAAGCCCCGCCAGGCCATGTTCGGCTTCTTGCCCCGGCCGGCTGTGGCAAAACTCTCTCCCTCTTGTTTAGGTGCGTTTTCCTTACAAAAAAGGCAAAGCCTCAGAAGGCTCGCTTTCTTGTCGTCACGTTCACGGTTGCCGCCAAACAGGAACTCGCCTCTCGGTTGAATGAAGATAAGAGATTCGCCGCCATTCGAGACCATGTTGAGATTACGACTCTCAACGCATGGGGATACCGCCGAATCAGGAATGTTGCCTTCAACGCAACACTCATCACCGGCAAGGATAAGTACCACTTTGCCATGCTCAATCAGCTTCAACCGATTTGGATGAAGCATGAACGCGTCAAGGACGCAATCGAGTCGAAACGCTACACGACGCCAAGACTGCTGATGGACCTCTTGGATGCGTTCAAGTCAGTGGGCTTCGATCATGTCCGTCAAACAAACTTCGAGCAGTTTGCCGAGCGGCTAAATGAGATTCGTTCCCATGGACTCGGCCCAAAAATAGAGGAGATCATCAACGACCTTGCAAAGCTCGGCGTCCTGGTGACCACGATTAATCGAAGTGGTGAGGAAACTGCAAAGGCAGGCGAACGCGACATTCACAGCTCGTTCTTTCGGTTTTGGCGAGAGGCGACACAGCATTTGATCGCCAGCGCCACGTTTACGCTTGAGGACCAGAAATACGTCGCCTACCTCGATGAACAACAGAAACTTGAGGAAGGCAAGTATCTCACCGGTGCCGCCAGATACGATCACGTTCTCGTTGACGAGTTTCAGGACATCAACCCGCTAGACCTTGCCTTACTCAAGGCAATCACTGAACGAAATCGAGCAACCATCACGATCGTCGGAGACGACGACCAAGCACTATTTGAGTGGCGTGGTGCGACACCGGAGTACATTTTGGACCCGGGACGTTATTTAGGCTTTGACTTCACCACCTTTACCCTCGCCACGAACTACCGCTCCCCCGCCAACATCGTGGAATTGTCGCAACGGTTGATCGGACACAATACCAGACGGGTGGAGAAGAAGATTCAGTCTAGCGGAACCCAGAAAGCAACGATTGAGATCCACGCAACCGACGACTTGAACGAGGCGATGGATTTGGTTTATTCAGAGGTCAAGCAGTTCATTGGTTGTGGGCAGAGCCCGAGTAGGGTCGCAATCATCGGGCGAAAACGCAGCCAAATCATACCCTACCAAGTCTTCTTTGCGTCAAAGGACGTGTCGTTCTGTGCAGCTGAGGACCTTCAGGTTTTTTTGAGCCACACCTTTGAGCGCCTGCTTCGCCTCATCACCATCAAAACCCGATGTGACACAAAGCAGATGCGAACGCAGGTAGTGGATGACCTGATGGAACTCTGCAATTTGGTCAAGCGATATCCGCTCAGCAAGAGCGACCGAGAATCCCTTCGGAAGCATCTGAGCCAGTCAGGCACATCGACGCTATCGGCAGCAGTTAACGCATTGGAAGGTTACCGCGGTCCGTTGAAAGGCACGAATCCAGCCGGAAGAATCAGCATAGGCATGGCCGAATCTGTCCGACACTTCGTCAAAGCCAACACAGTGTCGGATTCCATCGCGAAATTGGGGGCCAACTTTGAAGGGCTCCAGGTAGACCTTGGCAAAGCAGAAGACGACATTTTCTTTGCCGATCCGCCGTTCTTCCATCTTGGCGAGTACGCAACCCGATACGGAAATGACTACATGCAATTTGTCGAAGACATCGAACGAGCAAAGGATCAGCTCGTCTATCTTCCGCCATTTGAAGAAGATGGGAAACCTTCATCAGCAGAGGAACTGTGGAAGCGACCGCTTCACCTTATGACGGCACTGCGAGCCAAGGGAAAAGAGTTCGACACGGTTATTCTTCTGGATGTCAATGACGGGATCTGGCCGAACCGAAACGCTCAAACCCCAGAGCAGAAGGAAGCAGAACGAAGGGTCTTTTACGTCGCGTTTACC
Source organism: Nitrospira sp. T9 (assembly GCF_052156535.1). NCBI lineage: Bacteria > Pseudomonadati > Nitrospirota > Nitrospiria > Nitrospirales > Nitrospiraceae > Nitrospira > Nitrospira sp. T9. The sequence goes on from NZ_JBQKUP010000022.1 coordinate 56,017, forward strand.
CGCGCCCGAAAGCGCGTTGTCATGTTGGTGAGCAATCGTTTCGGCAATAGAGTCGCGATTCCCTCGCCCTTCATCAGTGAGCTTGGTCTGTCCGTTAGCTAAGGTCTTGCAGCAAAGCCAGGCCAAACCTGACGCTGACCGGGGCCGCCATGTCAGTTTCGCGCGACATCGAGGTCTTGCAGGCGGCCCTAGCAGCTTACCTTCTTCGTTCAGCCGGCCGCAGGTGGCACACGGCAGAAAAGTATAGATATAGGGGGCCATGCGTGCTCGATGTGTAATCGAAAGGCTTGGTGGGCGGTCCGCTGAACAGAGTCAGCGACTGAGTGGCGGACCGGAGACCCCTCGGTTCAAGCCGCGAGTTCGGCCGCCGCAGGCGAGTGTTGAGCAGCCCCAGATGCGGACTCTGTTAGCTGCCTAGGAATTAAATGAGGTCATGTATATCGCTCCTGGCTACGAAGACGCAGACTGGAAGAAACTTGAGCTTGATCATGGCACCAGTTCGGACTGGCCTAAAGCTATCAATATATTCGAAGCAAGGATTAAAGGACGCTACTTAGATCCATCTAATATGCTCATCGCTGCTGAAGAGGAAATAATGCCCACAAATCGCAGATTCGGATTTACCATTCTTGCAATTGATTGTCTTCTTATCGAAACTCTTCAAGCATTCATCGAAGGTAAGAAGCACACAAAGAATAAATCGAAGGAGATGTTCCAAAACTTCCTGACCACGCGGCAATCATTCTCGAAGTATTTCAATCAGCAGCTAGCCGATAGGTTCTTCTATGATTATCGCTGTGGAATACTCCACCAGACTGAGATTCCTCGCGAGTCGCTGGTTTGGTCTGTTGGTCCATTAATGGAGCTCAATGGCCCAAGAATGGCAATCAACCGCACAGAGTTCCACGAGGCGTTGAAGCTAGAGTTTGCATCGTATTTGACCGACCTGCGCAACCCACAGAATGTCAATTTGCGGAAGCACTTCCGAAACAAGATGGATTATATATGCCAATGAAAATTGCAATACTTGGCTGGGGATCCCTCTTGTGGGAGGGTGGCGTTGAATTCGACCGGTGGCATGAACAGTGGCATTATAATGGTCCCACCCTTAAGATCGAGTTCTCGCGGGTATCTAAGACCCGGTTAGGTGCATTAACGCTCGTTATCGACGAAGAGCATGGGTCGCCAACAACGGTCGCCTGGTGTCTAAGTAAGCGTCAAATTCCGGAAGACGCTATTTGCGACCTACGATGTCGCGAGGGCACAACGATTAAAAACATTGGAAGAATCTTCGTTGCTTCGAATGTCGAATGTTGTGAAGGTAACAATGAAAAGAATGCCATCGTTGGCTGGGCTAAGGAGAAGGAGATAGATGTTGTTGTGTGGACCGCTCTCAAGAGTAATTTCAAAGAGAAGGCAAAGCGACCATTCTCGGTAGAGGAAGTGGTTTCCTATGTGAAAACGCTGAATTCAGAAGGAAAAGTGAAGGCTGCTGAGTACGTGTGGAAGGCTCCTAATTTTGTTCAGACGCGAGTACGGACAGCACTTCAGCGAGAGCCATGGTTCTCCTCACCAGGGAGCTGACAACCTGGTGGGAAAATAATAAAGGAGTGTGAATTGTTTCTTACCATTCTTCCTAGGATATCGAGCTACAAGTACGCAGGACTATCGGAACCTGACCACATTGCCTAACGAGTGGCTGGACGGGCAAAGTCGGAACTCGGTTTGAATGCTACAATTATTTCTCCTTCCATCAGCATAAGAATGACGTCAATCCCTTCTACTCTCCACTTCCTTTTTCCTGACGCCTGCAGACTGGCCCCAGGGTGGACGCTTTTATTAACAGGCAGCCCTTGTTCGAGCCTAGCGAGTTGGGCTGCCCTCCGAAGGTCCGCGTCCGCCCTATCCGAACTGGCCAGGCTGGGCGTCATTAGTTTTGGCCACTTTTGCCGAAACAAAAGTGGCTCGGCTGCCGGGCCGAAACCCGGCAATATTCGAACAAAGGTGTCATACGAACAGGAAATCAATTACCCGGATTTATGGTAATCCCCCTAAGCATTGTTAGGCCGCACAACAGTTTGCCAAGGAGATTTGCATGCGTATAGGAATCCTCTTTCTCATCACAATCGCTCTCTCCGGCTGTGCCAGTCAAACATACCGCGAGACTCAAGAGAGTAAGTTTGCCGGTGCGCTCGATGTTCGATGGGTCAAGAACGACTACTTTTTATTTCTCCCTAGCAAAGACCATCCCTTTATGCTGATCCGGGCAAACGGTCAGTCAATCCGACCGGGCCCTATGTACACAGACGGCGGCTCGATCCCCCGATTCTTGTGGGGCATTGAAGGCTATTCCCCTTGGGGATATGCACCTGCATACATTGTCCATGACTGGCTCTTTGAGGCGCACCACTGCGGATACGAGCCTGACAACCAGCACACCTTCGGCGATTCCGTGGCTGTCATTGCGGAAGGCCTGAAGGCCGTCATGGAAGCCAATACCGAAGTTCGTAACTATTTTGTGTTTGACAGTGTGGTCGCAGCAGTCGGGTCACCCATTGCGAAACGCTTGTGGGAAGATGGTTCGTGTAAAGCACCGCCGATTGAGATTCAAGCACTCAATGAAAAGGCTTTTCGAGGTGAGGAGCTACCCGGAGATTTACTCATGACAATCACGTTCGAATAAAATGAGTAACAAGGGGATCACCCTCGGCAGCCATCTTTCTGAAAAATCAGGGAGAATTCCCCATTCCCTGCAACCATCCACTTCCTTCTCAACGACGCCTGCTGACTGGCCCAGGGCGGACGCTCTAATCCCCTGGCAGGCCTTGTTTGAGCCTTGCGAGTTGGGCTGCCCGCCGAAGACCCGCGTTCGCCCTATCCCGTGTGACAGGCAGGGTGTCACTGGTTTTGGAGCCTTTTGCCACCACAACAAAGGTTCCGCTTCTAGAGACGCATCAGGCAAAACCTCGGCTGCCGGGCCGAAACCCGGCACCACTCAATTGTCATTACACTCCCCTGCTAGGCAGCATCATGCCCGCCTTGGTTTATTTCCATTCCGTCCTATTCCCCTACCGAGCCTTAATGATTCGATTTGATCGTGTTGTCCGAATCGCCAGGCGCGACTTCCGGCCCAACTGCTGACGACAACGCGTCACAGCCTTCCGGACTTTCGCAGAGAGGGAAAGTCTTGAAGTTCCAGCCGTCGCGGTTGAGGAAGAAATCTTCTTTGGGAACGCCGAGGTTACAGATTCCGTATTCCCAGGTCGCCCTATTGGTCTGCATCGGTGTGCAACCTGGAGAGACTGAATTCATGATCTTCTCAAGCGGTTTGGACGGCGCAACGTTACGAGAGAAGTCATTCGTGACCACTTCGCGGACACAGTCATGGTCTGCGTTTTTATCAACGAAATAGTACTGAATGGTGTCGGGCCATCCGCCAGCTGTACAGAAATCGTCATGTGTGTAATACATCATTTGAAGCTGCCAGATCGATGGCGAGAGTGTTTGATAGATCCAGAGGGCAAACTGTTTCCGTCCCTCGCTCTTCGTCGATCTCGTCACCCAGGTGTCTGATGGGTCCCAGGCACCCGAGTCCTTTTGCTGCGCGACGTAGTTCAGCAGGCTAGCGTCGCTGGCAACGAAGGCGTGGCCGTTGGTGATTGAGTCTTTGTTCGTTTCAGAGAGTTCATTGAACTTCTTCTGGGCAGCTGCCCACTTGCCCTGGAAGCTATCGCTGCTGGCAGTGTCCAGTCCAGCTCCAATCAGCGCGCCAAGGACACCGCCCACAGCCGCTGAGACATCGCCACCGAGCGACGAGAGCGCGAACGGCGCCAGGAAGACCTCCTGGTAGAGGGCGTCGACGCTCTTCTCAGCCATATCCTCACCGTAGAGCTTCTTGGCGGTGGAGGTTAGGATATTCTGGTCATCCGTGAAGATACCGGAATAGAGGGTCGACAAGCCGGTGAAGTAGTCGGAGACTGACTGTGCCAGCCCCAATTCATCGTAGATCTGCTTGGCGACGATGTTCCAAGCGGCCAGGGTCGTATTTGTGGGTATTAAGATCGGATGTTGGTTACCAAGTTTCATGCAGGAATCGGTCGGCACCTGCGTCCAGTCGTTCCACTGATTGTCATTGGTACCGGTGAACAGACAGGTTTGGTAGTTCGACAGGGTGTTGGCGTCAGTGGTGTATTGATCGCGAATTGTTTGCCCAGTGCCGACGGTCAGAAAATTGTTGATGGCGGCGTAGGCGTCCGCTTCAACGGCGGTAAAAGCAGGAAAGCCGAAGGCCACCGGGTTGTCCCAGGCATTGGGAATGACCTTGTCATAAGACCAGGTGCGAATGCCGTAGCGACCGCGGGCGATCAGATCAGCCCTTGTATCACCATCGACATCGCCGGTTTGAATGGTGGTGTAGTTTTTCGCTTCGTCCCAATAGTTGTCAGCCAGCTGCGGATTGTCACTGTTGAGGCGGACCCAATGGTCAGAGTCCCACTTATACGTTTCCATGCCGCCCGCGACCCGGCCGAGCAGTTCGGCAGCTTTATCTCCATCAATATCGGCAGTCTGGATGGTTGCGTAGTATTTGACCTGATCCCAACCGAATTCATCCGACCAGCCTGGATTCTCAGTTTTGACCTGATCCCAGGCGGTGCCATTCCACTTATAGGTTTCCATGCCGGCTCCGGAACGGCCAAGCATTTCCGCTTTTCCATCGCCGTCGATGTCGGCCATCTGAATGGTTGAGTAGAACTGCGGATGTTCCCAGCCAATCGCATCCGACCAACCCGGACTGGCGCTCTTGAGGAGTTTCCATTCGCTGCCCGACCACTTGTAGGTATCCATGCCATTTATGCCACGAGCCAGCAGTTCATCACCTGGTTCACCATCGATATCGGCGGTCTGGATCGTAGAGTAGAATTTAGCCTCACCCCAACCGTTACTATCCGCCCAGAATGGATCGGCCGACTTGAGCAACGTCCATTCGCTACCGGACCATTTGTAGGTTTCCATGCCATTTATGCCACGCGCCAGCAATTCATCACCTGGGTTACCATCAATATCGGCGGTCTGGATCGTGGAGTAGAATTTGGCGACAGACCAGCCACCGGCATCAGTCCAGGCTGGACTGTCTGTTCTGAGAACCTGCCAGTTTGTCCCGTCCCATTTGTACGTATACATACCGGAGACTCCTCGGCCAAGCAGTTCGGCGCTACCGTCGCCATCAATGTCAGCTGTTTGAATGGTTGAGTAGTATTCCGGGTGATTCCAACCTCCCGAATTGGAGAACGGTCCGCTTGTGGAGACTTCGTTCCAGAGTCCCAGGGTCGCGTCCCACTTATACACCATCATGCCATGGTAGCCACGCCCGAGTAGTTCCTCTGCGCCGGCAGAATCACCGTCAATGTTTGCCAGCTGGATGGTGGCGTAGGAGCTCTCTTCATCCCAGCCTGTCCCATCGGTCCATGGTGGCAATGTGAAGACCGGCCCGACCGACGTGTTATAGGGCGATGCCGTGGCATTCGCATTCCCCGCGTCCTGACCAGCAACCGCTGCCGGCTGCACTACACAGCCCACTAGCAACAGGCTGATCGACAGTGTGAGCAGGATGACGAGAACGGGAAATCGTGAAGTCGAGAAACCGGAACCGGGAAGGAGATAGGAAGAAGGTAAGAAGAGCGTATAAAAACGGGGAACAGCTAAGAAGGGAAGACGCTTCATTTTTCGGGCCTTTCTGTTTTCTGACATTCTGGGTGCTGTTCCCCTTCGTTCTAGGGGAATAGGAATGTTAAAAGACTTTGGTGGGTAAGCAGAAAACTAACAAAGGCCGCATTGGGCGGTCAATTTTCGAACATTGGTGCCTGCCATGCGTGAGTACACCCTGCGCATAGGCCGGATTTTGCCAGGCGACAGCGAAATTTTGGTTTTTGTACTAAAAGGGAATCCAGGGAGGAGATATTGTTCTCGAACACTTCGGGAAATAATTGAGAAAAATTATGAAATAAATCCATGGAGTACACCCCAATCTCTACGACTCGCCACCTTTTCAACGACGCCTGCTGTTCGGCCCTATGGGCGGACGCTCACATCCCCTGGTGGGTTTTGAAACTTGAGCTCGACTTAAAATCCCTTCGACACGACCGATGATTTGTGCGAACCCCAGTTCCCTGATTGCACACATCTACTCATAGGCATTCGAAATAAATCTCAAACATTCTTGTCGGCATGAACACCCCACTACCCTTTCCCTGACTCCTGCTGACTGACCCAGGGCGAACGCTCTCATCAATCGGCAGCCCTTGTTCAAGCCTAGCAAGTTGGGCTGTCTTCCGAAGGCTTGCGCTCGCCCTTTCTGATGTGGCCAGGCTGGGCTTCAATGGTTTTGGCTACTTTTGCCGAAACAAAAGTAGCTCGGCAACCTGGCCGAAATCCGGCAAACCTCCATCAACCAATCATTCCGGCGAGGAAAATTTTGTGCTCCAACAGGTCAGAAAATTTCATGCGGTCTTCCGACTTCCGGTGAAAAAGTTGAATTTCTTTAGCCTTAAGAAATGCTCGCCAAACACCATATGGAGATATGGCAAAAAGGATGATACATTCTTTGTGTTCCCTATACGAACTCTTCTCACTCAGGATAGCCCATGCCGCCAAAACTCAAAAAACTGACCATACAACTTTCCAATGATCTTCTGACTCGAGTAACCCAGGCCACCGGTGAAGGCATCACGCCAACTATTCGACGCGGATTAGAACTGGTAGCTGCCAGTGGGGCTTATCGAAGTCTTCGCGCCTTCAAGGGTAAGGTCAAACTTCAACTCGACTTGGAATCCCTCCGACAAAATGGGTGATCTGCGTAAAAACCTGTTCCTTGATTCCACACATGCACTTATAAATTTTCCAAATAATTCCAAAACATTCTTGTCGGCATGAGCACCCTACCCCTTCTTTTCTCTGACGCCTGCTGACTGGCCCTGGGGCGGACGCTCTCATTCCCCGGCGGGCTTTGTTTGAGCAGAGCGAGTTAGCCCGCCCTCCGAAGACCCGCGTCCGCCCTATCCGATCTGACCAGGCAGGGCGTCACTGGTTTTGGCTACTTTTGCCGAAACAAAAGTGGCTCGGGTGCCGGGACGAAACCCGGCAACACTCGAACAAGCCCACTGCTACAGGTAGTAAAATCTTGTGCTCTCATTGTAACCCGGGACCAGAACTTTCAGATTTTTCATCGGCTAGCGAAACTGGACCTGCTGTAGCCTGAACAACATCGAGCATCAATACCCGGCGAGATCATGCCCCCAATTCCTGAATAATTGCATCATGCAGTTTGGGACGAAAGTCTTTGATAGCTTGATTGTCCCTGGTTGGGTGGACTCGGTTGGAAAGAAAAATAACCTCCAGGTCACGAGTCGGGTCTATCCAGATACTCGTGCCGGTAAATCCCAAGTGGCCGAATGATTCCGGCGAAAACCTCTGGCCCGAGGAGGAGGGTTGGGAGGGCGTATCCCAGCCTAAGGCCCAACTGGTTCCAGGCTGTGCCGCCACAAACTCTTTCACCAGGTGAGAATCCAATACACCGGAGTTTCCTTTATAACTTTTCAGCCAGGCTTGGGTAACCTGCCCTATGGCTTCGGCCGTTCCAAAGAGTCCCGCGTGCCCCGCAATGCCTCCCAGCGCAAACGCATTTTCATCATGCACTTCACCCTGCAAAAGACGCCCACGCCATGGATCCTGTTCAGTGGGTGCGCACCCGCCAATTGATGCATCCAAGGTGACCGTCACATTCGGCCCTCGATAGCCGAGTGGGCTCGCATGGAGGGGCCCATAGATCCGACTCCGACAAAAATCGGCTAATGATTGATTCGTGATCCGCTCCACGATAAACCCGAGCACCATATAGCCCAAATCACTGTAGAGGCTTTTGGGGTGTGTCCCTGCTTCAATCGGTTCCTTGAGAATTAATTCCAGAAATGCCTTGGCTCGATCCTGACGGGATGGGACATCTGAGAGGAGAGCAGGAGGGAAAGACCGGTAAAACGGACGCCAGGCTGGAAGGCCGCTTTGGTGAGAAAGCACGTCCTTAAGACGCGCCCGGCCTAATGGAAAATTTTTAGTCTCAGGGAGCCACGTGTCGATGGACGTTGCTAGATCCAGATGTCCATCCTGCACCAGGAGCAGAATAGCCGATGCGGTGGCCAGAGGCTTGGTGAGAGAAGCAAGGTCGTAGATGGTCTGAAGTTGGACAGGATAGGCATCCGGAAGTCCGGAGGTAAGACCCACAGCATGATGCATCCGGAGATAACCCTGGTGCCGAACGAACAAGACCGCACCGGGAAACACCTGCGCGTGAATTCCTTCAAGGAGGAGACGCACCATAGGATCGGTCTGATCCACAATGTATTGAGAAGGTTGAAACGTCTAGCCGGCTTCCCGATGGGAGGCTCGCTTATCACTCATGTCCGGCTCGCCTTCCCCTTCAAACGCATCGTCCGGTCGCTCTTCAATTTCTACTAACCGATGGAAGGAACTCAGCGTCAACCGTAAGCGATCCAACACCAGCGCCCGTTGCTGTTTGAGTGTCGAGATCATTCGACGCATTTCCGCGAGTTCGGCCCGACTTTGCGCCAGAATTTCTTCGGCTTTTAACTCCGCCTCTTTCACCAAAAGATCCGCATCCCGTTGGGCACCATGCTTGAGCTGGTCGACAAAAGATTGGGTTGAAATAAGCGTACTGGTCAGCGTGGTTTCCGCTCGTTTGAGTTGCCCCACTTCATCATCTTTCCCGGACAATTTCTCTTTGAGCACCAGGTTGTCCTTGGTAAGCTCCTCAACCGACTCGGCGATTTCTTCCAAAAATTGGTCAACCTGGGTCTTGTGATAGCCTCGCCATTGGGTATCAAAGACTTTATGCTGAATGTCCAACGGTGTAATTTTCATGACGACTCCTTTCCCCTCACCGGCTAGTGCATTCTGAGCGCGAGATCCTTCAGGGATGCTACCACGGCAATCTGGAAAAACATAATAATAAGGATAGCAATGATCGGAGATAAATCAATTCCCAATCCAAGCATGCCAACCCGACGCCGGATTTGAGAAAGGACCGGCTCCGTCATTCTTTCCAAAAACTGAACAATAGGATTCCAGGGATCAGGGTTCACCCAGGATATCAAGGCCCGAATAATGATAACCCACATATAGATCCATAAAATCGTATCTAGGATGGTCGCAATCGCCTGTAGAACGTTACCCGCAATAAACATGATCCTCCTTTACAGATAAGAGTGTTGAAAAAGCATGCCCTGAGTCCGGCCGCAGGGAACGCCAGCGGCGTTCTGCCTTCGCCGGGTCCCCTTCGCCGAAGGGGCTACGAAGGCTGAAAGGGGCTTCGCGCAGGCAGGTCGTCACTAGGCCGGCCTCACGTACTCCCTCATACGGTCCGCCCGTCCAATTGGCTGCGGCTTTGCTGGACGTGCCTTCTTGAACACTCATTTTTAGTATGGCTCCCGATTCTCCCACATGCCGACAAACTGAAATCTTTTTCGACTATTCAACAGCGTGATCGACATCGGCCGGGTTATCCCACGGTGCCGGGACTGACGGCTTTCCCTCGACTTCCAAAAATAGCTGTGCCGATCCGAACCATCGTCGCCCCTTCTTCTATCGCAATCTCGTAGTCATGAGACATGCCCATGGATAAGTCGGTCATCCGTACACGACGCCATGTCTGTCGAGCCAGCCCATCTCGCAATCGACTGACTTGCGTAAAATAGGGACGAACGTCTTCAGGATTTTCCTTCCACGGCGGAAGCGTCATGAGCCCCTGGATCTCGAGGTGAGGGAGCCGGTCTAGCTCCTCTATCCTGGCTTCCACCTCCTGTGAGGTAAATCCTCCCTTGCTGTCTTCCTCCCCGACATTCACTTCGAGTAACACGGCTTGTTGAATCCCAATTTTCCCGGCCACGGCATTAATATTCTCGGCCTGCTCCAGACTTTCTACGGAATGCAGCAACGAAAAATTTCTGACAAGATCTTTGAGTTTCCGACGTTGCATCCGCCCAATGAAGTGCCAGACTAAGGCATCTCGTGGCCCCAGAATCTGTCGCTTTTCCTGAGCCTCCTGAAGCCGGTTTTCTCCAAATATCCGCACTCCCGCCCTATAGGCTTCTTCTAAATCGACGGCGGGAACGGTTTTGGTCGCCGCCACCAACCGAATACCGGAAGGATCCCGCCCGACACGAATGGCGGCCTGCCGGATGTTCTCCTGGATGATTTGAATCCTATGGGTAATGGAGTTGGAAACGTGGTCATCCTTCAACAAGAACACCGAAGATTTTTCATATGACTTCTATTGTAAACGGGATTGCCGCTTGAGTCACGGACAGGAATGAAAGAGACATACTGAAGATTGGATTCCTCGCTCTTTCATGTGGGGCTCTGAATGGTTCGTCCCCCATATGGTCCGACGCCTGCCGTTTGGCCCAAAGGAGGGATGCTCTCATCTGCTGGCGGGCCTTGTTTGAGCCCTTCGATAAAACTCAGGACAGGATCCGCGAGTTGGTCCGCCTTCCACAGGCTAGATCGTCCCCTCTCATGAGGCCAGACGGGGCGTTTTGGGGCCTTTTGCCGAAACAAAAAGCCTGTCCTGAGTCTCACCGAAGGAGGCCTCGCCTGCCGGGGCGAAACCCGGCAACAAAGAACATCACGTTGACACAAGAATTGGGGGCACCAATGCCATCCCCTCTTCTACCAGCACCTTTTCTTGGAAACCCCAAGATGGGGCGAATCGCTTAGGATGGGTCAGCGATGCGTCCCTACATCGCATAAAACCTTGCCACTCCAGGCAAGCGAGATCAATCCTTAGGCAGCAGGCAGGATAATTCCACTATACATGGTCCCATTCACCTGCCCCTCCCGCCTGTAGGAATAAAAGAGATCGTCCCGACAATGGGTGCAATGGTCCACCCGTCCAATCTGAGAGTCCGGAACGCCACCGGCGCGGATCTGGTGGTAGATCAATTGTTTGAGGTCCAAGACCCCTTTGCCTTCGTGGGTTTCTTGAAGCACTCCAGGCCATGCCGGGTACCGGCTTCGCAACGGGTTGATGACCTGTTCATCGACTTCGTAACAACACGGTCCGATAGAGGGACCGATCGCCAGATGCATGTGCTCCGGCTTTGCCCCGAATTCTTTCACGCAAGACCGGATGGTTTCTGCCACAATTCCGCCCACGGCGCCGCGCCATCCGGCATGAATGGCACCAACCACTCCCCTGGCCTTCTCGATAAGCAGCACCGGGACACAATCCGCCGTGCGCACGACCACCAGGGTCTCAGGCTGATTGGTGACCAACGCATCACCCTCGGTCTGCTCTAATGTCCCTGGCCCCCTATGGGTGTGGATGACGACCACACGGTTACTATGGATTTGCTTGAGCGCGACAACAGCAGGAAAATCCCGCGGCCCGTTCGAAATGTGCCCAAGTTGTATATGGGTGGCTAACCCTACCGGCGTACTCCGGGTCCCGAAGAAATGCCGCACGGGGATCAAATCACTCGTCAATCCGTCATCAGACACTCCGGACCCCTTTGGTAAGGGACCGTTCTCCACATTCATGGGATTAGTTCTCCGCTTTCCTCCGTAAAAAAGTCGGCACATCCCAATCATCATCCACCAACAGGCTGGTCTTTTCAGGAACCGGCCTGGCAGTCGCCTGTCGTCGCATATAGGTAGGCCGGTCGAGATCCTCAGAACTGTTGCTAGCCCCATTTTCCGCAGGTACCGCCACCAATGCAGGTTTTTTGACAGGCTCCACCACAAGGGTCGGTTGATGCGAATTGGAAAACCGCATGACCGACTCGGTCTGTTCGAATCCTGTGGCAATGACTGTTACGGTCAATTCATCCCCTAGTTCGGGATTAATGACCTGACCCACGATGATATTGGCTTGAGGATCTGCCGCTTCACGGGCAATATTGGACGCTTCGTTGACTTCATGCAACGTGAGATTGGGGCCTCCCGTAATATTCAACAACAACCCTCTTGCCCCTTCCACGCTTCCATCTTCCAGCAAGGGGCTGGCAATGGCTAGTCTGGCGGCATCGCTGGCTCGCGTCGGACCCCGACCCGTACCCATGCCCATCACCGCACGCCCGGAATAACCCATGACGGTTCGCACATCGGCGAAATCCACATTGACCAATCCCGGAGTGGTAATGACATCAGAAATACCTTGAATGGCCTGACGCAGCACATCATCCGCAATCTTAAATGCCTCCACAAGCGGCGTACTTTTATCGACCATTCCCAGGAGTTTCTGGTTGGGAATGATCAAAAGGGAATCCACGTATTTTTTTAATTCACGGATTCCTTCTTCGGCAAAGCTGGTCCGCCTGTTTCCTTCATATTGAAAGGGTTTGGTCACCACCCCCACCGTAAGAATGCCCAACTCTTTGGCAATCTTTGCGGCAACGGGAGCACCGCCCGTGCCCGTTCCTCCACCCATGCCTGCCGTGACAAAGACCATATCCGCCCCTTCCAGGGCCTCACGGATCTGGTGTTCACTTTCCATTGCCGATTCTTTCCCCACCTCCGGCTTGGCTCCTGCCCCCAGACCCCGCGTCCGCTCCGGACCCAATTGGATTTTGTACGACGCAAGGGAGCGGCCCAGGGCCTGCAAATCGGTATTGGCCACGACAAATTCTACCCGGCTTAAGCCGGCTTCAATCATCGTATTCACCGCGTTGCACCCGGCACCTCCGACACCGACCACTTTGATGTTAATAACCGATTGCTCCTCATCAGACAGTGAAAACATACGACTCCTCCTTTCTACCACTCCCCTGGTCGCCCGTGGGGACATTTGATTGATGACTCACCTTGGCTCGCGAAGCAGGCACGGATCCATGATCCTCCTTTCCTGTCATGATTTAAAAAAAGTTCATGATCCATCCCTTCATTTTCCCGACCAGACCACCGGCCCACCGCCCCGATTTTTTGCCTTTGCCGGCTCCCGGGCCCACTAGTTCAAACTCATTTTCGTGACTCACCGAATGGACGATAAGCCCGACAGCCGTCGAGTAGCTTGGATTACTGACTATTTCCCGTAAACCTTCCACTCCGATTGGCCTCCCTAACCGCACCGACAGATTAAGCACGTGTTCCGCCACTTCGGCCATGCCCGGGAGTAAGGAGGTTCCGCCCGTCAACACGCCTCCAGCCACCAGCATGCCGTCATACCCGGCTCGACGGATTTCACGAAGCACGAGCTCGAACATTTCTTCCACCCGCGGAGATAGAATTTGCGCGACCAAGGCTCGAGGCATCACCCGGGGCGGCCGTCCTCCGACACTCGGCACTTCAATGCATTCGTCCTCATTCACAAAGAGACTACTGGCCACCCCATATTTCAGTTTAATTTTTTCCGCCTCCTCCGGCGCGGTTTTCAATCCCATTGCCAGATCCCCGGTGAGATGGCTCCCTCCGATGGGAAGAACCGCCGAGTGCCGGATACATCCCTCGACAAAGATCGCAATATCGGTGGTTCCTCCCCCGATATCCACCATCACGACCCCCAGATCTTTTTCCTCATGGGTCAGCACGGCCGCGCTGGAGGCTAACGGCTGCAACACAATATCGACGACATCCAATCCCGCCCGGCTGACACAGCGGATCAGGTTTTGTGCGGAGGTGACCGCTCCGGTCACAATATGCACGTCGACTTCCAACCGTGATCCCGCAATGCCTAATGGATCCCGAATCCCTTCCTGATCATCCACAATAAATTCCCGGGGAAGCACATGCAGAATTTGGCGGTCCGGAGCCGGCACGGCGCAGGCTCGTGCGGTATCGACGGCCCGACGGACATCCGCCTTGGTCACTTCCCGTTTTTTTAAGGCCACCACGCCTTGTGCACTTTCACTCCCGATATGGCTTCCCGCAATCCCCGTATACACCGAATTGATTTGGACGGCCGACATCAATTCTGCTTCCTCCACGGCCCGCTTAATGGACTCCACGGTACTGTCCATGTTGACGACCATGCCTTTTCTCAACCCGTTTGAACGATGCGAGCCCACTCCGATCACATGAATGGAGCGATCATCCTGGATTTCCCCCACCACCGCACAAATTTTTGTTGTCCCGATGTCCAGTCCCACGACGATGTGTTCTTTTTTGGTCATGTCCTATAGTGTCCTCTTGCGAAAAATGACTTTTTGAGCAAATCGCAAATCCACTTCTTGCGACCGACCTTCAATTTTATCCTTCACGGTGGGATACAACACCAAAAATCGTTGCCACTGGTCTTCCACCTCACGCCCGAATTGAAACCGGACATTGGGGAGATCCACGATCGTTGTATGAGGTTGCGACACATCAATCCGTGGTCTGCCCGAAAACTGCTGGGACAGCAACGCAGCAATGTGAATACCCTGCTTGGCGCGTCGATGGCCTTCGGCTTGGTGCTGTGTCATAAATGTGGAGGTCACCCCATCAACAATGGGCAATGTCGTCCCTGCCTGAACCTTCCCTTTCGGCAACAGATACCCTTCTGCATCCAAATAATAGGGTTCGGTTGGTGATCCAAACACCGCTGCCGGCTGACGCTCAGTCACCTGGATCACCAGTGAATGGGGCAACACCCGCTCAAAGTCGACCGACCCAATCCAAGGATGCGATTCCAACCGGGTCGCGAGCAGCTCTGAATCCACAGAGAACAAACTGGTCTGTGGCGCCAAGTCCAGCTTCGTCAAAATTTCATCGCGCGTGACTCGATCCAAACCCACAACCGTGATCTGTTGGATTTCCGTCCACTCATCCGCCCACCGCATCACCTGACGTCCTCCCACTACCACCGCCACAATAAGACAGGCCAGGACCCCTCCGATCACGACACGCCGGACCCGCAAGGCTGTTGATGATGACTTCGCTTTCCCCGGTCCTCCGGTTTTTTTAAGGGGCCGGTTTTTTCGAGGCCGTTTCGTGTTAAGGGATTCTCCCGATATCATGACGCAGAACTCCTGGTGCTCCTTTTTTTCCCGGAGGACGGGACCAGCCTTTTCGGTAGGGCCTCACGCAATATCCGTTCAACCAAATCATCATAGTCCCACCCGATCTGTGCCGCTGCCATGGGAAGCAAACTCCGTTCAGTCATGCCGGGAATGGTGTTCAATTCGAGAATATACGCACGTCCGTTGGTATGAATGCGAAAATCGACTCGCGCGGCACCGCGACACCCTAAGGCCTGATAGGCACGAAGGCTGTAATCACGGAGAGTGTTTTCCAGTTTTGAAGAAAGTGAAGCCGGACACTCATAACGAGTTGCCGCCTTTCCATATTTGGCCGTAAAATCGTAAAAGCCCCCGGGAACGATGATTTCTACGCCGGGTAAGACCTTGTTGCCAAAAACGCCCACCGCTATTTCCCGACCGGGAATATATTTTTCCACCACTGCCTGCTCCCCATATCGATAAGCTTCTTGCAAGGCCTCCGTCCATTGAGATGGCTTGCGCACGATCGAGACACCAAACGTAGACCCCTCCGCACAAGGCTTCACCACCACAGGCAAACCTAAGCTGGGAGGTGGACGAACCGGGATCATTTTGCCGGATACGGTCATGCCCGGCGGGACGGGTACCTTGGCAGCCTGAAGGACCACACGCGTCAATCCCTTGTTCATGCAAACGGCACTCGCAGTTACGCCCGATCCGGTGTATGGCATCTTCATGACTTCCAACATCCCTTGAACCGTGCCGTCTTCCCCTCCGGGTCCATGCAAGGCGAGAAAGGCCACCGAAATTTTTTTTGCCCGTATCTGATGCGGCAATGTGGCATCGACTTCAATGGGAATGACCGTATATCCACGTCGTTTCAACGCATCACAGATTGAACGCCCCGTCCTGAGCGAAATCTCTCTCTCAGCTGAAGATCCCCCCATCAGCACACCGATTCGCAAAGATTTTTGTGTCATCATTCTCTCTGTCTTCACCTTGTGATATGCCTTTCACTCCGATTACATCTCTTCCTCACCACCAATAATCCCGGCATCACTACGATTCTCCAATAATTTTCCATTCAAGCTGAAGACGGACCCCAAACTTTCTCGCCACGGTTTGCCGGACTTTTCGAATCAAGGCCAGGACCTGGTCGGCGGTGGCCGCTCCTCTATTCACAATAAAGTTGGCATGTTTGGTCGATATTTCAGCATCACCAATCCGCGCACCTTTTAATCCTGCGGCTTCAACTAACCGTCCGGCAGAATCTCCCGGCGGGTTTTTAAACACGGACCCGGCATTCGGAAGGGTTAACGGTTGGGTCTCCCGCCGGTACTGCAGATAGGTTTTGGTTTTCGCCTCAACCTGCTTTTTATCCGAGAGAGCCAACTGGACCCACGCGCCAACAACGACGCCTTTGGGGAGCGTCGCCTTCCGATAGGTAAATGACATGTTGGAAGCTTCGATTCGTACGCGATGTCCACGAAGATTCACCAAATCGACGGCATGCAAGACCTCCTGCATTTCCCCCAACCGCGTTCCGGCATTCATCACCACCCCTCCACCGACGGTTCCCGGAATTCCAGCCGCCCACTCCATTCCGGACAGATGATGCCCCACCGCAAATTGCATCAACCTGGGCAACCGCACCCCCGCCTGGGCATATACCACGTGACCGGTTTCCTCATGCATCCCGGTTAAGTGTTTCAATTGCATGACAATGCCTCGAATCCCTTTATCGCGAACGACCACATTGGTCCCGCCTAACACCACGTAGGGAATCCCTTCTGTTCGAGCCCCTACGATCACGCGCATGACGTCTTCCACATCCAGGGGAAAGATCAGGACATCCGCAGGGCCTCCCACCTGCAACGACAGAAGAGGCGCCAGGGATTCGTTCCAGTGGACTTCTCCTTTCACATGCTGCACGGCTCGTTGAAGCCGTTTTGCTGTCAGTGTCGGCTGACCAATCTTCACTTGTACAATCCTCGACTTCCATGACTCACCACATTCGGTTACAACGATTCCAATAATTCCGTTCCGACTTTCCAGACATCCCCCGCACCCAGGGTCAACAGGACATCGCCCTCACGAAGCTCCTCACGCAATTTGGTGATCAAACCGGAGTCACGATTGAGCCATTGGACAGAGGGATGACCAGACGCCCGAATGGTGTCGGCCATCATTTGTCCGGTGATCCCGGGGATCGGCGCCTCACCGGCGGGA
Source organism: Nitrospira sp. T9 (assembly GCF_052156535.1). Classification (NCBI taxonomy): domain Bacteria; kingdom Pseudomonadati; phylum Nitrospirota; class Nitrospiria; order Nitrospirales; family Nitrospiraceae; genus Nitrospira; species Nitrospira sp. T9. The sequence continues at coordinate 73,227 of NZ_JBQKUP010000022.1, forward strand.
TAGATATCCATGACATATACGCGATCCGCCTGTTCGAACGCCTTAGCAAACTCGTCGGCAAGGTCCCTGGTTCTTGAAAACCGATGCGGTTGGAATACCACGATCAACGGGCGCTGCCATGCGGCTCGCGCCGCCGCCAAAGTGGCACGAATCTCGGTAGGATGGTGCCCATAGTCGTCCACCACCACAATGCCGTTTTTTTCTCCACGAATCTGGAACCGCCGCTCGACTCCGGCAAAAGCCGCCAGCCCTGCCCGGATCAAATCCACGGGCACATCCAATTCCAATGCCACCCCGATGGCCGCTAACGCATTGGCCACGTTATGCACACCCGGGATTCGAATGCGGAAGGGCCCGAGCTTTTGATCCCGGTAATGCGCCCGAAATTCGACACCCATCGCTTTGGTTTCAATGTCCGTCGCAAACAAATCAGAGGTCAGCACACCCGAAAAATCACTCATGCCGTACGTATGATATCGCTTCACCACCCGAGGCAGGAGCTTGCGAATCCAGGGATCATCGGCACACACAATCGCCACGCCGTAGAATGGAATCTTATTGATAAATTCTAAAAATGCCTCCTGAAGACCTTCCATGCTTCCGTAATGATCGAGGTGCTCACGGTCGATATTCGTCACGACCACGATGGAGGGTGACAACCGCAAAAACGACCCGTCACTCTCGTCGGCTTCCGCGATCAGCAGATCACTCCGGCCCAAACGCGCATGGGTCCCCATGGCATTCACCTTGCCCCCAATCACGAATGTGGGATCGAGGCCGGCTTGCGCAAGAATCGATGCGACCATCGACGTCGTCGTGGTTTTTCCATGAGCGCCGGCAATGGCAATGCCGTACTTCAATCGCATCAGCTCTGCCAGCATTTCCGCTCGTGGAATGACCGGGATCACCTTGGCCCGGGCCGCACGAATTTCCGGATTGGACCCGGCAATGGCCGACGACACCACCACCACTTGCGCCCCTTCCACATTCGATTCCTGATGTCCGATAAACACCGTGCCCCCTAATTCCTCTAACCGGCGGATCGTGTCGGACGCTCCCACATCGGAGCCGGTCACCTTATACCCTAATGTGAGGAGCACCTCTGCGATGCCACTCATCCCGCTTCCTCCAATACCGACCAAATGAATGTGCTGAATTTTTCGAAACATAATGTTTTAGACTTCCAGGGTTGAAGGGAGGTTCACCGAAGACGTTCAGTTGATGCGTCCACTGCTGGGGACGCATGGCCTGTAGGTCTGGAGGGATAGTCTCAATACCGGGTCGGCCTACCGGACTCGCGACTTCACCATAAGCCTCTCGTGTGACACGACGACTATTTTGGATCTTCCAGACGTGGCCATGACAGGACTTGCTCTTCATTCCCTGTAAGAGTCCCTCCTCATTAAAGATTGAATAGGTTCAGACAATGGTTTCTACTTTGACTCTATTGATTGTTCATCCGTGCCATATTTCCCCTGTGTTTCACGACGCCACCGGATGCCCCACCAGCGAGAGGCATTCATTCACCATTTGCTCTGCGGCGTTGACTTTCCTGAGGATCCAGCTCTGTCCTGCCATTTCCTGTAGGTGGGGAATATCCAACATCAATCGTTCAATTTCTTCTGCCAGCCGCTGCCCGGTGAGGTCGGATTGCAAGAGCACTCGAGCCGCTCCGGCCGTTTCCATGGACCTGGCATTCATCTCCTGATGATTGTGTGTCGCCTGGGGAAACGGGATCAGAATTCCGGCTTTTCCATATGCAGATAACTCAGCCAATGTGCTGGCCCCGGCCCGACAGACGATAAGATCCGCCTTGGCAAGCTCATGAGGCATATCAAAGAGAAACGGGCGGACATCTACCTGAACGCCCAATTGTGCATAGCCGGCCTTGACCCGTTCGAAATCGTCCGCTCCGGTTTGATGGGTGATGGTCACCTGCTCCCGCAGCCTCGATGAAATCTCCACAGCCTCCAACATGGCCGAATTAATCGCCCGAGCCCCTTGGCTCCCGCCAAAGATCAACAGATGGGAGATCTTCTGCGGAGGAACCGGAGGAGATTCCAAGGCAAAAGCCTTTCGAATGGGTGTGCCAATCACCTTGACTTTCGATGAGGAAAAGAAAGGTTTTGCACTGTCAAAGGCGAGAAAGACTCTGTCGGCCAATGGACCCAACACCCGATTGGCCAATCCCGGCATGGCATTCGGTTCCAACAGGACTCTGGGAATATTCAACAACCAGGCCGCCACAACCACGGGAGGACTAAAATACCCGCCCGTCCCAATGACCAGATCGGCTCGATGCCCGCGGAGAATCTGAATCGCACGCCATAACGACTTCGGGAGCAGCATGAGGGAACGCACCATGCCAACCAGCCCTCGGCCCACAAAACCTTCAACTGTGATCGGTTCAAACCCAAACCCTTCTTTCCCCAGAATTTCTCCCTCTAACGACTTCCCCGTCCCGACAAACACAATGCTCCCCCCAGGGTCATGCTGTTGAAATTCTTTGGCATACGCAATAGCCGGAAACATATGACCTCCCGTCCCACCCGCAGCAATGACGACCCGCATTACATCTTTCTCTTCACTTAAGGGCCGGCTCGTCCCTGTCGAGCCACACTCAGCAAAATTCCGAGAGCTAACATGGTGACCAGCAACGACGACCCTCCGTAACTGACCAAGGGAAGGGTTAAGCCTTTTGTAGGCAACAGCCCACTCACGACGCCTGCATTGATCAGGGCCTGAATACCCAGGAGCAAGGTAATGCCCAAAGCGAGATATCGCCCAAACAAATCGGGTGCCAAGGCCGCCACTCGAAATCCTTTACACACTAAAATGGCAAACAGGGCCAACAACCCGCAGGTTCCAATGAGGCCCAGCTCTTCTCCCACCAAGGCCAACACGAAATCGGTATGGCCTTCCGGAAGAAACATCAGCTTTTGCTTGCCCTGCCCAAGACCGACACCAAATAATCCGCCATTTTCCAAGGCCAGGATGGACTGGACAAGTTGATAGCCTGCACCTTGTCGGTCCGCGAACGGATTCATAAATGTCGTCATCCGTTCCCATCGTTCAGGACTCATCCAGATGAGAGCACCCACACCCAAAATCATCGGCCCACCTAAATAAGCCAAGTGCCGCACTCTCGCTCCGGCCAGATACATCATGCCGACGAACACCAGGCTGATAACGACGGTACTTCCTAAATCCGGCTCCACGACAATGAGCCCACACATGATGCCCACCATCGCCACAGGGGGAAGAAACCCTCGTTGCCAATCAGTGACTCGCCGTTGCGGGTTGGAGAGAAACGCCGCGAGGTACAGCACAACGGCCAGCTTGGCCATTTCCGTGGGTTGAATGGAAAAAAATCCAAGCGCGAGCCATCGTCGAGCACCGTTGATTTGAGGGCCCACAGCCAGGACCAGCAGTAATCCAACGATACATCCTCCGACAACCATTGGAATCCATTGCTTCCACTGGCGATAGTCGATGAAGGACCCGACCAATAGGACGCCAAATCCCAACAGCATCCACACGATTTGTCGTTGGAGGTAATAGGTGGCATTGGTAAATTTATTTTCCGCCATGACCCCACTGGCACTAAACACCATGACCAATCCCCCAAGGGACAGTGCCAGGGTGATTCCCACGATCAGCGGATCGATCCGCCTGGAACCGATGCCCAGATTCCCAGGGAACAGATCCGCCCATGCCCGGGATTCCACATGGGAGTTTTTACGCCGCAAGATAGCTGGAATACCCATTTAGTGAAGTTCTCCGACAACCCGCTTAAATTCAAGTCCGCGATGATGATAATTCCGAAACATATCGAAACTGGCGCACGCCGGGGAAAACAACACCACATCTCCACCGGACGCGAATGTCACGGCCTGGGACACCGCATCCGTCAAGCTGGTTGCGAGGGCCACCGGCTTGACCTGATCCAAGGCCTGGAGAATTTTCTGAGTCGCTTCTCCGATCACCACGACCCCCTTGACCTGTCGTTTAATACTGTCAGTCAACTGCGAAAAATCACCGCCTTTGTCTTTTCCACCAAGAATCAAGACCAAGGGCTCATGAAAGCTCTGTAAGGCTTTGAGGGTGGCGTCCACATTCGTGCCTTTCGAATCATTGACAAAGGTGATGCCCTTCCACTCCCGAACTACCTCTAAGGCATGCTCAAAGGTCGGCGTGGCCTGAAGAGCACGAACCATATCCTCTGCTGAACATCCACAGAGAAATCCGACACACATTGCCGCCATCGCATTTGCCACGTTATGGTCTCCCCGCATCGGGAGGGCATCACGTGAAGAGATGAAAAAATCCTTTCCGTGCATCCGTGCTCTTATCTCGCCTGCTTCGAGATACACCCCCTGATTCACTTTTTTGGCAAGACTGAATTCACAGAGGCCTGCCCGTGCCGACAATGCCAGGGTTCTCACCACAGGATCGTCCACATTAATCAACGCCCAATCCTGAATCGTCTGATTTTCCAAGATACGCTGCTTGGCAGCCCGATAGTCTTCTGGAGTGGGATGTCGATCCAAATGATCCGGCGTCACATTTAACAATGCGGCAACCCAGGGCTTAAACAGGTGGATCGTTTCTAATTGGAAGCTCGAGACTTCTGCGACAATATACTCATAGTCAGGCCCAGGAGACGGGTCCGTTTGCTTACGCACCGCCTCACATAATGGAATGCCCAGATTGCCGCCCACAAATGCCCGCTTTCCACAATGTTGCAGGATCGATCCAATGAGGCGTACCGTGGTACTTTTCCCGTTTGTTCCGGTCACCGCAATGATGGGAGCCCGAAGAAACCATCCGGCTAACTCAATTTCCCCAATAACCGGAATGCCCCGTTGGACAATCTCCCGGAGAAGACGATGGTCCTTGGGGATCCCAGGACTGACGACCAGGAGGTCGAGGTCCCTCAACCCGTCGGCAACTTCATCCCCTCCGAGCACTCGTACGCCTCGAAAACGATACGCTGCGGATGTGGACTCAACATCCTGACTTGTGTGTTCTTCGACGATCGTCACCACCGCACCAAGATCCAGAAGGAGATCGGCAGCCGCTCTGCCGCTTCGTCCGAGGCCAAACACCGTGACACGCTTACTTGGCCAACTCGTCATGGGAAACACGGGAGTGACGTTCACGGTTTCCATGGCTCCACAGGGTTCCACAAAGATCCTCTGCTTAGCGTAACTTCAATGTGCTAATACTTAAGAGGCCCAAAATGATCGCAATAATCCATAAACGCACCACCACTTTGGGCTCTTCCCAACCCTTCAGTTCAAAATGATGGTGCAATGGCGCCATAAGGAAAATTCGCTTTCCCCTGGACTTAAACGATGCCACTTGAAAAATCACGGACACCGCTTCCATCACAAAAACTCCGCCAACCAGAATCAATAACAATTCATGTTTGCACACCACTGCCACCGTCCCTAAGGCCGCACCCAGGGGTAAGGATCCCACATCGCCCATGAAGACCGACGCGGGATACGTGTTAAACCAGAGAAACCCCAATCCCGCCCCAACAATAGAGGCCGTCAGGATGGCCAATTCCCCAGCTCCTTCAATATGAGGGACGAGCAGATACCCTGAGACCAATTTATTTCCAACCGCCCAGGCCACCACCGAATAGGCCATCGCTGAAATAATGACCGGTCCGACGGCCAAACCATCCAGCCCGTCAGTGAGGTTCACCGCATTGGAACACCCCACAATGACTAGAACGGCAAATGGGATGTAGAAGACTCCTAGATCTGGAGTAAAGTTTTTGAAAAACGGCACACTGAGTTCCGTGGAATAGCCGGGAGAAAGATAAAAAAAGAGCCCAATGCCCAACGCCACTCCTAACTGTCCAACGATTTTTTGCGTGGCCGTCAATCCCTTGGATTGGCCACGTAAAATTTTTATGTAATCATCCACAAATCCGATCATCCCGAAACCCACCAGCGATAGGAGGACCAACCAGACATAGAAATTGGAGATATCCGCCCACAACACGGTTGAGAGCAAAACCGAAAAGATGATGAGCAATCCTCCCATCGTAGGGGTACCGGATTTTCCCAGATGCGATTGCGGGCCATCAGTTCGTATTTTTTGCCCGAGTTTCAAGGTCTGCAATTTTTTGATCATGGGAGGGGCCAGGAAAAACACAATCAGAAAAGCGGTCACTGCCGCATAAATAATGCGGAAACTGAGATACCGAAAGACATTGAAGATGGCAAATTCGGTATGAAGGGGATAAAGCCAGAGATACAGCATTAGGATGTACTTTCTTCTGGTAGAGGAAAAGAAACCTCGTCCAGATATTGTTGCTCATTCATCATCACGGTCAGACGTTTCACTCTCAAGGACTCCTTATGGCCCTGGCGTCCAGCCCAATTCGTGCAGACTAGGACCCGGGGCGAACGGCATCGAGCACTCGTTCCATTTTTGCTCCACGGGAAGCCTTAATGAGCACAGCATCCCCACGCTTCACAATGGTTTTCAGCAAGGCGCCGGCTTCCGTGGCATCTTTTACCACGGACACCTGTGTGGGTCCGTGTACTTTTTGAGCACCTTCGGACATGTTGTGTCCAAACGCACCACAGGCAATTAAATGGGTGACATGGTGCTTGGCAGCATCGCGTCCAATTTCCTGATGAAACTGCGCCTCTTTAGGCCCCAACTCAAGCATGTCACCCAATACGGCGATCGTCCTTTTGGCCACATTCAGTCCAACAAGCGATTCCAACGCGGCTTTGACTGAAGCAGGGTTGGCGTTATAACAATCAAAGAGATACAGCACTCCACCCCACCTGCGGATCTCCGACCGCATGGGAGCGGGGCGAAACTTTTGTAATCCTGAAACAATGTCATCGCCCGACAATCCCATGGCACAACCCACTGACGCGCCGGCCAGGGCGTTAGAAACATTGTGCGGGCCCATGATTCGCACACTGGCTCGTTTGGCCAATTTTCGATGAGGTAAGAACAGGCGAAATTCCGTTCTCCGTCCGTTCCACTCCAAGTCGGCCGCCCGAACATTCGCCTGAGCCGACATCCCGAATGAGATCACCGGGCATTTCGCTTTCCGGGAAAACATTTCAAAATATCGGTCATCTGCATTCAGAATTGCCGCATCATCAGTTCGAGGAAGCCAATCCAATAGTTCAGCTTTCGATATGGCCGACCTGGCCTTTGTGCCGTAAAATTCCAAATGGTCGGGACCGACATTGGTGATCACCCCTGCCGTAGGCCTGGTCATGTCACACAATTGAGTCGTCTGCCCCACTTGATCCACCCCCATTTCAATTACGGCAGCCTGGTGTCGGGAGTGAAGACCCAGGAGCGTCCTGGGTACACCTATGGCATTGTTAAAATTCCCTTGAGTTTTATGGACGCGCCAGCGAGTCGCCAGCACCTGATACACCATTTCCTTTGTCGTCGTTTTTCCATTGCTGCCGGTAATGGCCACCACCGGAATTGAAAAGCGCAATCGATGGAATCTGGCTAGGTCCTGGTAAGCTCGCAGGGTATTGTTTACCGCCACCACCATGACAGGAACCGGGCCAGCCTGACGTACTTGCGTCAACATCTCCCGGGCCTGCGCCTCCTCAACCACCACACCTCGGGCTCCCAGCCTGCAGGCCGTTTTCACAAACTCATGGCCATCGAATTTCTCCCCTTTCAAGGCCAGAAACAAATCACCGGATTTAATCTCCCGCGAATCAGTTTGCACTCGAAGCATTCTCCCTTTCTGTGGTCCCTGTAGGAGCAACCTCCCCTCAGTCGCATCGAGCACTTCATTGATCTCAAAAGCTGCCATATTGAATCGTCAGCGCTACCGGGAACCCATCTGTCGATGGATGGCCTTCCTGGCCTCTTCACGATCATCAAAATGAATTTTTTGTGTGCCGAGAATTTGGTAGTCTTCATGCCCCTTTCCCGCAATCAACAACAGATCTCCGTCCCTGGCTTCTGAAACCCCGGCATGAATGGCTTCGGCGCGATCGGTAATAATCTGATAGGAACACCGTTCGTCTGGAAGCAGAGATTGAATGCCCTGTTCGATTTGAGTCAGAATTGTTTCAGGATTTTCCGTTCGTGGATTATCGGACGTGACTATCACCACATCGCTATGTCGTGCCGCAACCTGCCCCATCTTGGGACGTTTTCCGGGATCCCGATTGCCCCCACAGCCAAATAGGGTAATGATGCGTCCTTTTGTAATGGCCTGCGCCGCGCGAAGCAACCGATACAGCGCATCTTCGGTATGCGCATAATCCACGACGACCGTAAATGGTTGGCCTTCATTGATACGTTCAAACCGTCCGGGTACATTGGCCACTGACTGCACGGCTTGTTCAATCATCGGAACCGTCATGCCCATTTCCAGACCAATTCCGATTGCAGCCAGCATATTCGACACATTATGTTCTCCCACCAATTGGCTGTTGATTGTCAACGGGCCCTTGGGACTGTTCACCAGAAATTCCGTTCCTTCCATAGAAAGGCGGACGGATTCCGCTCTGATGTCGGCGTGGGAATGAAGCCCGTATGTCCAGGTCGGAATGGAACAATGTTGAAGAATCAGGCAAGCCCGTTCATCATCCGCATTGACGAGGGCTCGTTTGGGGCGGGTCTTCTGACCGTTATCGACGCATTCGGTAAATAAACGGAGTTTCGCCTGAAAATAGGCATCCAACGTGTGATGAAAATCTAAATGGTCTTGCGTCAAATTGGTAAACACGACTATGTCGAATTCACAGCCGGCTATCCGATCTAAGGCCAACGCATGGGAAGAGACCTCCATGACCGCGACATCCATTCCGGCATTGACCATAGTGCTCAACATGTCCTGTAGCTCGACAGGAGCCGGAGTGGTATGTGACGCCACACGGCGCTCTGTCCCGAACACATAGCCTACGGTCCCCAACAGTCCCACATGATGTCCTTGAGCTTCCAGCAGGGATTTGGCTAAATGCGTCACCGTGGTTTTGCCATTCGTCCCCGTGACCCCCACCATGTGCAGGTGGGCAGACGGCATACCGGAAAGTTTTGCCGCCAACAACCCCAAGGCCTTCCGGGAATTTGTCACTCGAATGAGCGCAGACGAGTTTCCTGCTAATGGTGGATTCTGTATCTCAAATCCCTCCTCCACCACCACACCAACTGCCCCTTGCTTTTGAGCCAGTCTCACAAACTGATGTCCATCATAGTGCTCCCCTTTGATGGCCACAAATACTGAACCAGGCTTCACTTGCCGGGAGTCCTCGGTAACGAATACAACCTCTGCCTGAAGATCCCCTTCACGTACCACCGTATCCAGTGAGGCAAGAAGCTCTTGAAGCGTCACAGATTACTGCACAATGGGCTGCGGTGAAGGAATTGGCGAATTTGCCGCAGCCGTCCGAATAACTGCGGATCCACCCGGCAACACTCCCAAATGGGGCAAAACGCGCTCTGCGACCTTTCGAAAGACCGGAGCGGCAATTTCCCCACCCCAGTTCCCAATCGTCGGCTCATCAATGACGACTAACATGGCAAGACGCGGGCGCTCGACTGGTGCAAATCCGACAAACGAGGCAATCACTTGCGAAGAAGAGTAGGACCCGGTTTTCGGGTCAATTTTTTGAGCCGTCCCCGTCTTTCCCGCAGCGCGATATCCGGCAAGCCTGGCACGCTTGCCTGTTCCTGCCTCTACGGCCAGTTCGAGAATCCGAGTTAACGTGCCGGTTGTCTCAAGCGAAATGGGTCGCCGTTTGGGTTGTGGATCTTTGGTCAAGACAGCCTGTCCGTTTGAGTCCAGGATCGAAGAGACGACGTAGGGCGTCATCAGCCAACCACCATTGGCCACCACTGACATAGCTGTGACCATTTGAATCGGGGTGACGGCGATTTCCTGACCCATGGCAATGGAAGAAAGGCTTCGACCGCTCCATTTATTGGGCTCTCGGAGTATCCCTGAGGACTCTCCCGGAAGATCAATTTCGGTTTTTTCTCCAAATCCAAACGCTTTTAAATATCGAAAAACCCGGTCTTGCCCTAATTCCATGGCGACTTTGATCGCCCCCACATTACTCGATTGCGCCACCGCTTCGGAAAACGTCATCCAACTGGTTTTTGCCGGATCATGAACAATGGTCCCTGCCACCGACATCTTTCCGTCTCCCCCATAAATTAACGTGTCTGGAGACATCACCTGCTCTTCAAGCGCCGCCGCTGCCACCACAATTTTCAACGTTGACCCCGGCTCATAGGGATCCGTCACCAGTCGATTTCGCCAATCCTGAGTGGAAAACTGCCCTAAGTGATTAGGGTCAAAGGTGGGATGAAGTGCCCACGCCAGAATCGCTCCGGTTAAGGGGTCCATGATCACAATGCTTCCAGACTTCGCGCCGCTTTGCTTTAAGGCTTGCGCCAACTCCGCCTCCGCAATGAATTGGACAACCTCATCTATGGTCAACGTGAGATGATACCCAGTCGACAAGGGTACGGAATCATGACTTGGGGGTGAGGCAAGCTTTCTGCCCAAAGCATCCCTTTGGTATTTCACCAGGTTTTTTTCACCCCGTAGATAGGACTCATATTGAAGTTCCACCCCTTCTAATCCCTGGCTATCAATTCCGGCAAACCCCACGAGATGAGATACCAATTCTCCCTTGGGATAAAAACGATGCGGTTCTTTGGTCAATCCCAACCCGGATATATTCAACGCCTCCACTTCCTTGACGACGGGTTCCGGGATATTGCGTTTAACCCAAACGTATGGCTGATTTCGTGTGAACAAATCGCGTAATTCCTTGACTGGCATTTGTAAGATCGGCGCTAAGGATCGGGCAACCCGTTGTGGATCATTCAAGGACGGTGGCCTCACATACAATGAGGACACTTCCACATTGAGAGCCAGTGGATGCCCTTGTCGATCAACAATGACCCCTCGATCCGGCTGAACGATCACGGTTTTTTCGTGTTGCTGTTGTGCCTGATGAGCCCCAACGTCCGCTTGAAGGACCTGTAGGTAAAACAGTCGGCAACCGATAAGCACAAACCCGCAAAGGAGGCCCAAGCAGACAATGCCACTTCGGATTCGACAGACGGGATGAATGTCCTGAGATGGAGTTTTCACGGAAGGCTCACGACGGTATTGCCAAATTCACGGACCAGACGCACAGGAAAATTTCCATCCGATTCAGACTGGGGTAACGTATCCAGCGAGACCATAACGATCTGCCCTTCCTGAGCCACAGTGAGTCCCAATTGACTTTGCGCCCGTTGGGCAACTCGTTGCGGATCCGTTAACTGCGACAGCCGAACCTGCAAACCTTCTTGCTCTTTTTTGAATACCGCACGCTGAGTTTCTAACTCTTCAATGGCATACCCCAGTCGCCACATGTCTATCTTGACCCCAACATAGAGCAGACACCACACCCCCAATAGAATCATGACGCCAAGGAACACGTTTTTCCTCATAGGGTCTCTCCTTCCGGAAGGCGCTCGGCCACACGTAACTTAGCGCTTCTGGCACGAGGGTTTTGTTGTATTTCCAACACACTCGGAATCACAGGCTTCTTGACCAGCAATGCAACTTTTGGATGCTCTCTCTGTGCCAGAGAACGAAACGTCTGCTTTACAATACGATCTTCTAACGAGTGAAATGCGACGACACACACCCTTCCGCCATCCTTCAGCAGGTCGATGGCATCCCGAAGAGCCGGCTCGAGCAAGTCCAACTCACGATTCACGCGTATCCGAAGCGCCTGAAAGGTTCTAGTCGCAAAATGTAAGCGCCCCTTTTTGTAGACATAAGGAAGCGCACCCTCAAGGACAGACACCAAGGCCTGCGTGGTTTGAATAAGACCGGCGCCCCTGGCCTGAACGATTGCACGGGCAATTCGACGGGAATACCGTTCTTCACCGTAGGTAAAAATGACATCCGCTAATTCTTTTTCCGGAAGATGATTCACCAGATCAGCTGCTGTGACTTTCTGGGTTTGATCCATTCGCATATCCAATGGCCCACTCAGGGAAAAACTAAATCCACGCTCTGCCTGGTCCAACTGCAACGATGACACCCCTAAATCAAACACAACACCGTCAACCTTCTCATAGCCGGACTCCTGAACAAAATCTCGAATGTGGGAGAAATTCCCATATAGTATCTTTACAGACGATTCATATTCACTTAATGTCTTCTTCGCAAGAGCAACGGCCTGATAATCACGGTCCAAACCAATAATATGAGCATTTTTTCCGGTTTTTTCCAGTATCTTCAGCGACGTTCCACCAATTCCAACAGTACAATCAACATAGATCCCACCCGGAAGCGGATTAAGCCAATAACAGATTTCCTCTACGAGTACCGGTATATGAACATCATTCATGCACACCTTGTTTCATTTTTACAATATATGTGGAATTCATCCCACTTCCTCCCACATTTGGAAGTATACAACCCTCGCCTATGATGTCAAGCACTCAGAAAAGGTTGCAAGAAGGTAGGAGCTAGAGAATAAGAAATTTAGGAGCCATGGCCATAATATTTGTGAACCTCAAGGTATTCCCCAATAAATATTTTAAGGATACAACGTATAGAGCATCCTGGGGAATGGAATCGTTTCTCGAACATGGTCCAATCCACAAATCCAGGCGACGACTCGCTCAATTCCCATACCAAAACCAGCATGAGGAACCGTTCCGTATCGTCGCAAATCCACATACCACTTAAAGGCCTCCTCAGGAAGGTCGTGAGCTTTAATTTGCGTCAGCAATTCATCCAAATCATGGATTCGTTGGCCTCCTCCAATAATTTCTCCATACCCCTCCGGCGCGAGCATATCCATACATAATGCCAAGTCTGGCCTCTCTGGATCTTTCGCCATATAAAATGCTTTGGCGGCAGCCGGATATCGATGAACAATCACCGGACGATCAAATTCTTGCGCCAAAGATGTTTCGTCATCGGCTCCGAAATCATCGCCGAATTGAATAGCGACCCCCTTTTGATGAAGACGCGTCAGGGCCTCTTCATAGGTTATTCGCGGAAAGGGTTTGGCCATGGCTTCTAATTTTGGAATATCCCTTTCTAGGATTTCCAGTTCAGGTCGACGAGTTTCTATGACTCGCTGAATAACCGTTGAAACCAATTCCTCTGCCAGTTGCATGGCATCCGGCAGGTCGGCAAAGGCCATTTCCGGTTCAACCATCCAAAATTCCATCAAATGACGTCTGGTTTTTGATTTTTCCGCTCGAAAGGTTGGACCAAAACAGTATATTTTCCCAAAAGCCGTCGCAGCCGCTTCTCCATATAATTGACCGCTTTGGGCTAAATAGGCTACCTGGTCAAAATATTGAGTTTGAAATAAGGTCGTGGTGCCTTCGCAGGCGTTTGGAGTAAAAATCGGCGTATCAATTAAGGTAAAATCTCGATCATCAAAAAAATTCCGACACGTCCGGATTATTTCATGGCGAACCCGTAAAATGGCGTGCTGGCGTCGCGACCGCAACCAGAGATGCCGATACTCCATCAGAAAACCAACTCCATGGTCTTTGGGTTGTATGGGAAAGGGTTCTGCAATGTGAATCACTGACAATGTGGATACATCAAGTTCAAATCCACCTGGCGCTCGAGCATCCCTTCGAGGTTTTCCAGTCAGAATCACAGAAGACTCTTGGGTTAACTGACTACACAAAGAAAATTGGTCCTCACCAACCTCACCTTTGCTTAAAATAGCCTGGAGATCTCCTGTGCCATCACGCACCATCAAAAAGCTTAATTTTCCGCTCGAGCGTCGGTTGCGGATCCATCCCTTGATGGTAATGTTCTGGCCTTCAAACTGTGAAATCTGTTCAATCGAGACGACCGACTGTTCCGGCATGATGCTGCTCCCTCCCGCTCTCGCAAAGAAAAAATTGACACCCTGAAAATTCAGCCGCTATGATCATTTGTCTATAAAGAGATACCTCAGGAACGTAAGGAGGCTTTCAAATATGAGTTACACCATCACTGTCAGTGAATTAAAAGCTCGGATGGATAAAGGCGATAAAATTTTCTTGTTGGATGTCCGAGAACCCCACGAATACTCCCTGGCAAAAATAGAGGGATCAGTGCTGATTCCTCTTGGCCAGGTTCCCCATTCCCTGAAACAATTGGACCCGAGCGCTGAGATTGTTGCGTATTGTCATAAAGGAATGCGGAGTGCGGATGCCGTGGGATTTCTTTTGCAACAGGGATTCTCGAATGTTAAAAATCTGATTGGAGGAATTGAAGCCTGGTCCATTGAAATCGACCAATCCGTTCCCAGGTATTAACCGAGAAGCTACCAGGTGAAATCATTCTCCTTCTACGCGCAACGGAGAGGTTATTTTCCGGTTCCACGAAAAAAATCGACTGTCCGGGTAAGCCCTTCCTGCAAAGTAACCTGAGGATCCCAGCCAAATACCTCTCTGAGTTTTGTCACATCCAACACACTCCTGAATTGCTCGCCTTTCTTTGCCGCTCCATATAGCTCTTTGCATTGACACTTCGTTAAACTTTTAATAATTCCATAACATTCGTTGATAGTCGTCTCCTGGCCAGTTCCCACATTAAAAATTCCCCGAACATCCTCTCCCAAGGTCACCAAGATCGCTTCCACCGCGTCATCCACATAGATAAAATCTCTTGTTTGCTTCCCAGTTCCATTGACAATCGGTTGACCACCATCCAACATTTGTTTTGAGAAAATAGCCACGACCCCTGCCTCCCCCTCAGAGTCCTGCCTGGGCCCATAGACGTTCGCAAAACGAAGCGCCACATACCTGAGTCCGGTCGCATTTGCGTAATAGGCTAAATATTTTTCTCCAGCCAGCTTACTGATTCCATAAGGAGAAAGAGGTTCTGTCCGGTGCGATTCTGCGGCCGGAAATATTTCCTGTTCCCCGTAGACCACACCACCAGACGATGCAAATGTCACCTTTCGCACACCCTGCTTCACGGCATGCTCTAAAACATTGATGGTCCCTAAAATATTGACTTGCGCGTCAAACCCCGGATCATCCGTGGAATGGCGTACACTCATTTGCGCGGCCAGATGGACGACAATTAGGGGACGCTCATTTCGGAATACCCGTTCAATCCGCTTACTCTGAATATCCATTTTATAAAATTGGGCTTTTTTATTGACATTCTTTCGTTTCCCTGTAGAGAGGTTATCAACAACAATCACCTCATTGCCTTCCTGAATCAACCGGTCAACCAGATGTGATCCAATGAATCCGGCTCCCCCGGTCACCAGAATTTTTGTAGACATGCCAGACTTTCTCCTTTTACATGATTAGGTTAAGAGGATACTGCGAGCCATTGGCTTGCTTCCTTCAGTACTCATCTTCCCGTTTTTTCATTCCCACCAACATCTCTTTATTTCCTTTTTTTCCCAACAAGGTCGAATCCATGACACCAATGACGTCGAGATGAAGGCTACGGACATAATCCACAAAATCGTCCCTCACCTGCTCACGCAATCGTTCATCACGGACAATGCCTCCCTTGCCGACTTGTCCTTTCCCAACTTCAAACTGCGGCTTGACCAAGGCGACAAGATACGCCTGATCACGCAGGGCAGGCAAAATCACCGGCAACACCAAACGTAGGGAAATAAATGAAACATCGATTACCGCCAAATCAACCGGCTCAGGAATATCTTGGGGGCACAGATGGCGGATATTGCAACGGTCCATGACCACAACACGAGGATCCGTTCTCAGCTTCCAATCTAACTGCCCATACCCTACGTCAATGGCATAGACTCGATTGGCTCCACGTTGCAGCACACAATCTGTGAACCCCCCGGTGGATGCACCCACATCCATCACCACACAGCCTGAACAGGAAATAAAAAATGCATCCAAGGCAGGTGCCAGCTTTTCACCGGCTCGGCTGGCATAGGCGAATTCCGGCTTCGTCACCTCCAGCGAAACAGTTGTCGCAACCAGCTTTCCTGGTTTATCTATAAGGACCCCATTAACTTTCACTCGACCGGCAAGAATAAGTCGGCAGGCCTGTTCTCTGCTTGCGACCAATTCCTGAGTTAGGACAAGGGAATCCAGTCGTTCTTTTGAGGGTCTCCGGGAAGGAGCTGATGGCTGAGCAGCCTTCATAAGTTCATGTCCACAAAGCAGACAATGCGAAGATCACCGATTGAGAGAGGTGGTCGTGGAGGAAATTTAGGATTCTGGTAAATTGGAATCCTCAATCGAAAAAGCCTGTATACGCTTTCTTCCATCCTTGTCTTGCACAAGGATCTCCACTTTGCGTTCTGCATCATCCAGCATTTTCAGGCAGGTTTTTGAGAGCTTGACTCCTTCCTCAAAAATCCTCAGGGATTCATCCAAGGAAAGCTCCCCGCGCTCCAACTCGGCCACGATAGTTTCCAGGCGGGACAGTGCTTTTTCAAATTTCAGTACAGCCATAAATATTGTCCGAAGATGATCAGTGATTCAGTTCTCTCGTATCATGGGTTCATGATCTATTAACCTGACATGTATTATAGCCATGCCGGAACATGAAGCAAAAGGAAATTTCTTACGTTGAAGGATGGGTACGCTTTACCAGACAAATCAATTCGCCTTCATGAAGTCTGGTACGTACAGACTCTCCCACCGAAACTTCTGTTGATTGCTTTACAACTTTTCCATTTTGCAGCTTGTGAACAATGCTATACCCCCGCGCTAAGACCGCAAGGGGACTTAATTGATTCAGCTGAGACATCCACAATTCTGTCTGATGGCGTTTATCAAGAATGCATCCCGACATACCGCGTACAAGCCGAATTCCTCGGTCAACCAAAGCCCGTTGCTGCCGATGAATGTCAATCAGAGGATTCCTCTCCCAAATTGAGGACTGATGCTTCAGCAATTGCACCTGGAGATTCCGACACCAGTGCTTCATTTTTACATAGAGTTGCCGCTCTAACTCATCCACCTGTTGCACAAATTGTCCAAGCACGAGTCTAGGCTCAGGCAATCGTCCAGTCATTTCCTGAACTTGCCCTCTCCACGCGACACATACACTCCTCATAGACCGTTCCAATCGTACTCGTTGATGGCCCAAGTGATGCCTAACCGTTGAGCAATCCGGAACCGCCAACTCTGCCGCAGCAGAGGGAGTGGGAGCCCGAAAATCAGCAGCTAAATCTGCGAGCGTCAGATCGGTTTCATGGCCAACAGCCGACACCACCGGAATCCTGGAAGAGGCGATAGCTCTCACCACAATTTCTTCGTTAAATGCCCAGAGGTCCTCCAACGATCCTCCACCACGCCCGACAATTACCACATCCAGTTTGCCTAATTGGTTGAGCACCCCGATAGCCTTAGCGATTTGTCCGGCAGCTTCATCCCCTTGCACGGGAACAGGAGCAACCAATACTTGCGCAAAAGGCCAGCGACGATGAATGATGGTCAGCAGATCATGGATTGCAGCACCGAAAGGCGATGTCACCAGACCAATCCGATGCGGATACAGTGGAAGCACCTTTTTTTTCGAAGCTTCAAATAATCCTTCGGCTTCCAACTTTGCTTTCAGTTGAATAAAGGCTAATTGGAGCGCACCAACACCCTTGGGCTCAACCGCCTCCAAGAGTATTTGATAGTCTCCACGTGGTTCATACACTGAAAGCCGACCGAATACAAAGACATCCAAACCTTCCTGAAGCGCGAATTTCAGGCGTTCGACCTGACTACGAAAGAGCACAGCTCTGATCTGACTCGATTGGTCTTTCAGGGTAAAATACCGGTGTCCCGAAGACGGGCAGCGAAGGTTAGAAATTTCCCCTTCAACCCAGAGTGGAGGAAAGTTTTGTTCGAACGTTGAACGAATCTGTCGGGTGAGAGCCGAGACGGTAAGCACTGAAGGGAAAAGCCCTGGCACGGATACGTTACTCAAACACACGAAGGCGCGTGATGTGAGTGGTTTTTCCAGTTGAGTAATTAAGATTTAACACTGCCGCACTTAAAACAGAAGGTCCTGTCGCCACTTCGAATCTTTTCGGAAGTTGGGTCAGAAATTTCTGAATCACCAAGTTTGGTTTCATCCCGATGACGGATTGAACAGGGCCGGTCATTCCGACATCGGTTAAATATCCCGTTCCCTGAGGTAAGATTTGTTCATCAGCAGTTTGAACATGCGTATGCGTTCCAAGGACCGCAGATACCTTGCCGTCTAAAAAATACCCCATCGCCATTTTTTCTGAGGTGGTTTCGGCATGCATATCCACGAGAATACAGTGGGTCTGTGTCGTTAATTGAGCCAATTCGCGTTCCGCAACCCGAAAAGGGCAGTCCACCATGGGCATAAACACTCGCCCCATAAGTTGCAAAATCCCCAGACGCTCACCATGAATGGTTTCTACAACACACGTACCTTTTCCTGGAACTCCATCAGGATAATTCGCGGGACGGATCACGCGCTGCTCTTTTTGCAGATACTCTAAAGCTTCACGTTTATCCCATGCATGATTGCCCAGTGTAATGACTGAAAGACCCAGATCAAACAAGTCTTCGGCCACTTCCTGTGTGATGCCAAACCCACCTGCCGCATTCTCCCCATTGCCAATAACCAGATCAATCTGATGTTCCTGGATAACCTTTGACAGATGCTTTAAGATCACCCGACGGCCAGGCTCTCCCATGATATCTCCGATAAACAGTACGTTCATGATCTCCTTTACTTACAGAGCTATTTGGCAAATTCGATAAAGCGATTTTCTCGAATGACTGTCACCTTTATCTGTCCAGGGTATGTCAGTTCTTGTTCAATCTTTTTGGCCAAATCTCGGGACAGGGCAAAACTTTCACTGTCGTTTAATTCTCCTTGACGAATTATTACCCGAATTTCACGTCCAGCCTGAATTGCATAGGCCTTATCAACCCCTGTAAACCCAGTAGCTAAGGATTCCAGCTTTTCCAATCGCTTGACATAGGCTTCGAGAGTTTCGCGTCTGGCACCCGGGCGGGCGGCCGAGAGAGCTTCCGCTGCAGCCACTAATACCGATTCAGGACAAAGTGGCTCAACTTGTTCGTGATGGGCAGCAATGGCATTCACAATGAGCTCCGACTCTCCATACTTCTTTGCCAATTCCGCCCCGAGCATCGCATGCGTACCCTCCTCTTCATGGCTAACCACTTTTCCTATATCATGCAAGAGGGCTCCCCGCTTAGCCAATTTCACATCTAACCCCAGCTCTGAAGCCATAATCCCACAGATATATGATGCTTCCCTGGCATGATATAAATTATTTTGGCCATAACTGGTTCGATATTTCAGACGACCCAATAATTTGACAATTTCAGGGTGAAAATCTGAAAGACCGACTTCAAAGATAACTTTTTCAGCATCGTCTCTCATTAACTTATCTAAGTCGCCTTTGACCTTTTCTACGACTTCCTCAATCCGAGTCGGATGAATGCGCCCATCCTGCATGAGGCGTTCAAGTGCAATTTTCGCGACTTCCCTCCGAAGGGGATCGAAGCCGGACACGATCACTGCCTCCGGGGTTTCGTCAATAATAAGATCAACGCCGGTTGCTGCCTCCAAAGCCCGAATATTTCTTCCCTCGCGACCGATAATCCTTCCCTTCATGCTATCATTCGCGAGAGGAACCACTGAAATCGTGGCCTCGTTGACGTAATCTCTTGTGATCCGCTGTATCGACCGGGTTACAATTTCTCTAGCCTCTCGTTCAGCGGTTTCTTTAGCCTCATCCAAAATTCTTTTTGTTAACAACGCCGCATCCATTCGTGCTTCACTTTCAATTTCACCCAACAACTGGCGCTTGGCTTCCTCGGCCGTAATTCCTGCCACCTGCTCCAGGGCAAGACGGTGCTCCTTAATGGCTTGGTCGCACGCAGCAGCTTTATTGACCAGAGCTTCTTCCTTCTCCTTAAGGGAACGCTCTTTTCGTCGCATCTCCTCATCACGTTTTTCAAATTGGTTGATCTTACGCTCGAGAGCTTCTTCTCGCTGGATGATTTTTCGATCCGCGGCTTGAATCTCATTTCTCTTTTCCTTTTCTTTTGTTTCAAGCTCAGACTTGGCTTGAAACAGCAGATCTTTTACTTCGATTTTTGCTTCTTTGACAAGATTTTCTGCCTCTCGTTGAGCATTTTGGGTGAGCTGTTGAGCTTGCTCCTCAGCTGCTGACCGACGCTTCAAGTCTCTCTGTTGCTGATACACCTTCGATAACACAAATCCAAGAAAAAGCCCGATAACCACTGCAAGTATGGGAATTACCGTGTCCATTGGTTAGCTCCTATTCGTTTCCTCATGTCACAATCACGAGAAAGATTCATCTTCCCTCTGTTAGGCGGAAACAAACCCGCAAAACCACAGGGGAAAATCAGAAAAGGAAGGAAAACAAAAACTGGAGAAAAGCCTATCTGATGGGACAGAAGGCCCATATTTGCAGGAAACGAGGAGGAGGAAAAATAGGGCAACTCTTTAAGCCAAAAGGGCCCATAGCAACACACAAAGTACTCACCCAATGAATCCAGTCTTCACATTTACTGCTTGAATTAGAAGAACATGGATACAACAAAGGCCAAAAATTTAAAATTTTTAGATCAAAAGGCGAGCCATTTGGATAGAAATGAGCAATTTGCCTCGTAAACAACGATTTCCAAGAATTCAATCTGCCCTTAAATAATAAAATTTCCCTACCTCGTACAATCCCATCATACAAAAAACCCACAATGACTATGAAAAGACTTGTCATAGTGGGCCTCCAGTTCAATTCCCTCCACAAGAGGGATATTCCTTTCTTTCTTTGAAATTCAATAACTTATGAAAAGTAAAATATCAGAAGACGATGAGGAATTTCAATAATGTGCCATTTGAATGATGGGAATAGACCGACAACATTCCGCCCACGAATGGAACGAAGCACTTCAACCAATTGATTTCAAAGGTAATACCTAATTAACGCTGGACGAGAGGAAATGACGGAGAGAATGGTTAATGCGGGTTGGCCGCGAGATGTTTTTCTATCGTTTCCAGCAGGACTTGGGTCCGTCGCTCAATTTCAGCTTCTCCAAACTGCCGGTGTCTCTCCTGTCGAAAGAGCTGATCCGTAATGTTAATTGCGGCCAAAATAGCCAGCTTTGTGGGAGTACTTGTTCGGGTTTTTTGGGCGAGGGTACGCATTTGCGCATCAACATACCCGGCCAACTCATGAAAATACGCCTCATCTCCCTCCCCTTGGAGAGAGATTCGATGACCAAAGATTTCGACTTCAATGGTCCTCGTCATTCTTAAGTCCTGTAGGTTAATCGTTTGAACGGTCTAAAAATTCAAGCTCGCCCAGCACTTTTTCAATTCTGGATCGAATCGTGGTTCGCTCCTCTTCCCATCCTTCAGACATTTCTTCGTGTTTGGCCAGCCGTTCCCGGGTCGATTCCAACTCCTGTTCAAGATGGGATTTATCCTGCCGTAGTTCAATAACCAGATCAAGTAATTTTTTAACTCGAACCTCCAACGTTTCTAATTTCTCTACGCTCACGTGCACGCCTCCTTATTCACAAGGTCAAACGAGGCGGACTATAATTCGTTCAACAAAACCTGTCAAGAGAAACACCTCGGCAGACATCCCCAAACAATGTCCGATAAATTCGATAACTTCCAAGTACGCGTTTCACATATCCACGGGTTTCTCGATATCCAATCAGCTCGATAAATTCATCCGGATCTCGGTGACCATTTTGCCCAATCCACCGTTTGACCGCCTGAGGTCCAGCATTATACGCGGCCACTGCATAAATAATATTCCCCTGAAATTCATTCAGTAATTGCCCCAGGTAATACGTCCCTAATTGAATATTGCGATTTGGCTCATCCAGGCCCTTTCGATCAGAATCGGACTCCTGTAATCCCAATTGACGACCAACTTTTTTGGCTGTCTCTGGCATGAGCTGCATCAGGCCAATCGCGCCAACGGGGGAGACAACACGAGCGCTATATAGGCTTTCTTCTCGTATAAGCCCCGCGACTAAAAACGGATCCACATGCTTTGGGGCAAACGATTGAATGACACTTTGGTAGCCCATGGGAAAAGCCCCCAACCAGGCGGCAGACGAGGAATGAAGCTGTCCTTTCCGCAACGTCCCGCCAAAATGACGAATAGATAATCGAATCCCGACGTCGTAGGCCCCAATTTCGCTTGCTAACGAGACCAATTGAGGAAAGGCTTTGGGATCCGCTCCGAAGCGGGCAAAAACAACCTCAAGCTCCTTGACTGCCTCCTTATACAGGCGAAGGGTTCGTAACTCTAGTGTTTTTTGATAATGGATATCCTGCTGAAGATGAGCTGGCGTCTCCACATTCATTATGTCTGTTGATGCCAACACCGCCCATTGTTTCGTCGAAAATTCCGTGGGACCGAGTCGAATCTCCGCCAATTGCCCGTAGTAGGTAAAGGGGTAGTCCTGGCTGAGATTTTTTAGACGTTCTCGCGCGGGTTCCATCTGCCCAAGACGTTCCTGGGCGCGGGCCAGCCAATAGAAAGCCTGTGAAGCCGCATGCAGAGAAGAATCGGTTTGGGGAGTTCCAACTGCCTGGACAATCTCCTGAAACATTTCAATGGCTTCAATGAATTGTTTCTGTTGATAATGAATCCACCCTACTCGCCAAAGCGCATCCAACCTCTGCGTCAGCGTGTGAGCCACAGCCGCTGCCCGCTTATAGGCCTTCCCAGCCTCTAGCCAGCGCGCATGATCTTCCAACCAAATGCCATAAAAGGTGAGGAGCAATGATTGCTGATCACCTGTTACTTTTTCAGTTGACAGGGCTCCGACAAGAGCCTCCAATTCTGGCCCTTTCCCCTGACGCAAATACACTCTCCCCAACCATACCCATGCATCATCTCTTCTGGGGGAAGAGGAACGCGATAGTGAGGTCAGAATCCCTTCTGCCTGGTCATACCGTTTTAAACGAACGAAGGCCATGGCCATGGTATATTGGACCTGAAAAAGCTGAGGAGTGGGAGGAGAGAGAGACGTAATGTGTTGAAATTCCTGTACGGCTTCTTCTAAAGCCCCGCCATTATATAATGCCATGCTACGCTTGTATCGCTCGTCTAGTGAGGGTAAAAACAAAGAACCCACCTCCCGGCGTAGCCACGACTCAGCCTGCACTCGCTCCGGGGCCAAGGGAAATTTCCACCATAATTCACGGAAAATCTCAACAGCCTTTTCACGTTGTCCCATCTGAGCAAAACATAGACCCATTTGAAAGAAGGCATTTGCAGATTTGGGATGGTCAGATTTTATACTGAGTGCCTGAGACCACATGGAGAGAGCGGCTTCACAATCCCCCAGGTTTGCCAAAACATCCCCACCAGCATAGAGTGCGTCAGCTCGAAGCAAAGAATCTGAAAAATGCTCACTAAACTGCTGAAATGCCTCTGCTGCTTCCTTCCCCAAACCAGCATGGGCGTATGCCTGCCCCATCCAAAAGGTGAGATAATCCCTCAGAATAGGGAAATCACGAAGAGAGGCTTGCAACAGAGTAATGGCCTCAAGAGGGGAGAATTCCTTGAGCCAATATCCATAACGAATCCCGGCATGTTTGGCCAAAGCGGAATTACCATTGGCTCCGACAAACTCATTGAAAAATTTGGCATGATCCAAGCGGGCTCCAGAACCAGTTCCGCTAGATTCTAGTTGTTCAAGAAATTGCGCGACACATCCTTCAGGATTTTGACACGGGGCGGAAGGAGGATCCAAGGAGACGACGGTCTGAGGAAGGAAAAGGATGCATCCTCCCACGATCACTCCGCCAATCAGATATATCGACAGAATCTTCATGACTCTCCTCAATATCATTATCTACCAGCTTACCCAGTAATCGTCATGCATACAATTACCAGAATGCCAGAAAATTTCAATCAGTAAAGTGATAAATCGGGTCGTCCGGGTGACTGACCTTCATCCCCCCTCAATTCGATAACACGGGAAGACACTCTTCAAACAAATCCTACACCCTCTTCTTGGCAATGGGAACCCAAAGAATTCCGGAATTTTGGACCAGACTAGAGAAAGAAAAAAGATGCGATTACGAGGCAAATGCTAACGAAGGGTAATGAAAAACATCTGCGAAAAACATAGAAGAGGCATTGGGGGTCATGCGAACCGTAGGACAATGAATTGAGCGATACGAGGGTTCAATGAATCGCCAGTTGGGGAATACTTGGCATCCAGCTTTGCCAAATCGGTAGATCTTCCCACAGACCTAAACGGGTTAAATAGGCTTCTCCTTCTCTCCCAATGACTCCATCCCCATCCTGAGCGATCCCTCCTCCCTCAACAAAATTTCCGGCATACACCGCCGTCAATGGGCCGAAGGTCGCATGGGGAACCTTCCATGGATCATCATGGAACGCCGCAATGGTCAGTAACACATCATCTATACCCCATCGCGCCAGAAAAGTGGCTCCACTTTCCCCGTGAGTATACCCTAAAACCCGTCTTTCCAACTCCGCCAAGCTCCCTCCTCGGCATTGAGATGTCTCTACAACCGTCGTAAATACCTCCGGATGCTGAGTCAAAAGCACAAGCATGCCAATATCATGAAGCACCCCTCCCACAAATGATTGCCAGACCATGCGTGAATTCGATTCCTGATTCAAGGCAATCCGTGCAGCCAGGTA
Organism: Nitrospira sp. T9; assembly: GCF_052156535.1. Taxonomy (NCBI): domain Bacteria; kingdom Pseudomonadati; phylum Nitrospirota; class Nitrospiria; order Nitrospirales; family Nitrospiraceae; genus Nitrospira; species Nitrospira sp. T9. The sequence goes on from NZ_JBQKUP010000022.1 coordinate 97,901, forward strand.
TCCCGTTCTGAGGCTATGCCGCCACAAGGCGGCAATACACGAAGGCTCTACCGCACATCCCTCGGATAAGAGAAACACTTCGATCCCAAGGTCTAACGCACGCTCCAGATCAACCGGAATCATTCCCGCATCACCCGCTACTGCCTGCACATGCATTTTCACCTCAAGGTTAAGATAAGGTGACGCTTGAGATGGAAGCTCATCAAATTTTGTATGCCTTCCCATCAGTACCCGCGGTGAAAAAGATCTGGCCCAGGGGGTCAGTGGCTTTCCAGTATGAAACGAAGACATCCGATTTTCATGAGTCCTTTCTCCCTCCCCCTTCCAAAAGTCATCATCGGTTTGATGCCAATATTCAATCACGTGAGATACTCCAGAAAACATAGAAAAATTGCAGAGGACTGAAAGTTTCCTCTCACCCCTTCAAAATTTTCTCGGTTTCACCAGACTGACTCTTGAGGTAGGAATCCATAAGACAGTCCAAGAAAAATGCCAAACAAAAGGAAGAGGCAACAGAACAACACAACGCTCATGAAGAGACGGCCAGAAAAAACGATGGAATTCGCTGGATGTAGAAGTTACAAATCGGGAAAATGAAAATTCCCTGGCAGGTCTAGAAAAAATGTGGCGCCTTGCCCCAGACCCTCACTTTGAGCGCGAAGGGCCCCGCCCATATTTTTTGCCAATAATGCACCGTGATGCAGACTCAAGCCCCGTCCTCCATTTTTGGTGCTATACCCTTGACCAAAAATTTTCGTAATGTCGTCGGGAGGAATCCCGCTGCCGGTATCCTGAACTTCCAAGCAAAGAGAATCCGGAGGGCCAATGATGAGCTTGATACGCACAATTAAGTGCCTCTGGGCAGCCGATTCCATGGCCTGACAGGCATTGCGAATGACATCCACTAAGATTTGAAGGAGTTGATGCTTATCCACGTTGAGCTGTGGCACCTCCTGAAACTCTTGAATCACCGCAACGTTGGTTTCCTCCAACATCTTTTGATTCACGGCCAGAGCTTCCGCTATCACCTCAGCTACACATACCTGTTCCGTCATCCCGTTGGGCTTAGCCAGATCCTGTTGAGCCGCAACACATTGCTGAGCATGCCCAGCATTCTCCCTTAAGCGCTCCAATTCCAACAATGCCACTCGCTGCTCTTCCTTCAATTGCCCCGATAATTTCCCCAAATAATGCGGTACTTGTTTCCCCTTGGGGTTTTGCGATAAGTACGTTCCAAGATCTTCACGATGCTTATCCAATAACTGTGAGATCCGACCTACATCCCCCACCATCGAATTTTTCAAAAGATCCGTAATGACCCCGATGGATACGTTGATGCTATTTAACACATTCCCAACATTATGCAGCACACCCGTCGCCACTTCGGCCATTCCCAACTGCCTTGAGGTTTCCATTAACTGCTCATGCAATTGCAGCTTCTCTTCTTCCATCCGTTTTCGTTCAGTGATATCCTGGGCAACACATACCAACCCCTGAAATTGCCCCTGCAAATCCTGCATCATCGAACCAGAGACGGAAATGGTAATTTTCTGTCCCTCATGAGTCAGGAAACTGGACTCCACACCACTCACCGATCCTTGAAGTAAAAGATTTTCTATGATAGCACCTTGAGAAAATTCCTCGCCAAAAATCAAGCCGGGCGACTGCCCAATGAGCTCATCCTCCTGATAACCCAAAAGGTTTAACAAAGAAGGATTCACTGCTCCAATGGTCATATCGGCGTTAATGACTAATAGAGAGTCGGCCATCGATCTGAGAATATTCTCAACATAATATCTGGAAGCTGCTAATTCGCCACGAGCAGATTGCAATGCCCCCGTCGCCTCTTCGCCATTAGGGGCATTAATATCAAGGTAGGGGGTAGAGGAACAACTGATTTCATTAGAGTCGGTTGCCCTATCCAACGCCTGCTGCACGGGATTCGGTAACGGCAGGCTCAAACAACTGGCTAATTGAAAGGCCTCTTCTCCAAGGAATGGGATCCGAAGTACCGCCCATTGCTCGGGCCGGCTCACAACCAGTCGATGGGGCCAGGATGCGCGATCAGAGGGAAGACAGAAGATGCACCGTAAGGTCTGATCACATTTCCACAGCCCCTCAGCCAGATCTCGCACGATCTCCCATTCCCCAGCACGACCCTCAATGACAACGAGTGCAAAGGGATTGTTCGCAGCTTGAGCCTCTGCGAACTTCGCTAATGCCTGAGGCCCCATTTCCACGCTGACAAGGGTGAACTGCGGTAAAGATGCCTGAGCACCGGAGTTCGCAATACTTTTGTCACTTAATAAGCTCTCTATCGGCCGGACATTCACAGACGGCGCAGACAACGCGGCGCGCAACAAGCCTTGGATTTCGGGATGCGTCCAAACTAGTAAAACAGGGCGATGCGCAGGAATCGGTACCATAAATTATAATGAAATTAAAAAATTTCTTCCCAATATCCACAAAGCAAATTTAAGCAATCTACGCTTCTCCCAATCGGTAAATCCCTGTGGGTCATCTTTGGAACTGCCCGTCAACTCTTCTCATCGCTGAATGGGGAGCGTGACTATAAAGGTTGATCCTTCTCCCAGATTGGAACGAACGGAGATGGCTCCACCGCACTGTTCGACAATACGTTGACACACTGCTAACCCAATCCCTGTCCCTTCGAATTCCTCTTTCCGATGAAGTCGCTTAAACATCCCAAAAATATTTTCGAAATGTTCTGGCGGAATACCAATTCCCTTATCTTGAATTTCGATTTGACAAAGTTTCCCATGCTGGCCTGAACCTGTGTGACGTCGATCCTGAATAATCGTTGCTGTGATACGAATGACAGGTGGCACCCCCGGCTGATGAAATTTCAAGGCATTGCCCAGCAAATTTTGTAACAATTGTCTGATTTGAATCGCATTTCCATAAATGATGGGTAATTTCTCAAGTTGAACGACAGCCCGCGATTCCTCAATTCGGGCGCCTAGATCCGATAGGATTTCCTCAACCAACTCGCGCAAGACAAGCTTCTCCTCCGCCATTTGCGGAAACTCGACCCTGGAATACACCAACAGGCTTTGAATCAGCTGTTGCATACGACCAGCCGCATTTTTGACGCGATCAACATACCCCAGACCATGAGTGGTAAGAGCTGATCCATACTTCAGCCGTAAAAGATCAAGGAATACCTGTATGGAATGAAGCGGTTCCTGTAAATCATGGGCTGCAACCGACGCAAATTGCTCCAAGTCGCGATTCGACCTGGCCAATTCATCGGTTTTGTGACGCAATATGACTTCGACCCGTTCCCGTTCATGAATTTCATTCAACGCATGGTCCCGAACAGCAGAAAGTTCGAGAGTGCGTTCTTCGACATCACGGATCGCGTGAGCTAACTGCGCCTCAACCGCTTGTCGCCTGAACAAAGCCTGCTCCAAACGACGGTTGGTTTCTTCTAGGAGGCCCGTGCGCGTCATGACGACCTGTTCGAGATCCTGAACCCGCAACCGGGCCTGCTGAGCCCAATGCCACTTCATCGTCAAAACTGAAGACAATTGCCACACCTCAATCGGATCAAAGGGCTTACGTAAAATTAATAATTGATCCCGGCGTCCTAATCGAGGCAATACCTCCGACCATCCACAATCAGGATAGGCCGTACACAATACGACCTGTACGTCAGAATCCTCATCCCAAATTCGCTCAACCGTTTCAAACCCGTCCCAGCCATTAGGCAATTGGACATCCAAGAACACCACCGCAAAGGGAGACCCCTCCGCCTTAGCTTGCGTGACCAGATCACGCCCTGACTCCCCATTGTCCACACAATCGAGATCGAAGGGTTCTTTTCCATGATGCAGGAAGGGCTCATCAAAAAGATCATGACTGCCCTCCGAGCACGAATCGGAAATGAATCTTATGGCGGGACACAGAATTTTCCGAAAATCCTGTAAAACGTTCGGACTATCATCAATCACTAAGATCCGTCGATTAAGAGTACAGACGGGATTCATGTCTGTCCTGCCCCTACCTCAACCGGAAGGATCAGTGTCAAGGTTGCACCGGCGCCAACCCCTTCGCTATGGGCCTGCAACAATCCACCCATACGATGAATCTTGACCATCGAACTATGCAGACCAATCCCATTGCCATCGTGTTTGGTCGTAAAACCGCGAGTAAACATTCTGGCCAAATGTTCAGGCGCAATTCCCATTCCCGTGTCTTGAATTGTGATGACAACCGAAAAACCATCTTCTGTCCGAACTTCGACTCCTATGGTGAGCTGGTGGTCGACTCCGTCATTTGATTGCATCGCCTGTTTAGCATTTCGTAGCAGATTCACGAGAATTTGAAGGAGCTGATGCCGATCGGTTACAACAGCCGGGACAGGCTGATAGTCTCGTTGGATCCTTATCCACTTCGCATCCCCAGGTTGAAAACTTAACTCCACCGCTTGATCGAGAATTTCCACCACAGAGAGAGCCTCACTGGTGCCCCGAGACTTCGCCATCGTCTGATGTGAAATGATAATTTGTTTCACGTGATCAATATTGCGAACCAGGCCTTCCAATTCTTTTAGCACGTTCTGTTGCTCTGCTATGAGGTGGCTCCCCAATTTCATAATCGCCGGCGGAATCCGCTTTCCTTTTGAATCCTGAGTGAGGAAAATTTCCCAATTCTCATCATGCCGCTTTAACAGTTCCGCAATTCGATGAACCAAAATCACTGAAGACTGATCAATCAACTCATGGACCACATGCACCGCCACATTGACGCTATTAAGCACATTACCCACATTGTGCAACACGGTTGAGGCCACATCCGCCATCTCAATTTTATAAGAGGCATCTTCCACCTGCCTGCGCAATTGCTCCCGCTCGATCAAGCCCCGACGTCGAACCAACCCCTCTTGAATGGCCCAGGGAATCGCGACACCTGCCATATGCTCATTTACCAGCCAATCAATAGCCGTTTCGGTTATTCCCTCCCCCTCGTGAATATCTTCATGAATCAATCCCAAAATAAACGCATTGCCACAGGTTTTTTTGATATCGCGCGCAATCTCCTCACCCCTTCGCTTCACGCGACAGTCCACCAAAATGAGATCAAATGGGTTGTCAGAGTCAGAACAGAAGGGATGCACTGAGGTATAGTCAAGCCAGGTGATCTGAAGCATGGAACCCCGAGAAGCCAACACCCTTTGACAGGATGGGGAAAGATCCCTTTCCTGAAGTCCCACGATCCCCACACGAAGAAGCGGAAATTCTGAAAGCACCTGCCGATTAGATTCCGACATGCCCTGGGCCATCACATAAAGGGAATAAGGAGAGGAGGTCACTCATGAAGGAGAAATAGCTCAAACATAAAAAAACAGCAGTCTACGCTGGACGGATGAAATTCCGCCCTGAACATCCATGGTATTTCATTCTCAGGAACATGCGAATTAAGGCTTCCCTGACTTGCCGACATATTGCGCACACTGTAAAGAGAGACCATCCCCTAATCCACAAATATCCTTCCAAAAAAATTAATATCCCATACGCACGAATTTACAAAATATGAGAGATGCACTTACTTCAGTGGGCTTTGATTGTTTCCTCGGCCCGTTCTTCTGCCCATTTGGCTAATAATTCCAACTGCGACTTTGCTTGACGCGATTCCGCCCAACGTTTGGTAAGGGAATTCGCCAACTGCCAAACTTCAATATTATCAAACGGCTTTCGCAAGATGAGGAGTTGGCCATTGTTATTCAATCGTTGAATGACATCTTCCCATGCATGATCCGAGAATGCCGTACAGATCACAATCTGCAAATCAGGATCTTCTTCCCACAGATGCTCCACAGTCTCTACGCCATCCCAGCCTGGAGGCATGCGCATATCCACAAAGGCAACCGCATACGGCCGTTCAGCCTTCATCGCATCTTGCACCATCCGATGTCCCATTTGCCCTTGGTCCGCAGTTTCAACTTCAAACTTCTCAACAATTTTTTGTTCTTCCACATCATCAAACAATTCGGCCCGAACCTCTTGAAGCAGCGAGGTGTCTAATGATCTCTCAAGAATTTTTCGAAAATCATCGTGGATCGCCACATTATCATCAATCACCAAAATACGCCGGTTGCCTTGTTCCTTCTCCATTACCGTTCTCCCTCCATGTGAATAACTGGCAAATCAAGAGTAAATATTGCTCCCTGCATTGGACCGTCACTCCACACCCGCAGCGATCCAGCAAGCTCTTTGGCCGCTATAGCACTGGCATGAAGATTCGGCAACAGGTCTGATTGCTCCCCCGGCGCCTGCGGGAAAAACACCCGCGTGAGACAATCCAAAGGGATTCCGCTTCCAGTATCAGCGACCTGCAAGCGGACAAACCTTTCGCGGTCCGGGCAGGGCAACACAGATAGAGTGAGGCGATGGGTACGGTCGGTTATCTTCCGCATCCCATTGATCGCGTTCCGGATCAAATTCACCACAATACAGAGGAGCTTGGATACCTCCAGAATACCTTCGCCAACCATTTGATACTCCCGACACACTTGGACTCCCATCCGATCCAATTCACCCTGATGAGGAGCCAAAGCCTCATCCATAATCGTTGCAAACTGAATGGTATCTTTAAATCCCCCGACCCGAAGGGGTGCTTGCCCAACCGTCAGAAAATATTCCAATTGTTCAAGGTGATAATTGAGTGTGGTCAATTCTGTCAGAGTGTCGAGGTGGTTCTGTGCCAATTCCTCACTCAACTGCCCCAAGAAATGTGGAAGTTTTTTCCCTTTGGGATCCTGAGTGAGGTACTTCCCATATTCATGGCTATGGGCCTCCAACATATCTGCAACCCGCCCAACATCTGCCACATGAAATTCCCGAAGCCGATGGCTAATAAGCCCGGCAGAAACATGTATGCTATTCAAGACATTTCGCATTCGATGGAAGATGGACTCCCCCACTGCTCCCATTTGTCCTTCAGAAACCCCTGATGATTTCGTCTGAGCCGTCATCACGAAAATAGTCGTCGAGGTCCCTTTACCGAGATGGCATTTAAATTTATATTGCGAAATCTATTGTTTCTACAGCGTTTGCACGAATCCCGGTTATGAAAACGGAAGAGAACATGCCAAAACATCTCAACCGAATCCTTGGCGCGGCATATGGAAATGAATCGGCTGTATACGAAGGAACCTTAAGAGCCTTGGAAGCTTAACTCGCATGTTCCTGCATCCTGAGAAAAGCCGATTCTCAAGGGATGGAGGTTAGCCTTGAAAAAAAAGCACCTGCTGCATCTGGCCTACGGCATGTACTCTCAGAACGGTGAGAATTTCCGAATCATTTAAAACGGAAGTATCCCTTCACGAGAAGTATCGATCGAAACTGCACATAGGTACTGGTGTGATTTCTTTGATAAGATGTGTGGCCACCAAGGATCGAACCATGATTTCGCCAAGTCACAACAAAGGATAAAATACATGGATCAAAAAATGATTGACGGGGAAGGATAGTTCCTACAAGATAACTCAACTTAGCTATCTCGCTTTCCCAAAAATGACTTACCCCCTTTTGAATTCTCAGAGCGGTCTTGACTTCTTTTTACGGGGAAATAATAGAAACCATGCTACCATTGAACCATCTCGGGCTCAGGGTTTACCCAAATTCTACAGCCCTTGGGGTCCTATTCCGGGCAACAACCGACAGATAGTTTCGGTTCCGTCATGAAGCATATTTGTCTAATATCTCCTTGAACTCAAGGATAATTGAAGAAAAAACCAATACTCACACCTCGTAATCCCGGTGACTGAATCTTCCTCAGCTTCCCCACCACCTGCAGCTCAGTCTGCAGCTCTCCGCGGCCTGCTCGTCGCGCAATTTTTTGGAGCCTTTAATGATAATGCCTGGAAACTCATTGTCGCCCTCCTGGCTATTAAACAAGTCGGCGCCTCGGTAGGTGCCTCTGGGCCGGACTTTGAAGCAGCCTCCCAGACCACCACCACACAAGCCTTTGTGATCTTTACCCTTCCCCTGATGGTGGTTTCGGCCTTTGCCGGAGTCTTTTCCGATCGGTTCAGTAAGCGAACCGTCATCGTCGTCATGAAAGCCGTAGAAGTCTTGTTGATGGGAGCCGGGACCGCAGCCCTTTTTTGGAATCCGCTAGGTGGAGTCCTCCCTCTCCTGGTACTAGCCGCAATGGGTGCCCAAAGCGCCCTTTTTAGTCCTTCCAAATATGGAATTCTTCCTGAACTCCTGCCGCACCATCGCCTTTCATGGGGAAATGGTCAACTCGAGATGTGGACCTTCATCGCCATCATTGCAGGGACCGCATTGGCAGGTCCCTTGCTGGACCTTTCCGGCCAAACTCCATGGCTAACAGGTTTAGTGCTTATGGCGTGCTCGGGAATAGGTTTATGGGCTTCATTGTTTATTCCCACAGTCCCACGGGCTCGCCTTGAGGGCGGAGTGCGAGAAACCTGGATAGCCGCCATTGAAGCCCTTCGGTTAGATCGAGTCTTGAAATTGGGCATCATGGGGGCCATGGCATTTTGGACGTTGGCCAGTTTGGTTGGGCAGGATGTGTTGATCTACGCAAAAGCCGTCCTTCAATTATCTGATTCTCTTTCAGGGCTGCCCCTGGCAGCCTTCGGAATCGGAGTTGGCATTGGCTCCCTGTTGGTCGGAAAACTCTCAGCGGCCAAAGTGGAATTAGGTTACCTTCCCTTGGGAGGCACCGGGATAACCGCCAGTCTTTTCGCCTTAGGGTTTGGGGAGCCACAATTAGGAGGAACCCTCATGGCCATGGGATGCCTCGGCCTCGCCAGCGGATTTGTGGTGGTCCCGCTCAACGCTCTCATTCAATGGCGATCCCCGGCTGATCGACGAGGGGCCGTGATTGCCTTTGCCAACACCCTGGTCTTTGGGGGAGTCCTTTTGGGATCTCTGGGATCAGGATTCCTGTCAAAGATCGGGCTTAGCGCCAGCAATATTTTTCTCGTATCAGGCATCGGGAGCGCGACTCTGACCATTTGGGCGCTTCGGGTTCTTCCCGAAATGTTTATTCGGTTGATGTTAGTCTTGTTCACCCACACCATTTATCGACTCACCATTACCGGACGGGATCGTATTCCGCAAAAAGGCGGGGCACTTTTGGTGCCCAACCATGTCTCCTTCATTGACGGACTGCTCCTACTCGCCACCACCGATCGCCCTATTCGATTTCTCGTCGACCAACATTATTATGACCATCGCGTGCTCCATCCCTTTGCCAAAATCATGGGGGTCATCCCAATTTCCTCGAACGGATCTCCCAGAAAAATTTTACATGCGTTACGGCAAGCAGGACAGAGTCTCGATCGAGGCGAACTAGTCTGCATTTTTCCAGAAGGCCAAATTACCCGTACCGGTAACCTCTTACCCTTTCGATCGGGATTCACCCGTATCGTCAAAGGCCGGAATGTCCCCATTATTCCCATCAACATCGACCGTATCTGGGGGAGTATCTTCAGTTTCATCGGTGGACGATTTTTAGCAAAATGGCCGACCTGTTTCCCCTATCCCATCACGCTCTCTATCGGCGATCCCCTTCCCTCAACCACATCTGCTGAAGAGGTGAGGCAAGCCGTTCAAGAATTAGGAGAAGCCGCATGGCGTTTACGAAAACCCAGCCGACGCCCTCTCCATCACAGTTTTGTATGGTCCATGCGAAAACACCCTTTTCGCCTCATGTTTGGAGATGCGATTACACCTCACGTGTCCTGCTTCAAGGCGCTGACAGGCGCTATTGCCTTGGCAAGAGCACTCAGACCTCGCTGGGAAGGGCAACACACGGTTGGAATTCTGCTTCCTCCGAGTGTGGGCGGCGCACTCGCCAATGTGGCTGCGACTCTTTCGGGAAAAACCACCGTCAATTTGAATTACACCCTTGGGGTACAAGGGTTGGAGGCCACCGCCAAACAAGCCGGATTAATAACGGTTCTCACCAGCCGCATCTTCTTAAAAAAAGCCAAAGTCGAATTTCCGGCTTACCTTACTCCTGTCTGGATCGAAGAGATTCGAAACACGATTAATTTGCAAGCTCGGCTCACCGCGGCGTTGTTAGCGCTCTTCGCTCCAATCCGGATGTTGGAGCGTCACTGTGGAGCCACAATACATCCCTCTATCGATGATATCGCCACCATTATTTTTAGTAGCGGGAGCACGGGAGAACCTAAAGGCGTCCTGCTGAGTCATTTCAACCTTGATTCAAACGTGGAGGGAATTGCCCAAGTCCTGCACCTGGATCACAATGACCGACTTTTGGGGGTTTTGCCGTTTTTTCATTCTTTCGGATATCTGACCACACTGTGGTTTCCACTCATCCATGGAGCCGGCGTGATCTACCATCCCTCTCCCTTGGATGCCGGGCCCATTGGAGACCTAATCCACCAGCATCGAATCACCATCCTCTTAACGACCCCGACTTTCCTGCAATTATATCTTCGCCGCTGCACCCCGGAACAATTCGGTTCCCTCCGGATCGTACTCACAGGCGCAGAAAAGTTACCCGACCGGCTTCTAATCGCATTCGAAAAACGATTTGGCATTCGTCCCATTGAAGGATATGGAGTCACAGAATGTTCGCCCGTGATTGCAGTCAATTGTCCAGATTTTCGAGCTTCGGGGTTTTTTCAATCCGCCTCCCGGCGGGGGACGGTCGGACAGCCACTTCCAGGCGTGTCTGTCAGAATTGTTGATCCTGATACTGAGCAACCGTTGCCGATTGGCACCCCGGGTATGCTCTTAGTCAAAGGGCCAAACGTGATGGATGGGTATTTAGGCCGTGAAGATTTGACAGCAAAAGTGATACGACAGGGATGGTACACTACCGGAGATATTGCGGCCCTGGATGAGGATGGGTTTATTACGATTACCGATCGCCTATCCCGATTTTCCAAAATCGGTGGCGAGATGATCCCTCATGGACGGGTTGAGAATGCGTTACTGGAAGCATCAAACGCCGAAACCATGATTTTAGCTGTCACCGCCGTACCTGATGAACGGAAAGGGGAGCAGCTGGTCGTCTTACACACCCTCGAAGAATCGGCCATTCCGGAGATCTTGGAAAAGGTCTCGGCTAGTGGATTGCCCAATCTGTTCATTCCCAAACGGGATAATTTTATCAAAGTAGATCATATCCCCGTATTGGGAACTGGAAAATTGGACTTGCGCACCTTAAAACTACTGGCACTGGAAAAACTATCAAATGCACAACTTCCTTAATATCGGTCAGTGAACGTGCTCCCAATTGGCTTCATCTTCGGATAACTCATAAGCACAAAGTGGCAAAAAAATGACTGTCCAAGAAGTACCTGTAAACACTACTGTCCGGTTAACTGAGTCGCCTTTCGGCCTAAGCGCATGAATGAATTACATGTTTTGGCAAATTTGGATGGTGTCGACTTGAACGGCGACCCGCCTTCAGGTGATTGTCCCCCGGGTAACCCCCGGAGGATTCAC